>CAZTEJ010000078.1:0-4913 GCA_964612605.1 uncultured Clostridium sp. | reverse complement strand
TAAATGAATCTCCTAAATAACTTATTCTTATTCCTCTATCATCTTCTTCATAATTATTTTTTAGTGTTGATAATAAACTTTTTACTTCGGTTTCTGTTTTACTCATTATTTCACATAATGTTTCTAATGTTATTCCTTCATCTCCTACTACAAATAGTATTCCTTCTAATATTCCTATATCTTTCATATTTAACATCCTTCTAAATATATTTCTCCAAAATTCTTATTTTGAGTTATAATTATTTCATTTTTCTTAACTAAATCTAAAACGCTTAGAAATGTTACTATAACATATGGTTTTGATATATCATCAAATAGTTCTAAAAAATTTATTTTTCCTTTTAATTTGATTATATTTTTAACTTGTTTGTTTCTTTCTTCTAAGCTAAATTCTTTTTTAGTAACAGTTGTAGTTTGTGGTTCTATGCTTTTTTTTCGTTTTAAAAAGTTTTCAAATGCATTTAATAAATCGTTAAGTGTTATATCGGTACTTAATTCTTGATTTTTTCTGTATTCATTTAAATTACTAGGTAGTTTAGTATAAACGTAACTTCTTTTTTCTTCTAGTACTCTAAAATCTCCTGCTAGATCTTTAATTTTTTGATATTCTAATAGTCTTTCTCTTAATTCTTCTTCTGTATTGATATCGTATTGTTCTTCTTCTTCAGTTTCTACTTGTAGTAATTGTTTGCTTTTAAGATGAATTAATTCACTTGCCATTACTAAGTATTCGCTACAAGCATCTATTGTTAATTCTTTATTATTATTAATGTAATTAATGTATTCTTTTGTTATTAATTCTATGTCTATATCATATATATCCATCTTATGTGCTTTTATAAGATGGAGTAATAAATCAAGTGGTCCATTAAAATTATTTATTTCTATATTCATTTACAATCAAAACCTTTTTGTATTAATTCATTTTTTATGGTGTTTATTTCCGTATTTAAATAATAGTAGTTAGGGTCTATTAGATTAAAATCTCCTGCAGTAGTTATTTCAGTGTTATATGTAAATCCGGTATCTATTTTAGTTATATTGCTTACTCCACCTATACTATTAACTTTATTACTTCTATTATTAAATTCGTTAATTATACTATTGTCTGTTTGTTCTTCTGTGTTGGTATAATTATATTTATGATTAATTTTATTTAATTTGTTATTAGTAAAAGTATAAATGTATTCTGAATTTGCTAAAGTACATGTAAGTATAGTTTCTTCTATGATTACGTTATTAGTAGTTGTTGTTGTTGTACTAGTTGTTGTTGATTTATTAATTAGATTATCTACAGTATAATCATCACCTAAATATGCTTTAATATAGGGTAAACCAAAACAAAAACCAATTATTAGAGTAAATACGAGTAAAACAAAGAATGGTTTACTTGATTTTTCTTTTTTTAGTGTTCCTAACACGATTACATCTTTATCTTTCATTAATTAACCACCTACCTTATTCATTATAACAAATAATTTATTAAAATAAAATAAAAAGGAAAGAATTTTCTTTCCTAATCTATCTTTAACACTTTTAAAGTGGATATTATATAATATGCTTATTAAGTAATTTAATTTCATAATGTAATGTATTTATGAATATTTTTTATTATGAATGTTGATAATAGGATTAAAGAGATAGATAATGAGAATGTAGTATGGATGATATATTTGTTTATTATTGGTGCTAATTTTATAAGTAATTATTTTGAGGAAAGATATCTTTATAGTATGGATATTAAATATCAGAAAATATTTAGATATATTAATATTTTAGTTCTTTTTATTGCGTTATGTATTTATATTTATACTTTATATATGACTGGTAGGAATATAAATAAAAAATCTCCTACTTATAGGAAATTATTATTGCTTGCTAGTATTTGTATTTTAATAGGAGGTATTATATATTTATATGTTGAAATATATAAAGGAGTTAATCCTGAAATTGATATTATTTAAATAAACTATCTATATCTGTTGTTTTGCTTACGCAGGTACCTTCTCCAGGTTTTTCTCCTTCTTTGTATTCTTGCCCTACTAATTGGCATCCTGTCTTAGTCATTGCGTCTTTAACGAAGCCGCCAAAATATGAAACTAGTCCTACTACTAATACAGTTACAAGTCCGATAATTACTACGTATTCAACTAATGCTTGTCCTTTATTATTTATCTTTTTCATAGTTTTATCACCTTTTCTCTACTATATATATTATCTTATTATTTTGCTTTTTTGTCAATTATAATATATAATTGATTTGTGATAAAGTATGAAAATAATAATTGCAAATAGTTTTTATAAAAGATTAATTGGTTTAATGTTTAAGAAGAATATTGATTATGGAATGTATTTTCCCAATGTAAATAAGGTACATACTTTTTTTATGAAGATTAATATTGATATTTATGGTTTAGATAAGAATAATTATGTTGTTTCATCTAGATTAAATATTAAACCTAATAGGGTTATTATATTAAATAATTCTTATAATACTTTAGAAATACCAACTAATTTAAATAAGATTTATAAAATTGGAGATAAAGTTGAATTATAGGGTTTATTTTTTTGTATTTTTTTGCTAATATATTCGTGTTGATGTAAAGGGGCGATTTAATATGGAATTACCAAATATTAAAATATTAGATGAATCTAATAAGATTCTTAGAAAGAAATCGAGTGAGGTTGTGTTTCCTCTTGACGATGAGACTAAGAAGTTAATAGATGATTCTTTAACTTATTTAGAAATGAGTCAGATTGAAGAATATGCTGAGAAATATGATTTGAGGGCTGGTATGGGGTTATCTTTTGTTCAAATTGGTATTTTGAAAAGGATATTTGTTATATCTGAGGAATTGGATGATGGTAAGTTTAAAAGATATGTTGTTATTAATCCGAAGATAGTAAGTAAGAGTACTGAATTAATATATGTTGGCGAGGGTGAAGGTTGTTTATCTGTAAATCGTGAGGTTGAGGGTATTGTTCCTAGATATGCTAGGATTACGGTATCTGCTTATGATGAAAATGGTGAGCAATATACTATAAGGGTTCGTGAAGATATTTCTGTTGCGTTTCAACATGAAATGGATCATTTGGATGGTATTTTGTTTGTTGATAAGATTGATAAGAATAATCCATATAAAAATAGTAACTTAATGAGAGAAATATAGGTTACTATTTTTTTTATTTTAAAATAATTTAATTATATCTTGTATGGTTATATATATCATAAGTAACATTAGTAGCATGAAACCGATGGTATGGAACATATTTTCTGTTTCTGGTTTTACTTTGCTTCCTTTAATTGCTTCTATTATTACGAATAGTATTCTTCCTCCATCAAAGGCTGGAAATGGGATTGCGTTTATAACTGCTAAATTGATGCTTAGGTAGGCTGCTAGGAATAATAGTTGTTCGAGTCCTGAGGCACTTTTTACTACTGTATACATTCCAACTGGTCCTGAAAAAGCATTTAAAGATATTTTTCCTGTGAACAAATATTTTAATGTAAGTAGCATTGTTGAGGTTAATGAGCCTAGTTTTTTGAAAGCATATTTAATAGAGTTTCCGATTGTTTTATCTAATTTATCTCCTGCTCCTATTCCGTAGACTAATGAGGTTGTACCGTCTTCGTTGGCAACTTCTTTAGGTGTTATTTCATAGGTTTTAATGGTACCGTCTTGTTTTTTAACTTCGAATGTTGTATATGAATTATTATTATTTAAGTTCATAATTAAGGTTAATTTATCCCATGTATTAACTTTATACCCGTTAACTTTTGTTATTTTATCTCCGATAACTATACCTGCGTCTGCAACGGGATAGTTTTCTGGAACGTAACCTACGATAGAGGTTTGTTCGGTTGTACCCCATATTAATGATTGAAAGAATAGCATAATGAATGCGGTTATTATATTCATAGTAACTCCGGCTATTAATATAATTATTCTTTCTATTTTTGAACGATTACACATGTATTCATCTTTTTTTAGGTTGTTTTCTTCTTCTATGACTTCTCCTGCCATAGCGCAGAAACCACCTATTGGTAATAGTCTAATGGTATATTCTGTGGGATCGTTTTTTCTTTTGTGTGAAAAAAGTTTTGGGCCCATACCAATAGCAAATTCACTGACGTGTACTCCTATTTTTTTTGCTGCTATGAAGTGTCCAAATTCGTGTACAAATACGAGTACTCCTAATATTAATATTAAATAAATAATTGATAGCATTATTCTCCTCCTATAAATATTATAAACAAAAATGATATATAATTCATACCATTTTTGTTTATTTTAACAGTTGCAGTAGCAACCTGCTCCTTGATAACCGTTTGCTACGTAGTAACTCCATGCACCGCATGTACCTAGGTGTTCGAAAGCACTTCTGCATTGTGTGGTACTGTTTCCGTTTCCTACAAAACATACGCCTGTTCCTCCTGATGAAGAACTTCCGGAACCAGATGAACCTGATCCTCCGCATGGATAACATCTGCCTGCATCTCCTGTCCATTCATAACCACAATGGTATCCTGGATAGTATTTATCTTTCATTGCAACATTGTAATCTCCTTCGTCTGATTGTGTACATGTTACGTTACATTTTAGGTCACTGTAGTCAAGCGTAAATTCTGAACATAACTTATACCAGTTTGCGGTTAAGGTTAATGCGGCTGATATTGTACTAGAATCTGTATATGTTTTTCCATCACTTCCTGAAACTGATGTTAAAGCATAATTATCTCTTTTGATGTTATCCATACTCATAAATGAGCTAACTGTTGAACCTGGTGTTACATCCCAGCTATATACTCCGGTTGAGTATGTTCCTCCGTTCGCATTTAGTTTAACGTTTACTTTGCAAACTGCTTCTCCACATGATTCAATTGTTGGTATATCTGGACAAGCATAGCTATT
>CAZTEJ010000077.1:0-4942 GCA_964612605.1 uncultured Clostridium sp. | reverse complement strand
GCCTCTTTATTATCTAAATGAATTACTCTCTCTTTAATCTCTTCAGTTCTACCCTTATTCCAAAAATTAGTACCAATATATCCACAAGTTCTTCTAGCAACATTTAACTTATCATGATCTCTATTACCACAATTAGGACAATACCACTCTAATTTCTCATCAATTAATATCTCCCCTGTATAACCACACGCTTGACAATAATCACTCTTCGTGTTCAACTCAGCATACATAATATTATCATAAATATACTTAATAACCTCCATAACAGCATCTAAATTATTAGTCAAATTAGCAGTCTCAACATAACTAATCGCACCACCAGGAGATAACTTTTGAAATTCACTTTCAAGTTCTAACTTGCTAAAAGCATCAATCTCTTCAAACACAGGAACATGATAACTATTAGTAATATAATCCCTATCAGTAATCCCCTTAATAACACCAAATCTATCCCTTAAACCTTTAGCAAACTTATAAGTAGTACTTTCAATTGGAGTACCATAAACAGAATAATCAATATCCTCTGCTTCCTTCCACTCCTTACACTTATCAACCATATGTTGCATAACTTCTAAACCAAACTCTTTTCCCTTACCACAATCAGTATGAGATTTTCCAGTCATATACTTAACACACTCATATAATCCAGCATAACCTAATGAAATAGTAGAATAACCACCATGCAATAAATCATGAATACTCTCACCCTTACCAAGCCTTGCCAAAGCACCATGTTGCCATAAAATAGGCGCAACATCAGAAGTAGCCTTAGACAATCTCTTATGTCTAATCTGTAACGCTCTATGACATAATTCTAATCTCTCATCAAATATATTCCAAAAATCATCCATATTCTTATCACTAGACAAAGCAACATCAACTAAATTAATAGTAACAACACCCTGATTAAACCTACCATAATACTTAGGTTTACCATCCTTATCAACATAAGGAGTTAAGAAAGATCTACATCCCATACAAGGATAACATTGACCATCACCATTCTTATCAATCTTATTCTCTTTCATAATCTTTTCACTAATATAATCAGGAACCATCCTCTTAGCAGTACACTCAGCAGCAAGCTTAGTTAAATAATAATACTTACTATCCTCTTTAATATTATCTTCCTCTAAAACATATAATAATTTAGGAAAAGCAGGAGTAATATAAACACCTTTCTCATTCTTCATACCTAATATTCTTTGCTTTAATACCTCTTCAATCAACATAGCAAGTTCTTCCTTATATTCATCAGTTTCACCCAAATACATACATACACTTAAGAAAGGGGCTTGACCATTAGTAGTAGTCATACTATTAATTTGATATTGAAAAGTTTGAACACCATCATTAATCTCCTTAGCCAAATCCTCCATAACAAACTTTTCAACCTGTTTCTTAGTTAAACCTCTTTCACTATACTTCTTCTCATAATATTCCTTAGAACTTCTAACAAAAGGAGCCAAATGACTTAAAGTAATAGTACAACCACCATACTGACTACTACTTACTGCAGTAATAATTTGAGTAGCAATAGTCATAGCAGTTAAAAACCTATGAGGCTTCTCAATCATAACACCATTAATATTAGTCCCATTCTGAAGCATATCATCTAAATTAATCAAATCACAATTATGTAAAGCATTCTGAGCAAAATAATCAGCATCATGAAAATGAATAATACCATCCTCATGAGCCTGAACTATATCCTCAGGAAGTAAAAACCTCTTAGTAATATCAGTAGAAGTAATACCAGCCAAATAATCCCTTTGAGTTGTTACTATCTTCGCATTCTTATTAGAGTTCTCCGTATTCCAATACTCAGACTCCCCATCAATTAACTCCTTAATAGCCAAATCAGTCGTATTACTTCTTCTAACCAACTCCCTAGTATATCTATAAGTAATATATCTCTTAGCAAGTTCATACTTACCAATAGCCATCAACTTCATTTCAATAATATCTTGAATATCCTCAACAAGAATTCTCTTCTTACCTAACTTCTCTATATATTTAATAATATTTTTAATTTGAATAGAAGACGCTTGATCCTCCTCTTCAACCTCATTATTAGCCTTTAAAATCGCATTTTCAATCTTTTCAGGACACCAATCAACCATATGTCCATCCCTTTTAATAACTTTCATAATTCATTCTCCTTCTCTATCTTTAACTAAAAAAATTATAACACAACTTGCACCTAACGTTTGGTGCAATTGCACCAAATAACTAATTATGATATAATTTTACAAGAAGGTGTAAACATGAACGAATTATTTAAAAATATAACCGAAAAAGAAAAAGAAAAAATACTAAATAACTTAAAACCATATACATACAATTTCAATAAAAATACTATAATTCTAAAAGATATTATTAACAAAAATTCACTTTGTATAATAACAACCGGAACCATTAAAATTAATAAAATTGAATACAACGGAAACATTCAAACAATAGATATAATAACAAACAATATATTCTCCCCATACTTTACCCCAATCCAAGAAGACGACTACGAACTACAAACCGAAGAACAAACATCAATAACAATAATCAACCTAGAAACAATTCTTAACAACGAAATAAATAACAAATACTACTCACAACTATTAAAAAACATAATAAATATATTCAGTAACAAAATGTTAGATATAAACAAAAGACTAGAAATAATATCAAACAAAACAATCAGAAACAAACTACTATCATACTTTAAACAACAAGCAAAAAAATACAATTCAACAACAATATATCTCCCCTTCAACTTTACAGACCTAGCAAACTACCTATGCATAGATAGATCAGCAATGAACAGAGAATTAAAACACCTAAAAGAAGAAAACCAAATAGAAATAAAAGGAAAAAAAATAAAAATAAATTTCTATATAAATTAAAAAAGAGATAATTAATCTCCTTCCTCTTCATCACTAGACTCAGAATAACCACAAATACTATTGTAATTCTCATCAACTTCACTATCTTTAATAAAATTAGATAAAAATCTCTTATTATTAAAAACAATCTTAATCTGATAATCATTCATAGAACTCTTGTCTTTCGGATTAATAACCTCATTCTTATCATTATTATATTCAACCAACCCAAGTTCAACTAACCTCTCAACATTAGTAATACACTCATTCCCATTAATTGAACTAATACAAATACCACAACTACTATCATTCTTACTAATAAAACAATCAGAATTACTAGTCAAATAAGCATTAACATCATTTTCAATAATACTAAGCTTACTCTTACACATCTTAGTTCTAGAATTACTACTAACACTTTGAATACTAGGAATAGTCAAAACAAGAAGAATACCTATAATAGCAACAACAACAAGAAGTTCAATCATAGTAAAACCTTTCTTACCCATAAACACATACCTCCTATATTAACTATAACATTTATTTAATTACTTTGTAAACAATCACTTAATAAAAAAATAATTCATAAACTACCTTAGGAGGAATCATAATGAAAAAAATAATATATATAATAACATGTTTTATTATCCTATTAATATTTATATTATTATATATAAACAAACCAAAAATAAAAACAAATACCATAAAAGTAGCAGAAGTAACCCATTCCGCATTCTACGCACCATTCTACATAGCAATAGAAAACAACTACTTCAAAAACCAAAACCTAGAAATAGAACTAATCCTTACCAGCGGAGCAAACAACGTAACCGCAGCAGTCTTATCAGGAGACGTACAAATCGGACTATGCGGTCCCGAAGCAACAATATATATCTACAACGAGAACCCAAAAGACTACATCCAAACATTCGCAGGACTTACCAAAAGAGATGGACAATTTATAGTATCAAGAACCAAAATAAACAACTTTACCCTACAAGACCTAAAAGGAAAAGAAGTCCTAGCCGGACGTCCTGGAGGAATGCCAATTATAAACTTTTATAACACACTTAACAAAAACAACATAACAAACGTAAACACAAACGACACAGTAGACTTTGCCAACCTAACAAGCGCTTTCCTATCAGGAACAGCAGACTTCGTAAACCTATTTGAACCAAACGCAACCAAACTTGAAAAAGAAGGAAAAGGATACGTAGTAGCCTCAATCGGACTATACGGGGACGAAGTCCCATACACCGCATTCAATGCTAAAAAAAGTTATATCCAAAACAATAAAGATATAATTAATAAATTCAGATACGCTATCAATCAAGGTTTAGAATTTACTCAAAATAATACCCCAGAAACAATTGCAAATATAATTATAAACCAATTTCCTGATACATCACTCGAAGATTTAACAACAATAATAAAACGATACAAAGATTCAGACGCATGGTTAGATAATTCATATATAACAGAAAAACTCTTTACCAACCTAGAAGATATGATGATAAATTCAAACCTAATAAATAAATACGTTCCATATCAAGATTTAATAACAAATGAATAATATATTAGAACTTAAAAATATATCAAAAAATTATCACACCAAAAAAGGAGAAATACCTGCCATAAAAGATATATCATTCAAATTAAAAAAAGGAGAAATCCTAGGTATAGTAGGATCATCAGGATGCGGTAAATCAACCCTACTTAACATAATCAGCGAACTAGATAAAAACTACAAAGGAACAATCATCAAAGAAAATATAAAACTATCATATATGCTACAATCAGATGCACTACTTCCCCATCTAACGGTACTAGAAAACTCCCTCATCGGATTAAAACTAGAACACAAACTAACAAAAGAAAATATAGAATATGTAAAAAAACTAATAAAAAAATTTGGCTTAGAACAATTCATAAACCAAAAACCAAACAACCTATCCGGTGGTATGAAACAAAGAGTTGCCTGAACACATCTAAGACACGGGATGATTACTTAAAAGATTATAAATAAAGAATAAAAAATTTTAATTGAGATTAATTTTTAT
>CAZTEJ010000076.1:0-5166 GCA_964612605.1 uncultured Clostridium sp. | reverse complement strand
TTGTAGGCATTTTTATACTTCCTTTCTATGCACACATCCCGGTGTGCTGTATTACCTATAAATCAAGGTTCTATACGTAATAGAACCAAAATTTAAAATGCAAATATAATATACCACTATGAAAAATATGTGTCAATAGTTTTTGAGTGATTTTTTGTGAAAATATTATGAATAAATATTCAAGTATTATTTTTATTGTCTACTTTATTGTCTACATCTTTAAGACACTTCCAATATCCGATTCTTTTTGATCCAATACGTTCAATGTATCCTTTTTGTTTTAATTCGGATAGTATTCTTTTAATATATGATTCACTAATATTCATTCTGTTCTTTATGTTTCCTATTGTAATATCATTTTCTTCAACAAGTAATAAATATAATTTATTTTCCATTTCGTTTAAGTCTTCGAATCTTGATTTGATTTCAATTGTTTTAAGTTCCCAATTAAACGGAATTGTTACTGTTAAGAAATTTCCTTCAATATTAAATGCTTTTTTTCCATAATTAGATACGATTAATGGTACTCCATGGCCTGTTTGTTCAATATACCTTAATTGTCCTAATATTTTTTGTAGTTTTTCGTTTACTGGTTTACTTTCTCCACGATAAAATTGTTCTAGTGATAGTCCTCTTGGGAGCCCTCCAAAAGAAACTATTTCTATTCTATTATTATATACATATACTGCGGGAGGAACTGTGTCGTTCCATCTGTTATGTTGACACGCATTTAACCATGCTTCTTTGAATGAATCCATGTTAAACATTTTATTTTCTATTCTACCACTAGGTGTTATATCTACTCTTGTTTCGTTAATTGATTCGATATATGATAATACTTGATTTATTGATACTAATAAGCATTTGGAACCATATTCATTCAGTTTTCCCATATGTATTTTATCATTTCCATCAAATTTAACAACTTTAATTGATAAATCATTGTTATCTGAAAGAATATAAGCCATTAAATTATATTCTCCTTCGGGAGTATATAAATATAATTTTTTTTCAAAATACTCTTGATTTATAGTAATATTCTTACTTATATATAAATTTTTTAATTGGTTAAATGTTAAGTCTTGTCTACTGGATTTTATTAAGGTAATTACGTCCATATTGTTTCTTTCAAGAACCATTTCTGCGATTTTTGTATCAGGCATTTCTTGGTCTTCATCACTAACTCTTATATAATATCTTCCATTTGCTTTATATGGTCTATTGTTTCCTTCAAAAGTAACTTTAATGTAAGTTAAATCATTTTCTACTTCTTTGCTTATAGTAGGAATTATTGAAGGATATATTTGTCTTTTAATTTCATTAGCTACTTTTCTTAATGTTACTTCGCCTATTTCTTGTCCGGTAATTTCTCCTTTGTCATTAACACCAAAATATAAAGTTCCATATCCATGTTTATTTAACATAGAACAAATAGATATAATTCCTTCTTTCAATTCACCAACACTTTTTTTAAATTCTTTATGTTCATCTTCTCTGCCTAGATTCATATTAATCACGTCTTTCTAACTTAATAATATCATTAAAAAAATTTATTGTCTACACTTTTGTCTACTTTTTGGCTACTTTATTGTCTACATTGTATACTTATAAAATTTACTGCGACATTACTGCGACATTTTTATTTTATTATGTATTATTTACTAAATTGATTTTCTAGTATATTTTTTATTTTTGTATTGTTTGAGAATCTAAAGCTATTACGATAATTACCATATGAATTAAATTCTTCTATATTTCCTTTTAAATTTTTAATATTCTTTTTTATATTTCTATAAGTTTTTTTACTTATAGAAATAATTGTTTTTTTATTTATAACTTTAAAGTTATAACTTAAGAAATCAAATCCGTCATTTATATCATATATTTTAGTTTTATTATTTATTTTTAATTTAAGTTCATTGTTTAATTTTTCTTCTATAATATCTCTACATTTTTCTAAGTATTCTTTATCATGATGAATTAATACTAAATCATCCATATACCTTATATAGTGTTTTATTTTTAGATTATGAACTATATAATGGTCTATATTTGACATATAGTATATTGCTAAGTACTGACTGGACATGTTACCTATAGGTAATCCTTTATCATATTCATAATAAGGGATATCGTCTATATCTTTATTATATTTTTTATTTAGTTCTTTAGTTTTAATATTATAGATAGTACTATTAACGTAATCGTTATTAGTACTATCTATAATTTTACAAATTAAATCGTAAATATCTGTATCAAATTTATCTTTTAACATACTTTTAAGTATGTTATGGTCAATATTATAAAAATATTTACTAATATCCATTTTAAGCACATAAAACTTATCGTGTTTCTTATTTTCTTCAATATATTTTTTTACAAGTCTTACTCCGTAATCTGCTCCCATTCCTTTTCTGGTAGCAACGTTTCTAAAGTTAAGGTATTTATCTAGGGTTGGTATTAGATATTTAGTAGTTACTACGTGATTAATAATTTTATCTATTATACTAAGACTCATAACTATTCTAAATTTGGGTCTTCTAATTAAAAAAATATTATACTTACCTGGAGTATAATTGTTATTATTAACTCTATTAATATTGTCTATAAGTATAGTCATCATAGTTCTTTCAAATCTAAATAATTTATTCTTGTTTCTGCAGTTTTTTGAAACAACATTAAAATAAACATCTAATGCTTCATCAAGCGTTATTTTCATTGTACACCCACTTATATAATATTTTAGTTATTTCTGTAATTTCTTTAGATAAGTTATTAAAGGTTTTTTCATTAATAATATTATTTTTATATATATAATATATATAAAAATCTAACATATTAAGTTTAGATATTAATCTAGCTTTATCACTTTTATTAACATTATTTCTTCTTAATGTATTAATGTAATATACTTCTTCAATAATATCTAAAGAATCGCTTATGATTTTATCTTTGATAAGTAATTCTTTTTTAGGGAAGTTGATAACAATTTCTCTTACTTTAAAACAAAAGTTTTTTAATCTATTAATTACTAAAAGATTATTATGATTATCATTAGTCATTATTTAATCACTTCCTCAATAGAATTAATAATACTATCTATATCTTCTTCATTTAAGTTATCTAGTTTATCTAGGATACGATCTATCCTATAATTATAATCAAATTTTTTCTTACCTTGTTCTAAATAAGTTAGAAAAGAATTATCATTACCAAAATCTTTGCTGATGTTATCAGCAACGTTTTGGTAACTTATGTTAAGTTCTTCTAATTTATTTATAACTTTTTCATATGATTTAATTGGGAAACCAACTTTGCTATTAATTATTTTATAACCAAATAAGGCATGAAGAACGAAGGCTGATTCTTCGAAGCAAGAATAGAATCCACCATTTCTATATAATTTAACATAATTATTCATAAATAATCATTTCCTTTCTTAAAATAATAATTAGACACTTTACAATCCAAGTGTCTACACCATAAATGTAAGGTTGATAGGCTATCACGTATGATAAGACCATCCTTACCTCATACTTTTAGAAGATATTTATATCTTCAAGGATTAACTATGTTCCCAGAGACTCTCAGTAAAAAGTTATTTTATAAACCTTAAACTCCTCATTGCAATGGGAGCTGACTAAGGGCGCGCACCCCAGGAGTTGTTGTTCACGTTGTTGTTGTTGACATTCCCGGACGAATTCACATTGAACGCATTGTTGGAGTTAGAGGAATTCGGCGACTTGTAAGTTAACCCTTATATTTTAATTAATATAATTTCTTATATTAATTAAAATCGGTTTTAGTTTTGATAATTTATAATATTTATAGTATTGATTGTCTTTAAATTCACATTTACTAATAATATCAAATTCATTATCAAATAAAATATAATTAATATGTCGAAATTTAAGTTCTGAGAATATATAAGAACAATTACCGATATAATTGGTTATATTTTTATCTCTACCAAAGGTGATGTATTTTATACCGGAATTATTTTTATTGGTAAAAAGCACAACACTATTTGGATGGAATTTTTTGGAGAATTTAAATCTTGTATTTCTTCCGCTCATATTAATTACCTCCTTGATGGAGGTATGTCCATCAAGTGATTTATATACTACCTCTTAGGGAGAAGAAAGTCAAGCAAAAAAATGAAAAAAAGTGAAAAAAATTTAATTTTCCACTTTTTTACTGGTTTTTTGGCGTCCTCCCAGGCTCCTTTCGGCTGCCGGGAGGAGTTTGCGTTTCCCACAGCACCTGATAGGTGCCGTGGGTTTGTTTTTTTTTTTGCTTATTTTTATTTTGTTGGTTAATTTTTGTTTTTTTACTTATCTAAGTTATGCAATGACAAATGGTGATCCTGCTGACCCATCGCCTTGTACTTTTGAGATGTTAGATTTTAGATAAACGACAGGGCGCGCACCCCAGGAGTAGATGTCCACGTAGTAGTAGCTGACACCCCCGGACGAAGACACATAGAACGCATAGTAGGAGTTAGAGGAAAGCGGCGACAATGTCCATTCAGCATATTGTGATGTGTCATTTCCAGATTCTACTCTACTTGAGTATAGCCAATTTGAGTATGAACAACTTCCACCATTTAAGGCAGTTCTACATGATGTATTTGTACTTGCATATCCCCAGTCACTTGGATACATTAACCCGATTTTCCCTTCCCATTCTGTTGGTCTTCCACTATATACAGTTGTTCCCCTTTCTTGATTATAGGTTTCTTTTATTTCATATCCACTACTATTATATGCTATTCCTCCAATATCCCATGTTCTTTCTTCTATTTGTTCTTTTGCTGTTGATGTTAAACTTTCATAATATGTTCCATTTAGATATGTTTGTAAAC
Source organism: uncultured Clostridium sp. (assembly GCA_964612605.1). GTDB lineage: Bacteria > Bacillota_I > Bacilli_A > RF39 > UBA660 > CAG-533. The sequence continues at coordinate 302 of CAZTEJ010000076.1, read as the reverse complement.
TTGCTGTTGTCCAATCATTTGTACCTGCTGTATTCCATTTCATTGTATTATTTCCATCGACATCTGTTATTCTATCTTGTCTTATTATTTTTACTCCTCCATCTACTATTCCTATGATTCTCCATGTTTCATCATTGAATTTGATATAGTTATTTGGATTTGATCCTACGTATCTTAAGTTATCATAATCATCATATTCTAGTCCGTTTTCAGTATCTTCTCCTAGTAGTGTAATATAGTCTTTTAGTTTTGATACGTTGTAGATTGTTTCGTTACTTATATATATTCTTCCGTTGAATGTT
>CAZTEJ010000075.1:0-5196 GCA_964612605.1 uncultured Clostridium sp. | reverse complement strand
GTATACTTATAGTTGTCAGGAGGTGGCACGATTGAAGAAGCAAAGTATAGTAAATTTAGTAAAGTATCACGCTGAAAGAAACGATGAAGCCTTTGCTATTGAAGTGGCTGCAATTGCCAAGGAGTTTGATGCATCAGGCGATTCAGCGGTTGCGCAATATCTCATGGAGTTAGTTTCTAATGCGAGTTTTTATGTGCCTCAGGCAAGCAACTATCGTAACATGCGTTTTTTAAGAAAATTGGAATACTCATCGCAGCCATTAATATTACCAGATGCTATTGAAGAAGATGTCATCGGAATCACTAAAGCAATCAGTAAAAAGTCAGGTTTGTCCAAATTCTTGTTTTTTGGTGCTCCAGGTACTGGAAAGACCGAGTCTGTCTATCAAATCGCAAGACTGCTTAATAGAGATATTTTGACAGTCTCTTTTGAACAACTTGTTGACAGTAGATTGGGAGAAACCGCAAAGAATGTTTCTCTACTTTTTGACGAAATCAGCCGATTACCCTATGGCCGTGTGGTTGTTTTATTCGATGAGATTGATGCACTTGTTCTGGATCGAGTCAACAGAAACGATCTTAGAGAAATGGGCAGAGTAACTTCGGTATTTTTGAAGGAATTAGAGCACCTTAACGATAACATACCGATTATCGCAACGACGAATCTCATTAAAAATTTTGACAGAGCTATTTTACGACGATTTCACGCAGCGGTGTCTTTTGATCGTTATACAAAGGACGATTTAATTTCAATTGCTGATTCTATGCTTGCATCAAGTCTGAAACATGCAACAAATTCAAAGCAAGACATTAGATTGTTCAATAAAATTCTGCGGAATATGAATGAAGTTCCATTTCCTGGTGATTTAAAACAAATCATTAAAACGGCCGTTGCATTTAGCGATGAGTCAAATGAGTACGACTACTTGAGACGAATTTTCTTGGCTTTGAATCAAAATCCCAGTTCTATTGATATTCAGAAACTAAATGAGGACGGTTACACAACGCGGGAAATCGAAATTCTTTCTAGAGTACCAAAGAGTAGCGTTTCTAGAAAACTGAGGGGGTAATTAAATGAATCCGTTGTTACAGGTAAAGCTTCGCTTTGCAAATGAGCGCAATATGCAAAGACCTAACGGAAGAAACTTGAGAAAAAATGCATCTACCTCGGTAGAGAATGTAAATTCCCTTATTGAAAGCCTTCGAGCAGTAAAGCGTTTCTATGCAGATACCCCAAACATAATCAACAACTTGCTTATCGACGTAAACTACAATGATATCATTGCAAAATCAAATAGAATCCAAGCGTTGCTCAAACCTACCGGTAAAACAACCAATGATATGATTGTTGGCGCAAGGTTTTCAACTGCTCAAGAAGGAGAAGAAAACCATATCATAACATATTATGTGGATTTAGCAACAGTAGACAGGACATTGAGAGAACTCGAAATAATTAAAGTTTTCATTCAAGAACAATTAAACGGAAAGGCCACATCAAATAATTTCAACGACACCAAAAACCAGATCAACTACGATGGCTATGGGATAAAAAAGCAAAAGATCAGAGATCTAATTATTGATTGTTCTGTTGTTGACTCTTTTTCCGTTCCTGAAGCTAGAGATGTACCAGATCAAGAGACATATCTCATTACCTTTTACAAAACGGAATTGCCTCTTAATAGACTTTTAGAAAAACTTAATGTTGATAGCATCCAGTATCAATATGCTTTTTATGGTGAAGATACTATTTCCGCAACAAAAGAGTTGTTTCAACTACTATCTGAAAATGTCCCATATCTAATTTCAATGATCTCCTCAGATTTATCGAAGATTACATTGAATGAAATTGGTCTAGAACAGCCTCTCCACAAAATCTCCATTCCAGATCCTGTTAACGAGCCTACTATCGGCGTTATAGACACACTATTTGACGACTCGGTGTATTTCAACAAATGGGTAAAGAATACAGACTATCTTGATCCTATAGAGGCAACATTTGCTCGTAATAGCGATCGAGAACATGGCACAGAGGTAACATCAATTATTGTAGATGGTCCTCGTCTGAATCCATGGTTAGATGATGGATGTGGTCGTTTTAAAGTGCGACATTTTGGTGTATGTGCTGATAAGATTTCTGTCTCAAAACTTGTACGAAAAATCAAGGAGATTGTTGCACAGAACCCCGATATTCATGTATGGAATTTGTCTTTAGGAACTGAAGACGAAGTATCTAGGAATTTTATTTCTTATGATGCCGCTGTTATTGACGAACTAACTTCCCAACGCAACGTAATATTTGTAATATCCGGAACTAACGATAATCGCGGGGAAAAAGGAGAACCCCTGAGAGTAGGTTCCCCCGCTGATTCATTGAATTCAGTAATCGTGAATTCTGTGAGACGAAACGGAAGACCTGCCACGTATTCTCGCAAAGGAAATGTTCTTTCCTTCTTTAATAAACCTGATGTTTCATATTATGGTGGAGATTATGACGAAAGAATAATTGCTTATTCTCCCCTCAGCGGTGAAGCTGAAGTGTATGGAACATCCTTTGCAGCCCCATGGATCAGTAGAAAACTATGCTATTTGATTGATGTTATGGGCTTGTCAAGAGAGGTGGCAAAGGCATTAATTATTGATGCTGCCGCAGGATGGGAGTATAAAACTTCTACATACAGGATTAAAGATTTGGTGGGATACGGGATTGTTCCCATAAATATTCATGATGTTTTGGAGACGCCAAATGATGAAATTAGATTTGTTGTATATGGAACATCTGAATCTTACAAGACCACCAATTATGCCATCCCTGTACCGAGGGATGAGGACAATAATTATCCCTATATTGCACGTGCTGCAATATGCTATTTCCCACACTGTTCGCGCTCACAAGGAGTCGATTATACCAACCGAGAACTATCTCTTAAATTCGGGCGAATCAAATCTAACGGAAGCATTGATGATATTAACGATAATGTTCAAGATGAAGCAGGGGCACACATTGACGAGAGAGCATCACGCAAGGAATTTAGGAAATGGGAGAATACCAAATTCATTTCCAAGGTCTTGAAAAATAACCGCCCCTTGAAATCTTATGACGAACGTCTCTGGGGAATATCTGTTACATCTAAAGAACGGCTAAGCACAAGAATGCAAGACAAATTAAACTTCGGAGCTGTAATTACACTCAAAGAAATCAAAGGCATTAATCGAATCCAAGATTTCATTACTGCGTGCACTTTAAGAGGTTGGATTGTGAACGAGCTTGACATCAATGCTCAGATTGAGGTTTATAACACAAATCAAGAGGAAGTTATTTTCGAGTAATAATTGTCTTAAGGAGATCTGTATAACGTGATCTAAGCGAGAAGTTTACGTTACAATACTTTCGTATGCATTATTAAAGGGGGGACTTTTAATGGCAGAATTTATTTCGGATTACTTTGGTAAGGATTTTGATGCAAAAGGTGTTTTTGACGCAGTAATAGACTCAGACAGCCGATACTTCATAAATGTAACGAGGCTAAAGGACTCTATTACTCCAGAGTTCTCAGAATCATACAGTAAAATTAATGCATACTTTCGTAATATTGCTCTTTTGCTAAATCAGGCAAAAGAAAAGAGCAGAGCAGATCCTTTCTATAGAGAAGCCTTAAAAAGATTCTCCTTTTCGGAAGTAAACGGTATTAATTTAGGCTTTTCTGATACTAGATATGGTGCTGCATTTGGAAAAGGATTAAGGGAGTCAACCATTTCGGATGCTTTTGATATTGTCAAAGCAGGGACTCAGCAACCTGAGTTTTTTCACCTTGTTGGATTATTTGAAGAAAATGTGGGCCCCGACCGATTGAGCGACATGATTGCCACCATCATTAAAGATGATATTTGTGCATATACGCGAAGAATAAATGCTGAACTGAGTATTACGCCTGACAACTACCCAAATTCCAGTTTTTCCAACGGAATTGTTATTAATCCATACAAAAGCTGTGAATTACTGTTATTGCCGAAAGAAATATTGAACGAACTTCCTATCGCTAAGTGTTGGGACGATATCGACCGCATTGTTTCCGAGAACAATGCAATTCGCCAAGAAATCAATGAGATGATAGGGCTGGAATGGGGAAAATATGCTTCTCACGAGAAAAAAGCCTACCTGAAGACCATGATTTTCATGGATCCGGAGAAGTGTGCTAGAGTATTACAAAGCTATCAGAATTCACACGTAGGCGAGTGTGATTGGGAATCTGATTTAGACTATGTAGCTCAGCGGATTTTTAGAGGACTAAAAGATGTCGGTTTTGCTTTTCTGCAGCATGGCGAAGGAAGACCGCAGATTACTAGTCAGGAGGCCGTTGCTCATGTCATCGGCATCTTTAAGGATTGGGTTGAAAACAATAGAGGCTGGGGTGAAATCCAAGAAATCTCTACAGGAAAAAGAGAAAAACTTGTTCAGCGTTTAATACATCTTGGTGCAAAAGAGTATATTTCAGTTAATAATTTAGATATTAGTTTTGAATCTGATTTAGGTCATGGACCTGTGGACATGAAAATAAGCGTGGGGGCAGATAAGTCCATTTGCGAAATAAAATTGTCTTCAAATCCACAATATCTACATGGATATCAAATGCAGGTTCAAGAATATGGAAAAGCTGAATGTACTGAGAATTTATTCTATGTATTTGTAGACGTTGGAAATCCAGGGAGATTGAAAACTATAGTTGCAGAGCACGATAAGAACCGAAAGTCAAAGATCAAATGTCCAGAATTGATTATTATTAATGCAAATCCCCAAAGGTCTGCAAGCAAAAGTTAAAACTCAAACGCGGTTGCTTGGAGCATGAAATAATTTTACGGTAATTATAAAGTGGAGTGCTAAAAGTCTCTTATACAAAAATTTATTCATGGCCTCCATAATAAGTTACCCCGCAAAAGTAGGAATACATTCTACTTTTGCGGGGGTTTATTTTATTAAATTGTGAGTGCTCAATAACCCCGCCTATCTTTTTACCCTCTCGTGTGAGAAAATATCTCCAAAATCGAACATTCATTGAATTTTCGTCACTGTACAAATTATACCGTATTATCGGAATAATATTTCTGAGTTAACAGAATGATATCTTGTAGTAATTACGTTTCAATGTGGTCAATGCAGGATTTCAAATCTTGTTTAAGCCCCTTTTCTATTGCAGTTTGG
>CAZTEJ010000074.1:0-5255 GCA_964612605.1 uncultured Clostridium sp. | reverse complement strand
ATACTCACAGGAAGAATCGGAACGGACACGGAACTGAAATCCACACCCAGCGGCGTGAGCGTTTGCAGTTTCCGCCTTGCGGTCGAAAGACCGAAAGCAAAGGACGCAGAAAAAGCAGAAACCGACTGGCTCGATATCGTAACATGGAGACAACAGGCTGAATTTGTGTCAAAATACCTCGGCAAAGGCAGGAAGGTCGTCGTTGAATGCTCCGCCAGAACAAGAGTATGGGACGACAAAGAAGGCAACAAGAGAAAAGCCGTCGAATTCCATGCGACGCAGATCGTGCCTGCAGACAGCAAACCGCAGCAGAGCCAGAACGGCACAGCGGACACCGGCAACACTTACAACCAGCCGCCGATGGCAGACTTCACGGACATAGGCGACGATGAAGATTTACCGTTCTAAAGGAGGACACAGCAATGGAGATCAGAGAAATAACCAACGAAGAAGGCGCAAAAATCACCATCGAGCGAGAGCCGAGGGGATTATTCTACCAGCAGGACGGCGACATTTATGTAGGCATTGATAACACCACCGGCGAGGCGTGGACGGAAGACTTCGAAAGCCTCGACGAGTGCCTCGCATGGCTCGAAAGGAGGAACGTGTAATGAACAGCAAAGAGAGCATGGGGAGCGTAGCAGGATACGCGGCGGTCGGGGCGAGGATGCTCGAAATCGCCACAGCCCGTGGAATTGAAAAAGGCATCGAGGTAGGAGTGAAAGCCGCTATCGACTACATAGCGGAAGAAAAAGAAAAGGCTCGCAAGAGCCGATACGACCGCAGACTGCACAACACCCGCCTCCTTCTGAAGAATTATCGTTCCTTCAAGAAACACGCAGAGGGCGCGATATTCAACGCAAGGCAGGTCAAAGAAAGCGCAATCGATATTCTGGACGGATTGGACGACGCAATGCTGGCGAACGAGACCTACATCGACGGAATCAAAAAGAGCCAGCAACGGACAATCATCATCCTGCACCATGTCGAAGAAATGCTCCGCTTCTACAAAATAAGCTGCGAGCAAAGCGGAAAGCCGGAGGAAATGCGCAGATACCGCATTATTATGGCTCTTTACATCAACGACGAAAAATCGAACGCGCAGGAAATCGCAGAACGCGAGAACATCGAAGCCCGAACAGTCTACAAAGACGTAACGGCAGCAATCAAGCCTATAAGTGCGCTGATATTCGGAATTGACAGCCTCAAAACCGAATGAAACAAGCACCGTGCCAGCACCATACAGGCACAGGGCAAAAATCGGGCATTTAATAGGCAAAGGAAAAATGGTAAAATGATAACGTGGAGGATTGGATACAATGGCTAAAAAGAAAACCAAAAACACCTTCATCGGCATCGATTACGAGACCACAGCCACACCGAAAGCGCAAGCCGACGGTGTGCCGGTCTTCTGTTCCCATGACGAAGTAATCGCCATAGAGAAAGCGATACCGAATCCGAAGAATCCGAATCAGCACGACGACAAACAGGTCGAGCTGCTCGGAAACATCATCGAAGCAACAGGCTGGCGACAGCCTATCACCATCAGCAAACGCTCCGGCTTCATCGTAAAGGGACACGGACGACTGATGGCGGCAATCAAGAAAGGCTGGAAAGAAGTCCCGGTCGATTACCAGGAATACGCGAACGACGCGGAGGAATGGGCAGACCTTATCGCAGACAATCGTCTGGCGGAACTTTCCACCCTCGACACAGGCAGACTGATAGACCTAATCGGAGACATGGACACAGGCGAAGCTCCGATAGAACTATCCGGCTACACCGAGGAAGACATCGCACAGATCATAGCCGCAATGGATGGCGCAGACGACACCGTGGACGACCAAGCGGACGCAACCGCACCGCCGACGAACATCCCGATGTCGAAAGCAGGAGACCTCTGGTGTCTCGGACAGCACCGCCTCATCTGCGGAAGCGCAACGGACGAAAAGACCGTTGACCGCTTAATGCAGGGAGAAAAAGCAGACCTCGTCAACACGGACCCGCCCTATGGCGTGAGCTACGAAACGCAAAGCGGCAAATTCGACATGATCCAGAACGACGACCTAACCGGCGACGACTTGATGAAAACGCTGCTCATTCCGGCATTTAAGAACTACGCCAGAATCACGAAAGACGATGCAGCCTTTTATATCTGGCACGCTTCAAGCACGCGGCGCGACTTCGAGGACGCAATGACCGCCGCAGGCATTGTCGAAAAGCAATACATCATCTGGGTAAAGACCGCACCCGTTCTCGGACACGCGGACTACCAATGGGCGCACGAGCCGTGCTTTTATGCTGAAAAGGCAGGACAAAGCGCACACTTCTACGGTGACCGCGCACAGCGAACAACATGGAAGGTCGTCCTCCGAGCCGAAGACGGAACGGCAACAGTCCTCTCCGGTGGCGTAGTCCTTACCGACGGCGCAGGAAACAAGTTATATCTTGCGGACAAAGTACCAAAGGGCAAGAAAATACGCTACATCAGACTGTCGGAAGGTCGGAGCGTTTCGCTTTATTCAACCGAATGCGACAGAGCCACAGACACATGGGAGGTCAGCAGAGAGACCGGCACGGAACACCCGACACAAAAGCCGGTAGAGCTTGCCGTCCGAGCCATAGACAACAGCACCGAGCCGGGCGACCTTGTCGTTGACTTCTTCGGAGGCAGCGGAAGCACACTCCGAGGAGCAGAACTCACAGGCAGACGGTGCTACACCATAGAACTCGACCCGCGATATTGCGACGTGATCGTCAACAGTTACGTCAAACTTACAGGGAACGTCGGAGTGACCTGCGAGAGAGACGGCGAGGTGCTGCAGTACGCAGAACTCAAAATGGAAAACGATGCCAAAAACGCGGGGGGGTACTTAATAGCCTCAGACGAGCCGCATGGCGAATGCGGCGAGCCTTCCGGCGATTAACGACGGTACTCCGCCGAAAACCGAATAACAACCACTAAGGGCAGGCTGGAAACGGTCTGCTCTTTCACTTTTGAGAGAAAGGAGGCGGCAGAATGGCAGCCACAACGAAAAAATCGGGCGCAGGAACGACAAAAAGCACCAAGACGGATAAGAAGACAACCGCGACGAAAAAGCCCGCCAAAAAGCCCGTAAAGCCCACAGAGGAGATGCCGGAAAATATCTGGGAGAAACTACCCACGGAGAACATCGACCAATACGCAAAATTCTGCGCATATCGAGACATGGCATACGCGGGCAAAGCGGAAAGCATCGACGAGAAAGGGCGCATCTCATACGGACACCGTACCGACAAGCGAAGCCTCCGCAGGCTCGCAAAACAACTCGGACTGAAAAGCGCACAGGCAATCGAACTGCTATCGGTTAAATTCGAATGGCAGGCACGGTGTGAGGCTTATGACATAGACCTCGACCGCAGAGCAAGGCAAGCCCAAGAGGAAGCGGTCATAAAGATGCGCGAAGATCACGCGCTGCTGGGAGCGCAGATGATAAGAAAAGCCCTGTCGCGCCTTCTTAAAATGCCGGAGGACGAAATATCCGCCGGAGACCTTGTGCGGCTTGCGGATGTCGGGGTAAAGATTGAGAGGTTAAGCAGAGGCGAAAGCACCGAAAACCAGAGCGTGAGTGGCAAGCTCGCCCACGAAGGAACGGTCAAGGTAGCGGTCGAAACGCAAGCCAATCTGAAAGACCTCTCCGACGAGGAGCTGGCACAGCTTGAACAGTTACTGGGAAAAGTACATACAAAGCCCGGCATTTGATGCCGCCGCTCTGCAGAGAGCCGTACAGCGCGAAAAGGCAGAGCGAAACCTCGGCGCATTCATTCAGCAGGCGTGGGACGTTATCGAGCCGGGAACGACCTACATCGACAACTGGCACATTGAACTGATAGCGGAACACCTGCAGGCGGTCAACGACGGAGCACTCCGCCGACTGATCATCAACATACCACCCCGACACATGAAGTCAATCGAAGCGACCGTCTGCTACCCCGTATGGACGTGGACGAAATCCCCAGAGAAACGCTTCATCAAGGTATCGTACAGCGACAGCCTCTCCCGAAAGCACAACATCCTATCAAGAGACATAATCCGAAGTCCCTGGTACCAAGAGAACTGGGGGGATCGTTTCGTGCTGAAGGACGACGTGAACAGACAGAACGAATTCGAGAACAACCACCACGGAATGATGTTCTCGACTTCCGTCGGCGGCGCAATCACCGGTAACGGTGCGGATGTCATCATCATCGACGATCCGCAAAACCCTTTGATGGCGAACAGTGAAACGGAGAGGCAGAACAGTATAGACTTTTTCAAAAACACGCTCCAGACGCGACTGAACGACCCGAAGACCGGCGCGTTTATCATAATCATGCAGAGGCTACACGAGAACGACCTAACCGGCTACATTCTGGCGGAAGACCTCGGCTATACGCATTTATGCCTACCGGCGGAAGCACCGACGCGGACAATTATAACCTTCCCGAAGACCGGCAAGGAAATCATCCGCGAGGAAGGCGATATCCTCAACCCACAGCGTTTCGACCACGAAGTGCTGGCAGGCTTGAAGAAATCAATGGGCAGCCTGCAATACGCGGGACAATTCCAGCAGGTACCGGCACCGGCAGAGGGCGTAATCTTCAAACGCGAATGGCTCCACAACTTCTACAGCGACGGAGCAGCACCGCAGACCACCGACATACAGTCGTGGGATATGGCATTCACAAAGAGCGAAGGCTCGGCAAAGGTCGCAGGCTTCGTGATGGGACGCAAGGGCGCGGATATTTACATCAAAGACCTCGTCAACGACAAGATGACATTCACGGAATCGGTGGCGGCGGTCAGAACGCTATCCGGCAAATGGAGCCGAGCCAGAGCGAAGGTAATCGAGAACAAGGCGAACGGTCCCGCAATCGTTGATCTTTTGAAGAAGGAGATCGCCGGAATGGTGGAATTCAACCCGAAAGGAAGCAAGGAGGAACGTGCAATCAGCGTAACCCCATACTTCGAGGCGGGAAATATTCACTTCCCAGACCCGAAGACACATCCGTGGGTGGACGACCTAATCCGCGACCTTCTCATCTTTCCGAAAGGCACATTCAAGGACACCACCGACGCACTCGTGCAGGGCATCCTTTATTTGATGGACAAACCGACGACATCGGGTCCGCCGAAGACAACGACGCTCACCAAGAACAGCTACTGGCGCGGGAAATAGAAAAAGCACCGTACAAGCACGGTGCTAATTTCATACAAGCATTGACACATCACAATG
>CAZTEJ010000073.1:0-5481 GCA_964612605.1 uncultured Clostridium sp. | reverse complement strand
ATTTAGTTAAGGTTGATATCGTTGATGGTAGAACTATTTCACATGATCAAATTGGTAAATGTGGTAGGGCTAAAGTTTTAATTAAACCTGCTAAAGAAGGTACTGGTATTATTGCTGGTGGTGCTGTTCGTGCGGTACTTGAAATTGCTGGTGTTAAAGATATCGTATCTAAATCTTTAGGTGCTAACACTCAAGTTAATGTTGCTAAAGCAACTTTAGAAGCATTAAAATCACAAAGATCAAAGGAACATATTGCTGAACTTCGTGGTAAGAAAGTTGAGGAGTTATAGTATGAAATTAAATGAATTAAATAAATTACCTGAGGCTAAGAAGAGAAAGATAGTTGGACGTGGTCCAGGTTCTGGAATGGGTAAAACATCTACTAGAGGAGAGAATGGTCAAAAATCTAGAAGTGGTGCTTCTATTAAACCATGGTTCCGTGGTGGTCAATCTCCTATTTATCGTAGATTACCTAAAAGAGGATTTAATAATGCTAGATTTACTGTTAGATTTGCTACAATAAATTTAAGTGATTTAAATAGATTTAATGATGGTGATGTTGTAACTTTAGAGTTATTAAAGGAAAAAGGAATTATTAAGAAAGAACTTGCTGGTTTAAAAGTATTAGGTAATGGAGAATTAGAAAAGAAATTAACTGTTAGGGCTAATAGATTCTCTTCTAAAGCTGTTAGCAAAATTGAAAACGCTGGTGGAACTGCTGAGGTGATTTAATATGTTTGCTAATCTTAAGGGATTATTTAATCCTTCCAATAAGGATTTACGCAAAAGAATATTGTTTACTTTAGTATGTTTAGCTATATTTGCACTAGGTTCTAATATTATTATTCCTGGGGCAAAGAATATTACTAATAATATTGGTTTCTTAGAGTTATTAAGTTTAGTAAGTGGAGGAAATTTGAAGAATTTTTCAATATTTTCTCTAGGCGTTATGCCTTATATTACTGCTAGTATTATTACTCAGTTATTACAGATGGATATTATTCCTTATTTTAAGGAATTGAAAGAAAGTGGAGCAACAGGTAGACAAAAGATTAATAGAATAAATAGATATTTTGGTATGTTTTTGGCTTTTGTTCAAGCGTATGTATTTTCTTTAGCGCTTATTAAGGGAGATGCTATGACTACTATTAAATCAACTATTTATTTGACTGCTGGTACTGCATTTCTAATTTGGTTAAGTGATGAAATGACTAAAAAAGGTATTGGTAATGGGATGAGTTTAATAATTATGGCTGGTATTGTTAATACTTTACCTTCTACGTTTATTACTGCTTTTAATAGTTTGGTTTTATCTGGAAGTTATGCAACTTGGTTAGGTATTTTGTTATTTGCTTTATTTATTATAATTTATATAGTAATAATATTGGGGGTTATTTATATGCAGCTTGCTGAAAGAAGAATACCTATTCAATACTCTAACAGAACTAGTGGAGCTTATGCTGGAGAAAAATCTTTTATTCCTATTAAATTAAATACTGCTAGTGTTGTTCCGGTAATATTTGCTTCGGCAATTATTGGTATTCCATCGTTTATAGCTAATTTAATAAATAATGAATCTTTTACAAATTTTGTAAATAATTATATTGTTTATACTAGTTATACTGGATTTATATTGTATATGTTATTGATATTTGTATTTGGATATTTTTATACTTTACTTGAATTGAATCCGGAGGAGATGGCTGAGAATTTAGATACTAATCGTAGTTATATTCCAGGTATTGTTCCTGGTGAGGCTACTAGTAAGTATTTAAAGTATGTTATAACTAGGGTATCTACTTTTGGTACTTTAGGATTGATGGTTATAGCAGCGTTGCCAATTATATTTAGTAAGATTTCAAATTTACCTTCTAATGTAACTTTAGGTGGTACTGGATTAATAATTGTTGTTGGTGTTATTTTAGAAACATATAAGCAGTTAGAAAGTTCAATTGTATCTAGAAGTTATGTTGGAACTAGAAAAAGAAGAAGAACAAGATAATGAAGAATATAATTTTTATAGCTCCTCCAGCTGCTGGAAAAGGAACTCAAAGTGATTTACTGGTTAAGAAATATGGTTATAACCATATTTCTACTGGTGATTTGTTAAGAGAAGAAGTTAGAAAGCAAACTGAGATTGGAGTGGAAATTGAGAATTTAATGAAGAGTGGTCAATTGGTTAGTGATGATATTGTATCTAAGCTATTAAAGACTGCTTTGCAGAGTATTCAGGGTCCATTTATATTGGATGGATATCCTAGGGATATTAAACAGATTAGTATATTAGATGATATATTAAAAGATATAAATAAATCAGTTGATTTAGTTATACAATTAGATGTAAATTATGATATACTAGTTAAGAGGGTTACTGGTAGATTATCTTGCCCTAAGTGTTCTAGAAGTTATCATAAAGATAATTTAAAACCATTAGTAGAATGGGTTTGTGATGATTGTGGTTCTAATTTAATAAGTAGAACTGATGATAATGAGGAAACATTTAAAAATAGATATCAAACTTATTTAGATAATACGGAACCTATTTTGAATTATTATAATAATTTAAATATGGTAATGGTTATTGAAGATAAGAAGTCTGATGTAAGAGAAGTATTTGAAGAGATTGAGAAAGTGATAATGTAATGGTTACAATTAAGAGTAAAGAAGAAATTGCTTTAATTAAGGAATCAGGTCATATAACATATTTAGCACATCAATATTTAAAAGGTTTAATTAAACCTGGGGTTACGACTAAGTATTTAGATGATGAGGCTGGACGATTCATTGTTTCGATGGGTGGTGTACCTAGTTGTTTAAATTATGAAGGGTTTCCTAGAAATATATGTGTATCTGTAAATGATGAAGTGGTTCATGGTATAGGTAGTGATAGGATTCTTAATGAGGGTGATATTGTTACTTTAGATATTTGTACGTTATATAAAGGTTATCATAGTGATTCTGCTTGGACTTATCCGGTAGGAAAGATTTCTTTGGATAATGAGATGTTATTACATCATACTGAGAAGATGCTTTATATTGGTCTTAATGAGATTAAGGATGGAGCATATTTAAATAATATTGGTGCAAGGATTAGTGAATATGCACATAAACATAAGTTAGGTGTTGTACGTGAACTTTGTGGTCATGGTGTAGGCCGTGAATTACATGAAGAACCAGATGTTATGAATTTTGGAAAGTATAATACTGGAATGAAGTTAAAAACTGGTATGGTTATTGCGGTTGAACCGATGATAACTGCTGGTTCAAGACATATTTGTTTGTTGGATGATGATTGGACAGTTGTTACTAGAGATGGTAAGAATAGTGCTCATTTTGAGCATACTGTGGTTGTTACTGATGAAGGATATGAAATATTAACAGGAGAGTGAAAAAGTGGCTAAAGAAACTAAGATTGAAGTTGATGGTAAGGTGTTAGACTGTATCAAAGACGAATATAAAGTTGAATTAGATAATGGTTTTGTAGTGACTGCTCACGTTTCTGGTAAAATTCGAATGAATTACATTCGAATCTTACCGGGTGATAGAGTTACTATTGAATTTTCACCATATGATTTAACACGTGGGCGAATTATTTATAGAAAATAAGGAGGAATAAGTATGAAAGTTAGACCATCTGTAAAAAAAATGTGTGCTAAATGTAGAATTATTAGAAGAAAAGGTAAAGTTATGGTTATCTGTGATAATCCAAAACATAAACAAAGACAAGGTTAGGAGGAATGTTTAATGGCTCGTATTAAGAATGTAGAATTACCAAAGGAAAAAAGAACTGTTATTGCACTTACTTATATTTATGGTATAGGTAATAGTACTGCAAGTAAAATTTGTGCTGATGCAAAGGTTGATCCTTCAAAAAGAATTAAGGATTTAACAACTGATGAAGAAGCTGCACTTAGAAAACAAGTAGATAATTATACTACTGAAGGTGATTTAAGAAGAGAAGTTCAAATGAATATTAAGTCTAAAATGGAAATTAATTCTTATCAAGGAACTAGACATAAAAAAGGCTTACCTGTTCATGGACAAAGAACTAGTCGCAACGCGAAGACTCGTAAGGGTAAAGGTAAAGTAGTTGCAAATAAGAAAAAAGTAGGTAAATAGGAGGTAAATTATGGCTTATAATAGAAGAAAAAGAAAAGTTAAAAAGAATATTCCTGAAGCTCAAGCACATATTCATTCAACTTATAATAACACTGTTGTGTCTATTACAGATCAAGCAGGTAATGTAATTAGTTGGGCATCAGCTGGTACAATTGGATATAAGGGTTCTAAAAAGAAAACTCCATTTGCTGCTGGTCAAGCTGCTGAAGCTGCTGCTACTGCTGCAACAGGAGCTGGAGTTAAAAAGGTTGAAGTATTTGTAAAAGGTTTAGGAAGTGGTAGAGAAAACGCTATACGTGCTTTACAAACTGCTGGATTAGAAATTACTGCAATTAATGATGAAACACCGGTTCCACACAATGGTTGTAGACCACCTAAACGTCCAAGAAATTAAGAAAAGGGGAGAATTTTGTATGAATATGAATTTTGAAAAACCTGAATATAAAATAACTGAATATATAGAAAAGAATAACTATGGAAAGTTTGAAATTGAACCATTGGAAAGAGGATTTGGTACTACAATAGGTAATGCTTTAAGAAGAGTTATGTTATCTTCTATGCCTGGTACTGCAATTACTTCTGTAAAAATTGAAGGAGTAATGCATGAATTTCAAAAAATGGATGGTGTTGTAGAAGATGTTACTACAATAGTGTTAAATTTGAAGAGTGTAGTTATTAAGAATTTTACACATGAGGATAAGAAAATTAGATTATGTGTTGAAAAGGAAGGACCAGTAACTGCTGGAGATATTGAAGTAGATGCTGATTTAGAAATTGTAAATCCAGATTTAGTTATTTGTAATTTAGTTGAGGGTGGAAAAATTGATATGGAAATGACTGTTGGTAATGGTCGTGGATATGTAGATTCTAAAGAAAATAAGAAGATTTTAGGAGATGCTGTTCAAGGATTAATACCAATTGACTCCTTATATAGTCCAATTGAAAGGGTATCTTATGAAGTTGAGAGTGCTCGTGTTGGACATAATGAGAATTATGATAAATTAATAATGGAAGTATTTACAAATGGATCTATGAATCCTGAAGAAGCTATGGCTTTAGCATCTAAGATATTAATTGAACATTTTAATATTATAGCTGATTTAAATCAAATTGCTGATGTTACAGGTGTTATGGCTGAGAAGAAAGTAGATCAAATAACTAAGACTTTAGAAACTCCAATTGAAGAAATTGAGTTCTCTGTAAGAGCATTTAATTGTTTAAAGAGAGCTGGAGTTAATACAATGCAAGATTTAATTGATATGAGAGAAGTAGATGTTACTAAGATAAGAAATCTTGGTAAGAAGTCTTTAAAAGAAGTTTTAGATAAAGTTAGAGATATGGGACTAAAGTTCCGTGATTAGA
>CAZTEJ010000072.1:0-5501 GCA_964612605.1 uncultured Clostridium sp. | reverse complement strand
ACCTAACCTTACCAATAACGGTTCATTCAAAGTATTCATATAATGATCATAATCAAACAAAGCATGAACAAGATCTTTTCCTCTTTTTAACCTATACTCTTCTTTTTTAATATTATTAACCTTAGCCTGTTTAACCTCAAGCCTAACCTTATGATAATAATTAATAGCAACAATAAAATCAACACCAGACATTATCCCAGCAATTAACCCCATCAAATAATCCTTATTACTTATTATAAACCCTATAGACTTAAAAAATATTAAATCATTACTATAACAAATTATAAACGCCAAAACAGTTAACACCCCAAACAACCATGTTTTGCATTTCCCCAACCAAGTAGTTTCAATAGTAGAACCATTAGTTGCACCCATTAAATTATTTATTATTATAATAACCTCAACCACAACAGGTAAAAACAACACAGGATACTTATTAGCTATTAAACAAAGATAAGCTATACCCAATAATTTATCAGCAGCAGCATCAAGAAGCGCACCAAAGATAGAACTAACCTTTAATCTCCTAGCCAAAAAACCATCCAAAGCATCAGTTAATAACAACACTACTAAATATACTATTATAGAATAAACACTAAATTCCTTACTTATTATAGGCATTAAAAACGTACCTATTACCCTTGTAAAAGTAATAAAATTAACTAAAACCAATGATATTATATTACTCATAAACAATTACCTCCTTAATCTATCTTTTCATAATCAAGTAAACTAACAACATCATTATCATAAATTTTAATTTGATAATGATACTCATTAATAATCTCTAACTCATACACTACACTATCAATAGTATATTTATATAACTTATTTTCATCAATAACCTCAGCCTCATTACTATTAAATAAATTAATTAAATAAGCCGGAATTAAATACTTACTATTAATATAAATTAATAAAAAATCATCACTCTCATTATCATTATCCTTAATCAAATTCCCATTCTCATACTTAACATTATATACCTTACCATTATTATACTTAATAGTACCATTAAAAATATTATTCTCAACTATCCCCTGAGCAATATAATCAGATAAATTATACTTAACTTGAATCTTACTATAATTCAAATCAAGAATCATCTTAGAAAAATAAACATTCCTCTCTTCCTCTTCATTATTATTAATTAACCTCTTAGAATCAGATAAAATAGCTAAACAACATATAACAATTATAAAAATAAACCATAACACCAATTCAATCAAAGATCTATACTTCTTATCCTTCCATAATTCAATAAAATTCCTCATCAATATACCTCTTTACCCAACAAATCCTTATGATAACCATTAAGAAAATCCCTAACCATCATAACATTTTTACCCGTAGGTTTAATTTTAGTTATCTTAATCCCATTATCCCTACACATAATAACAATAGAATCCTTATTAACCTCAACAATAGTACTAGGTTTACCAACCGCATTAACAACCATACATTCAGCTATTTTATACTCATTACCATCTAATATAAAATTAGGTAAAGGAGAAGGACTAAGAGCCCTAAAATAATTAAAAACATTAACCGCATTATCATTAAAATTCAAATGCTCATCATCTCTAGTTATAACAGGAGAAAAAGAAACCATACCCTCATCCTGTTTTTCCCTTCTATTAGTTTGATTAACTAAACTAGGAAGATACTTTACAATCATATTACTAGCCAGTAAAGATAACTTATTAGTTAAAGATTCAATATTATCATCATCCATTATAGGAATACTTTCCTTTTCAATCATATCCCCAGAATCCATACCCTTATCCATATACATAAGAGTAATACCAGTTTCCTTATCCCCGTTAATCAAAGCATAATGAATCGGAGCACCACCCCTATACTTAGGAAGCAAACTACCATGCAAATTAAAACAACCCAACCTAGGAATACTTAAAATATCCTCACTTAAAATCTGACCATAAGCACAAGTAATTATCATATCCGGATTCAACTCTTTAATAAAATCAAAATCCTTCCTTAAACAAACCGGACTATAAACAGGAATACAAAGTTCCATAGCCCTAGCCTTTACAGGACACATCGTTAAAACTTTCTTTCTCCCAACCAAAGCATCAGGAGCACTAACCACAGCAACCACATTAACAACTTTATTAAGTTCTTCTAAAACAGGAACACTAAACAAAGGACTTCCCATAAATATTACTTTCAAATCTTTCATACTATCACTTTCCTCATAATAAATATATCATAAAAAAAGATAGTTTTCACTATCTTATTAATTTATTTTAATAGTTCCTCTAATTTCTTCTTTTCCTCTAAAAGTTTTTCTCTATCTTGATTTACAAATATTATAATCATTTAAAAACAATATCTTAATCTTTAAATAATTTATAGTTTATTCTCCAATATCCATTCTTATTAGCTCCAACTCTTTCTATATATTTTTTATCAAGTAAAACTTTAAAATTTCTTATAATTGTTCTTTTATTTACATCTAAGAGTCTTGCTAATTCTTCTTGCGTAATATTTGGCTTATCCATAATTAATTTTATAATAGAATTTTGAAGTTTATTAAATTTTTCAATTGGTACTTTTGTTAATAAAACTTCATTATTTTTAAATTCACTTCTACTAAAAGGCACAGAGACTCGTATATGATTAGGAAAAAATTCAAATATACTTTCATCATATGTTTTTAAAACTCTTTGTATACCTGTTCCGAGCTGTTCAACAAAATTTAAATCTCTAAACACCCTCATCAACTCAGGATTTCTAGGATTTGAAAAACCTTCTAAAAATTCCTCTTGTGAAACACCTTCTTGAATTCCGACATTAGACGAAATAACTAATTTATTCGTAAATATCTCAAATTTTGGAGAATAACCATTACACCAATCATTGTGAACCAATGCATTTGTTATTAATTCTTTTACAGCATTGTAATCATACATTTTTATTTCTTTTCTGACTGGAATTTCTATTTTCGTGTAAGTTTTATTTTCTAACATAATTTTATTTAAAATATTATCGGTTATTTTAATAAGTGAGCAAAACCCAAAATCTTCATTCTCAATTAAATTATAAACATCATCGCCTTCATATTTTGCGAATTGTACAGAAATATTATTATTATCTGAAAGTAAATAAGCAATATAATTAAAATCATTATTATCATCATATAAATCTAACTTTTTTAAAAATTTATCATTTATTTCATAACCACTTTCTTGATAGTAAATTTTCAATGTTTTAAATTCTAAATCTTGTTTAGGTGATTTTATATTTCTTAATGAATTTCTCGTTCTTTTAGAAAATAAATTAAGAATAGTTTCATTGTTCATACTTTCAACAGAAGACCCAACTCTAATAAAACAACTATCCGGTGTCATTCCCATACCTCTTAAATAATAGGGACGTTCAATTCCTTTTGCTACAATAATCTGTATATATTTTTTTTCATTATCATCATTTACAACAACATCAAATAATCCTAAAGTTGATGGCATAATATTATCCTTTAATCTATCCTTAATTGTCCTTTGCAATAAATCTATATTTCCTAAATTACCATGAACATTACCTTTATCATCAACACCAATAAATATATTTCCACCATCTGTATTTAAAAAAGCAATTACTTCTTTTTCAAGAGTATCAGTAATTTTTACTTTAAATTCATTTCTTTTGTCTTCTAATAATCCTATCATAATACATTAACCTCTTAAATAATTATAACAAATGTCACTATAAATGTCACTATAAAATTTAAAATAGAAATCTTCAGTTGATATTTAGATTTATTTTAATAGTTCCTCTAATTTCTTCTTTTCCTCTAAAAGTTTTTCTCTATCTTGATTTACAATACTTTCAGGAGCCTTATTAACATAATTTTCATTAGATAACAATTTCTCTCTCCTAGCAATAGAATCCCTTAACGATTTAATTTGATTTTCCTTAATCAACCTATCCTCATCAGACTCTTGCTTCTCAAAAAATATTATTGCCTTATAATTCTTTGAAACAACAACATAAGATTTAATATCTAAATCCTCATTTACCAAACAATCCTGTAACTTTAACATATTAATTACTAAACTCAAATCATATTCACTTTCCAACTTAACCTTCATATCCTTAGTAATATTATTCTCAGCCTTAATATTTCTAAAATTCTTAATAAACATAATTTGATCATCAACAAGTTTTTCCTCTTCTTCAAAAACATATTTCTTACTATACTTAGGATATTCACAAATCATTATATCATCTTCCTCTTTTATAGGTAAAGAAGAATAAATTTCATCAGTTACATAAGGCATAAAAGGTTGTAACATCTTAAGAATTCCAGTTAATACATAACATAAAGTAGATTTAGTTTCAACATGATCAGAAGTAAACTTAGACATCTCTATATAATTATCACAAAAACAACTCCATACAAAATCATATAAAACAGCACCAGCATTATTAAATTCATACTTATCCATAAACTTCTTTACATCACGAACACACTTCTCATACTTAGTTAATATCCACTTATCAATTAACTTTAAATTATCCAACCTAATTTCATTTAAATCACTTATATTAAGAAGAACATACCTAGAAGCATTCCATATCTTATTAAGATAATTCCACGTAGATTTTATCTTATCCTCATCAAAACGCATATCAGTTCCAGGAGCAACATCAGTAGTCAAATAATACCTTAACGCATCCGCACCATATAACTCAATCATATCAAAAGGATCAATCCCATTACCTAAAGACTTACTAAACTTCCTTCCCTGCTTATCCCTTATCAAACCATGAATCAAACAATCCTCAAAAGGCCTTTCATTTAACAATTTCTCACCTTGAAAAGTCATTCTGTTAACCCAAAAAGGAATAATATCATAACCAGTTACCATACACGAATTAGGATAATATCTTTCTAATAACTTAGTACTATCAGGCCATCCCAGCGTAGCAAAAGGCCATAACGCAGACGAAAACCAAGTATCCAAAACATCTTCATCCTGAATCCAACCATCACCAAGAGGAGCTTCCATTCCAACATATACCTCATCACCCTTATACCATGCAGGAATCTGATGACCCCACCATAACTGTCTTGAAATACACCAATCATAAGTTATTTCCATCCAGTGATTCATTGTTTTTTCATATCTTAAAGGAACAAAATTAACCTTAGTTTCTTTATACTTTTGATTTTCAAGTACAGTATCAGCAAGAGGTCTCATTCTAACAAACCATTGTTTCTTTAACATCGGTTCAACAATTACACCAGTTCTTTCACTATGACCAACTTCATGAGTTAAAGGTTCTACCTCCAAAAGTAAATTTTGTTCCTCTAAATCCTTCAAAACCTCTTCTCTTGCCATTTCCCTCGTCATATTTCTATACTTTAAAGGAACATTATCATTCAAAGTAGCATCATCATTCATAATAATAATTCTATCCAAATTATGTCTATTACCTACCTCAAAATCATTAGGATCATGAGCAGGAGTTATCTT
>CAZTEJ010000071.1:0-5615 GCA_964612605.1 uncultured Clostridium sp. | reverse complement strand
GAAATGATGTTTGGATTGGGGACAACGTCACGATTACGACCGGCTGCTGTAATATCGGGGATGGAAGTATTCTTGCAACAGGCACTGTTGTTACAAAGGATGTTGAACCCTATTGTGTGGTTGGGGGAAATCCAGCAAGAATAATCCGTTATCGAAAATAAGCTATGTACATTAGGAGTAGGAAGATATATGTTGACACCCAATATTGATTTACGGAACAAGTCCATATTGATTACCGGTGCAGCTGGATTCATTGGTGCAAATCTGGTTATGGAGCTGCTGCGGGATGTAGGCTCGGTAAAAATCGTCGGCCTGGATTGCATGAGCGACTACTACGATGTGTCCATCAAAGAATACCGCCTGGCGGAGATAGACAAGCTGGCAAAGCAGGCCGCTGGAAGCCACTGGCTCTTTGTGAAAGGGAACCTTGCAAATTCTGCACTTTTGGAGCAGCTATTTCAGGAGCATTCTTTTGATGTTGTAGTCAATCTGGCTGCACAGGCAGGTGTACGATATTCTATCACCAATCCGGATGCCTACATAGAAAGTAATCTTATTGGCTTTTATAATATTCTGGAAACCTGCCGCAGACACACAGTTTCCCACCTGGTGTACGCTTCGTCTTCCAGTGTCTATGGCAACAATCGTAAGGTTCCCTATGCAGAAGAAGACAAGGTAGACAATCCTGTTAGCCTGTACGCTGCTACCAAGAAAAGCAACGAGCTTTTGGCGCACGCCTACTCCAAACTATACAACATTCCCTCCACCGGCCTGCGTTTCTTTACTGTCTACGGCCCTGCCGGTAGACCGGATATGGCATATTTCAGTTTTACCAATAAGTTGTTGAAAGGTGAAACCATCCAGATATTTAACTACGGTCATTGCCAGCGAGATTTTACCTATGTAGATGATATTGTGACAGGTATCCATCATGTGATGTGCACTGCACCAGAACAAAACATTGGTGAGGATGGGCTTCCCGTACCGCCATACCGTATCTACAACATTGGCAACAACCATCCCGAAAATCTTCTGGACTTTGTAGATATTCTCCAACAGGAGTTGATCCGGGCTGGGGTCCTGCCAGAAGACTACGACTTTGAGACACATAAGGCACTGGTACCCATGCAACCGGGAGATGTGCCGGTAACATATGCAGATACCTATGCGTTGGAGCGGGATTTTGGTTTTAAGCCGAATACCAGCCTGCGGGACGGACTGCGAAAGTTTGCACAGTGGTATAAAGAATTCTATTTTAATCGGTAGATGCATATGGACGAAGATAGCGAAAAAATCAAAACATTCCTGCACATGATAACCCTTTCCGCCAGCGGTGCAAGCGGGAAAGCAATATGCCTTTCTGAACCAATCGATTGGCCAAAAGTAATTCTATATGCACAAGAACAGAGTGTGTTGCCGCTTATCGGCTGTGCGTTGCTACATAATCCGGATGTTGTATGTCCGGAGGAACTCCGCCTTCAGTTGATTAATGCAGTTCGCAAGTTGTCAAGCAAGAACCTGGTTCGTAGGATGCGGATTATACAACTACTTACGCAAATGGAGGCTGCAGGACTGACTGTCAAGTTGCTAAAGGGCTATGCTATCGCAGACTGCTATAGATATCCTGAGTGTAGAGACTCAACGGATATTGATATTTTAATATCCAGAGAACAAGAATCCAAAGTTTGCAGATTCTTGAAACAGCAGGGATTTCAGATCGAACCAAGAGGAAAGGCAGATCATCATGCAGTAGCCCTGCACCCAAAACTGGGAAAAGTAGAAGTCCATGTTCAGCTTTATAATGAATTGGTTCGTGATGTCTGGCTTCAGAACATAAGCAATGAAGAACTGATAACAGAATCTCCTGTCTGCGTTTCCTGTTATGGAGACTCGTATCAGACCTTGGGTCACACTGATCACTTGCTTTTTTTGACGCTCCATATGGTCAAGCATTTCATTCGATCCGGAATGAACGTTCGGATGATGATTGATGTGGCACAGTTTTATGCCACATATAAAAACAAAATCGATTCCGATCGTTACTGGCGTTTTTTGAAAGCATTGCACTATGATACCATGATTGGCTGCGTGTTTGGTATCATGCTCGATACAGAGTGCTTTACACAGTCAGACTTTCCCATACTTCCAAAGGAACGACCAAGTGGAGATGCCTGGATTCTGCAAGATTTAGTGACCGGTGGAAACATGGGAATCAAGGAAAAGAACCGAATATTGAATACTTATGAATACACACGGCAGATGCTGTTATACAGAAAGAAGCCTTGGCAATACATTGGCTATATGTTGAAGCATAAACTTCGTTCTGCGTGGTCCCAAATCTTCCCGTCTAAGGAAGAATTGGCAAGCCTATATCCGAGGGTAAAAAGAATTGGATTGCTATATCCGGTGGTTCGAGTTCACCGAATGCTGTCTTATCCGCTGGGAAAGATTCAAAGCGGCGTACTGAAAGAACAGATTCGCACAAGCACATCGCAATTACCACAAGAGGCACAACGAAGGATGGAGATGTTCAAGGCATTGAATATGCTTCCATAGTGGCGACTTACCATTTTAGAGGAGGATGAATATGAAAATTGCTGTAGCAGGAACAGGCTATGTGGGTCTATCGTTGGCAACCCTGTTAGCACAATATCACGAAGTCATGGCTGTTGATATTATTCCGGAAAAGGTGGATTTGATCAATCGCCGTATCTCTCCAATACAGGATACATACATTGAGCAGTTTTTTGCAGAGGAAAAACTGAATTTGCACGCAACAATAGATGCAAATTCAGCCTATCAGGATGCGGCATTTGTTATCATTGCAGCTCCTACCAATTATGACAGTAAGACAGATTCCTTTGATACATCGGCGGTAGAGAGTGTCATCGCACAGGTAATCTCCTGCAACCCTGATGCGTTTATGGTTATTAAGTCAACTGTTCCTGTTGGCTTCACAGCGAGTGCTTGTCAGAAATTTCGGTGTGAGAATATTTTGTTCTCACCAGAATTTCTGCGAGAGAGTAAGGCCCTATATGACAATCTTTATCCCAGTCGCATTATTGTTGGAACTGATATGCGGAATGAACGTATTGTTGGTGCAGCGAAACAGTTTGCAGCATTGCTTCAGGAGGCAGCACGCAAACCGGAAATTGACACGCTTATCATGGGGGCTACAGAAGCAGAAGCCGTCAAGCTGTTTTCAAATACCTATCTGGCACTACGGGTGGGCTTTTTCAATGAGTTGGACTCCTATGCCGAGTTAAAAGGATTGAATGCCAAAGAAATTATTGAAGGTGTTTGCCTGGATCCGAGAATTGGAACGCACTACAATAATCCTTCCTTTGGTTATGGTGGCTACTGCCTTCCTAAGGATACAAAGCAGCTCCTTGCCAATTATCGTGATGTTCCCGAAAGACTTATCAATGCCATTGTAGAGTCCAACCGTACCCGAAAAGACTTTATTGCAGATCGTGTACTGGAACTCGCTGGGGCATACAGTGAAAACGATGAATGGTGCGCAGACAAAGAAAAAAGAATTATTATCGGTGTATATCGCTTGACCATGAAAACGGGAAGTGATAATTTCCGCCAGTCCTCAATCCAGGGAGTTATGAAGCGAATAAAGGCAAAGGGGGCAACTGTGATTGTTTATGAACCTTCCCTACCAGATGACAGTACCTTCTTTGGGAGCCAGGTTATCAATGATCTGATACAGTTCAAGAAAAAAAGCGATGTTATTATTGCAAATCGCTATGATTCTTGTCTGGAAGATGTTGCCGAGAAAGTCTATACACGCGACATTTACAGACGTGACTAAAAGTAAACGCTGAATACGATGATAAAAAAACAAACAAACAATAAAAAAGGATGCTGGATTGCTTTAATCGTAGCGCTGATTGTCGTTTTAACAATGACATTTGGCGGTTTCGCTGTAATAAAAAGCTATTTAAGCCAAATCCGTCGTACCTATAATCAGAGT
The DNA here is from genome assembly GCA_964612605.1 of uncultured Clostridium sp. Classification (GTDB taxonomy): domain Bacteria; phylum Bacillota_I; class Bacilli_A; order RF39; family UBA660; genus CAG-533. Next base: position 1,633 of record CAZTEJ010000071.1, on the reverse strand, counting down.
TCTTTAGAAACGATTGCACCAGATGACGAGTATTTTGAAACAGATGAATCCGAAGATTCTCTGGATGCAGATATGAATACTGTCATTGATCAAGGGGAAGAGAATCATGATTCCGATACGAGTGCGGAAGTTGCATGGATTGACCCTAATGATGTTGAATGGGATTTTATCGAACAGATTGAAGATGACCATCTGATTAACATTTTGCTGGTGGGGCAGGATCGTCGTAATGGTGAGAGTCGTCAACGGTCGGATACGATGATCCTGTGCTCAATCAACCTCGATACCGGCGAAACTTCACTGATCTCCTTTTTGCGGGATTTGTATGTACAGATACCCGGTGGATATTCCGCCAATCGTTTGAACGCAACTTATGTTTTCGGTGGATTCAATTTGCTGGATGCAACCCTGACCGAAAATTTTGGTGTTTCCATTGACGGTAACTTTGAAGTGGATTTTACAGGGTTTAAGGCGATCATAGATATGCTTGGCGGCGTGGATATTGAATTGACTTCTGCGGAAGCTGCTTATATGAACAAACGTGGACATTCGCTCATCGCAGCTGGTGTTAATCATTTGGATGGATCGGAAGCCTTGACGTATGCTCGTGCTCGAAAAATTGACAGCGATTTTGGGCGTACAGAGCGTCAGCGCAAAGTGTTGTTAGCCGTATATGAACTGGTAGATAATTTGCCTATTAGTGATCTCCTGGGTTTGTTGTATAATGCGCTTCCTTACATAACCACAGACTTAACAGATACTGAAATATTGTCCCTGGCCTACAGACTCCTTCCTGTATTTTCATCTCTATCTATCGACTCATATACTGTTCCGGCAGATGATTGTTATTATAGTGCCAACATTCATGGAATGGCGGTACTGGTGCCAGATTTACAACTGATTCGTCAGTATTTGGAGGAGGAATATCTTCCGCTGAGCTAATGTATTTACAGCGAAAATATGAAGGATACATACCACTGCTTACTATGTCGAGATAGTTATTCTGTCTACGACTTTTGGAGTGTGGTGACTCCTCTATAAAACAAGAAAATTATACAGAAAAGGAAGGCAAAAATTATGAAAAAACAACTTCTATCGATTTTGGCGGTATGTGCTATGATAGCTACCGCACTGTCAGGTTGCGGTGACAGTCATACACACCAGATGTCTGACAATTGGGATGCCGATTTGACACATCACTGGAAGAACTGCACCGATTGCGGTGAGAAAGTTGAGAAGGTTGCCCATGCGTTCTATGACGACAATCAGTGTACCGTTTGTGGTGCACAAATCGTGGATTTGGGCGACAGCAAATCTTTGTATCTCTACAACGACAACGGCGATATGCTGAAAATGGCGGACTATGATCTCGATGGTAACGTAATAACTGAAACGACCTGTCAATATGAATATGACAGCAACAGTCAGTTGATCCGTTCTGCAACAACCACCGATGGAGTTCTGGTGGAGGAATGCACATATACTTCTGTTGGTGGCGAAAGTGTCGTTACCCAGTGCATCAGTTACATAGAGGACGGCACAAAATTTATTAACGATTATGACGAGTATGGCAATGTGATCCGCCTGATCTCCTACGATACCGAGGGGAATGTGGACTATCAATCGGAGTCTG
>CAZTEJ010000070.1:0-5641 GCA_964612605.1 uncultured Clostridium sp. | reverse complement strand
TGGAAAACTGGAGCTTTGAAGACGGCGAGAGCGGTTGGACGGCGACCAAACTGAAAAAATTCGATCAGCTCTATGTCGAGGACAAACAGACCGACTCTGTTACCGGCTCGAAACACTATCACTTCTGGGGCTCGACGGCCGACAGCGTGGAATTTACGCTCGAGCAGGAAGTGAAAAACCTGACGACAGGCACCTACACGTATTCCATCAGCATCATGGGCGGCGACTGCGGCGATGCGCAGGAAGTGTACGCCTATGTCAAGATCAACGGCGAGATCGTGGCAAAGGTCAACACCGTGTTTACCGCATATAATGAATGGCACACGGCTCTCATTTCCGACATCGAGTACAAAGAGGGCGACACGCTTGTTGTCGGCCTGTACGTCAATTGTCCCAACGGCGGCGCGTGGGGCAAGATCGACGATGCCATGTTCAATTCCGTAGCGAAATAAGAAAGGAAACACCATGAAAAAAAGCTTGTTTTTGCGCGCCTTGGCGCTGCTGACGGTCACGGTGATGCTGTTTGCGGTAACGGGGTGCAATATCGTCGGCGACACTACGGTCGGCGCAGATGATACTACGAGCGGCGCGGACAATACCACGGCCGCACCGACCGAGGGAAATCCCACTTCCGGCGGCATTGTTTATGCGCCCGCGGCGGACACGACGGACGACAATTATCGCACATTTTATCAGATCTTCGTCGGCTCGTTCTCGGACTCCGATGGCGACGGGGTAGGGGATCTGCGCGGCATTATCAACCGTTTTGACTACCTCAACGACGGCAATCTCAATTCTGATACGAGCCTCGGCGTGCAGGGCATTTGGCTATCGCCGATCTTCGCTTCGCCGAGCTACCATAAATATGATACGACCGACTATTACACGGTCGACAGTCAATTCGGCACGGAAGACGACCTGCTCGAGCTGATCGAGTTGTGCCACGAACGAAATGTAAAGATCATTCTCGATCTGGCGATCAACCATACTTCGAGCCAGCACCAATGGTTCAAGTCTTTCAAGACCGCACGTAAAAATGACGATGAAAGCAGCCCGTATTATGATTTTTACACCTGTGTTACCAAGGAAGAGCAGGTCGGCGGGCGGACATATCAGAAAGTCGGCAACGGTTGGTATTACGAGTGCAACTTCTCCGCCACGATGCCCGAGCTCAACTATGACAGCGAGGCCGTGAAAGAGGAAATGCTAGATGTCGCCGAATACTACCTCAATATGGGCATTGACGGCTTCCGCTTTGACGCGGTGAAATACATCTATTACGGCGATACGGACGCGTCCGTCGAATTCTGGAATTGGTATATGGACGAGCTTCGCGCTATCAAGCCCGATATCTATTGCGTGGGCGAGTGCTGGTCGGGCGAGACCGAGATCCTCAAGTATTACAGCGCGATGAACTGCTTCAATTTCGCCATGAGTCAGGGCGAGGGCAAGGCCGCGATGGCGGCGAAAGGAAATTCGCTCAGCTCGTTCACAGGTTACGTCGTTTCTTATCAAAATAAGATCCTTGAGGCAAATCCGAACGGCATGGCGATGTCGTTCCTCTCCAATCATGACACCGACCGCATCGCAGGCACGTTCATCTCGGAAGACAATATGCGCATGGCGGCCAACCTCTACCTGCTTTCGCCCGGCTCGCCCGTGATCTACTACGGCGAGGAGCTCGGCATGCGCGGCTCGCGTGGCAGCGCCAGCAGCGATGCCAACCGCCGTCTTGCCATGCTGTGGGGCGACGGCGATACGGTCAAAAATCCCTCCGAAGCTACTTACGATTCCTCCAAGCAGATCAAAACCACCGTTGTGACACAGACGGAGGACGAGGACAGCATGCTGCGCCATTACTGCAAGCTCCTGTCGCTGCGCCATCGCAATCCGGCGATCGCGCGCGGAACGTATACGGCGCTGAGCACCTCCGACTCGCATTTGGGCGGCTTCATTGTCGAGTACGAGGGCGAGCGGCTCTTGATTTTGCACAATAATTCCACCGAGAGCATCACCTACGACCTTTCCGCCAAGGCGGAGCTTGACGGTTTTGCGTGGGCGGACATGATCGCCGAGGCAGTCGGCGCGGGCGGTGCGACCCTGAACGCAAGCGTGCTGACGCTCGCGGGCATGACGAGCGTAGTCATTCATAAGTAAAGAAAACGGTCAGCATTCCACGCTGACAGAAAACGGAAAAAGCTTTGGCTAAAACGCACAAAATAAGGGCGTGGTTGTTGGTAAGAACAAACAAAAACACGTCAAAATCGCCCTTGGAGCGGGAAAAGCACTTTACAATTTGAGCAAATTGCGCTATAATGCGTTCGCGAATGTCCTTGTAGCAGAAAACCCTTGAAATGGGCGCGTCTGCCGAAAAATTACGAAAAAGGGGTACCCCTTTTTCCGTTCCCGTTGCACGGGAACGGATGGAAGTTTGGCTTTATCGGCTTTTTAGCTGTTAATGCATATTCAAACATATTTCTTTAGGAGGAAAAACAAATGAAAAAAGCTTTGGCTTTGTTGCTGGCTGTTATCATGGTTCTGAGCTTCGCGGCTTGCACGCCTAGCGAGAACACCACCGCCGGCGGCAATACCCCCAATCCGTCCGGTAACGACAATACGACCGGCAATGGAAACACCGAGATCGATTACAACACCCTGCTCAAGGGCGACTACGGCGAGGTTACGCTGTGGGTTTCCGAGACCGCTCTGGATGACGGCACTTCCGTCAAGAGCGTGACCGAGGCTCAGATCGCCGCTTTCCAGAAGAAGTACCCCGACATCAAGTTCACCTACAAGGTTGACACCATGGGTGAAGGCGATGCCGCTTCCAAGGTCATCGACGACGTTGCGTCCGCTCCCGACATCTACTGCTTCGCACAGGATCAGCTGACCCGTCTGGTGCAGTCCGCTGCTCTGTCCGCTCCTACCGGCATCTTCGCCACCAATATCAAGAACAACAACAGCACCCAGTCCATCACCGCCGCTACCGTGGCCGGCGACCTGTATGCTTACCCTCTGACTGCCGATAACGGCTTCTACATGTACTACAACACCTCTCTGTTCACCGAAGAGGATGTTGAGGATCTGGAAACTCTGGTCAAGAAGTGCGAAGAGAAGGGCGTGAAGTTCCGCTTCGCTCTGGAGAACGCTTGGTACAATGCCGGCTTCTTCTACGCTGTGGGCTGCCACTCCACATGGTCTATGGATAGTGACGGCAAGTGGACCGGCGTTGATGATGACTACAATTCCGAGAACGGTCTGATCGCCATGAAGGGCATGCAGATCCTGACCTCTTCCACCGCTTATGACTCTGACTGCGACCAGTTCACCGATTGCGGCGTTATCGTCACCGGTACTTGGAACTCCGCCGCCGCTGCAAAGTACTTCGGCGAGAATCTGGGCGCGACCGATCTGCCCTCTTTCACCGTTGACGGCAAGAGCTACCACATCAATTCTTACTACGGCTGCAAACTGATGGGTGTTAAGCCCCAGAAGGATACCAACAAGCAGACCGTTCTGCACCTGTTGGCGCAGTACCTGACCAACGAAGAGAACCAGCTCGATCGTTTCAACACCTTCGGTTGGGGCCCGTCCAACATCGAGGCTCAGAAGGATGAGAATGTTAAGGCGAACATCTCCCTGCAGGCTTTCGAGAAGCAGGCTCAGTACTCCGTTACTCAGGGCAACATCAACGGCTCTTGGTGGGATGTCGCCAAGCTGTTGGGTGCTGAGGCGAAGGCTGCAAAGTCCGAGCAGGATCTGAAGGACGCTCTGGTCGATTACGAAAATGCGATCAAGGCTATCCTGACCAAGTCCGAGGAAGAACTGAAGGCATGGGGCGTTATCGGCAACATCTGCGGCACCAACTGGGACACCGACTTCAAGATGACCCTGCAAGATGACGGCAGCTACATGTCCGAGGCTCTTGACCTGCACGCGGGCGAACAGTTCAAGGTTCGTCAGGGCGGTTCTTGGGACGTCAACTACGGCGCTGACGGTGTTTCCGGCGGCGACAATATCGAAGTTGAGGAAGACGGCACCTACTATGTTAAGCTGATCCTTGGCGACGAAGTCTCCATCGAACTGATCCTCGCTTAATTGAATACCGACGGAGGCCGGGGGAGCCGTTCGGCTCCCCACGGCATCCATGCAAAGGCATTGTTAGCAACATGCACGGACAACACTTGTCTTGCGTGTAGATAGCAATGCCTTTATCATTATCCAAAGGAGGTAGCAAATAAACTGCGGTTTATTTCGATTTGCTTATGTTTCAGTTTACTGATCTCGAATACCTGCAACTGAACAGAATCGAGCGGTGGGCATATCACTATCTGAACTTCCTGTGCGCAATTCCGAGGTGGTTTGCCAACCTATTCAAGAGCTTGATCCGACTGATCGTCAAATGTGCCGTTGGCATCAAAGATTCGGTCTGCGACATTGGCAGTACTTTTGCCAAGGGCAACTGGGCGGTCAAACTGTCGTTTTTGATCTTCGGCATGGGTAACCTTTACTATGGCCAGATCATGCGCGGCGTGTTTTTCCTGCTGTTTGAAATTATTTTCTTCGTTTATATGTTCCTGCCGAGCGGTGGCCTGCATTGGTTGGGAAAATGCAATTTCTTCAAGTACGGCTTTACTGTCGGCACCGATCAGGGACACTTTGAAATGGTTCCCGCTACGCCCGAACAGGAGCTGATTTACGGCGAGGGCGCCATGGTCGAGACTTGGGTCGAGGGCGACGATTCCGTGAAAGTCCTGTTGTACGGACTTTTGACCGTTTTCTTCATCATTGCATTCATCGTTACGTGGCGCATGCAGGTCAAGCAATGCCGCATCTGCATGGATATCACCGCTAAGGGCAAGCGCGTTAAGAGCGGCAAGCAGGATATGAAGTCCCTCGTGGACGATCAGTTCCACAAATCGCTGTTGGCGCTGCCGATCACGGGTATTTTGCTGTTTACTGTGCTGCCGATCATTTACATGATCATCATCGCTTTCACAAGCTACGATTTTAACCACAACGGCTACGCAAACCTCTTTACGTGGGTCGGCTTTGATAACTTTAACGAGCTGTTCGATTTCGGAAACGGCGGCTTGGGACTTGCGTTCGGCGAAGTCCTCGGTTGGACGCTGATCTGGGCGTTCTTTGCCACTTTCTCCAACTATTTCCTCGGCATGGCCGTCGCTATGATGATCAACAAGAAGGGCATTCGCTTCAAGAAATTCTGGCGTACCGTCCTTGTTATGACCATTGCGATCCCGCAGTTCGTGTCCTTGCTGTACGTTTCCAAGCTGTTCAACTCCTCCGGTATCATCGGTAAGCTCGTCGACCAAATTCCCGCGGTTCACAATTGGCTCGAAGTGAACAATTATAAAAACCTCTGGGATTCTCCGACACTTGCCAAGATCTTGGTCATCGTTATCAATGTCTGGATCGGTATTCCGCACATCATGCTCATGGCGAGCGGCATTCTGATGAACATTCCGCAGGATATGTACGAGTCGTCCAAGATCGACGGTGCGACCGGCTTCCAGCAGTATAAGCGCATCACGTTGCCGTACATGCTGTTCGTGACCGGCCCGTACTTGCTGACGAGCTTTGTCGGCAACCTCAATAACTTCAACGTCATCTACCTGCTTTC
>CAZTEJ010000069.1:0-5881 GCA_964612605.1 uncultured Clostridium sp. | reverse complement strand
GAAGATGATGGTAGAGTAATTGTTTATCATACTGATAAAGATGTTATTGATAGAACTATGGAAAGAATTGAACAAGTTGTTAGAGTTGTAGAGGATGGAAAAATTTATAATGGTAAAGTAGTTAAGGTTGAGGATTTTGGATGTTTTGTTGAGTTATGGCCAGGTTGTGAAGGTTTGGTTCATGTTTCTCAATTGGATAAAGAAAGAGTTAATAAGCCAAGTGATTTGTTTAAGGTTGGAGATGAAATTGTTGTTAAGTCTTTAGGTTATGATCAAAGGGGAAGATTAAATTTATCTCGTAAAGAGGCTTTAGGTACTGATAAGGATGATAATAAGAAATCTAAGAAAAATTTATTTAAGAAGGAAAATTAGTTTTTTCTTCTTTTTTTGAATAATTTTATTGTTTTTTTAGTATAATTTATAAGAAAAGTAAAAAAGATGATTGACAGAGTTTGAAAAAAATGTAATAATAAGTATGTTTAAAAAAGGAAAGAGATGCATATATCCACCTGATTAGCGATTATAAATGATGTTTAGCTAATAGGTAAAGAGCCATTAAGTGAATTGGTTTTTATATGGGATGAATGCATTTGTCATTCATTTTTTTAATAAATATGGAGGTGCTTTACAATAGCAAATGTCAAAAAAGATGATTTATTAATTAATGATCAAATTAAGGTTGATGAATTAATGGTAATTGGACCCAATGGAGAGCAAATGGGTACGAAGAAGTTAAATGATGCTCTTACTTTAGCTACTTATGCTGGACTTGATTTAGTTTTAATGAATCCTGGAAGTGATAGACCGGTTGGTAAAATAATGGATTATAATAAACATAAATATGAGAAGCAAAAGAGGGCTAAGGAAGCTCTTAAGAATCAAAGGGCTAATAATAAAGATATGAAGGAGTATCAGTTATCTGTTACTATTGATATTGGAGATTTTAATACAAGAAAAAAGAATGCTGAAAATTATTTAATTAAAGGTCATAAAATTAAGGCTTCTATTAGATTTAAGGGAAGACAAATGGCTCATACTGATTTAGGTAAGGATGTTCTTGTTAGATTTGCTGAGGAGTTGTCTGAGGTAAGTGTTGTTGAGACTAAACCTAAATTAGAGGGACGTACTATGACTATGATATTGGCACCTAAAAAGTAAGAAGGAGAGGATTAGTTATGCCAAAACAAAAAACACATAAGGCTTCATCTAAGGTTTTAAAGAAAAAGAAGAATGGAGCATTGGTTTATAAGGTATCTGGTGGTAATCATAAAACTGCTAAGGATTCTAGTAAACAAATTAGACAAAGAAGAAATAAAGGAATATTAGCGAAAGGAGAAGCTAGCAGATTAAAATCTGTTATCTAATAGGGTGATGTAAGATGGCAAGAGTTAAAGGTGGAAATGTAGCTAAGAACAGAAGAAGAAAAGTTTTAAAACAAGCTAAGGGTTATTTTGGATCTAAGCATAGATTATTTAAAACTGCTCAAGAACAAACTTTTCATAGTGGTGCTTATGCTTATAGAGATCGTAAACAAAATAAAAGAAATTTTAGAAAATTATGGATTACTAGAATTAACGCTGCTTGTAGATTAAATGATATTTCTTATTCTCAATTTATTAATGGTTTAAATAAGGCTGGAATTGAGATTAATAGAAAAATGTTATCTGAAGTTGCTATTGATAATCCAAAGTATTTTGCTGAATTAGTTGTTATTGCTAAGGATGCTTTAAATGGTAGGATGCCTAAGGCAGCTGAAGTTAAGGTTGAGAAGAAAGAAGTTAAGGATGATTCTGCTAAGAAGACTACAGCTAAAAAGACTACAACTACTAAAAAAACTACTACTGCAAAGAAAACTACTACTAAAAAAACAGATGCTGTTGAAAAGTAGTTTGTTATTAACAATAAAATCAGTATTTTTACTGATTTTTTCTTGATATAATTTATTTATTAGTTGTATAATTAATATGTAATTGCCCAGTCGCCAAGTGGTAAGGCATTAGGCTCTGACCCTAACATTTCGTTGGTTCGAATCCAACCTGGGCAACCAATTTATAATGGTGAATATTTATATGGAAAATTTAATTTTGTTTATTATTGTTTTTGTTGTTTTTTTTATAATTTTTATTATTGATTATTTTATTAAGAAGAAGAATAATCAATTGAGAAAGTTTATTGGTATGGAATTAGCTAGGGTTAAGAAAAGTAATTATAATGTTATGGGGATTATTTTGTCTTTTGTTAATGCTTTTATTATCAGTGTTACTGGAGTTCTTTGTACTATGGTTGATATGGATAAGTTATGGCAGATTGTTTATGGTTTTGTTTTATTAACTGCTTTAATTTATATTTTTTATAGTATTATTGGTAATATTAATGATAATATTAATAAGAAAAAATAAACATTATCTGTTTTGATAATGTTTATATTCGTTTTGGAAATATTCGTCTGTCATACCTGAAATGTAGTCTAGTACTACTTTTTCTTTTGTTGTATTTTTTTTATAGTTATCATTCATTTCTAAATAGTAATTTTTATATATTTTAGAATTAGTATCTTTACTTAATAATGATTTTAATAATTCGTCATATAAATAATTAAATTTATATTCTATTTCTTTTAATTCATCTTTTGTATATATTTTATTATATATATTATTATAATTAAAATCTTTTAATTTTTCGATTGCATTGAATATTTCTTTGTTAATCATTATATAATTTTTATTGATACTATTTTCTACAATATCGATTATTATTGTATTAATTATTTCTCTATTGGAACTTCCTAATATATTTGTTATTTCTTTTGGAATATCATTTTTATTAATTATTTTAAGTTTTTCTGCGTCTTCAATATCTCTTCCGAGGTATGCAATTACATCTGATATTCTAACTACGCATCCTTCTAAAGTCATTGGTGTTAATTCTTTGGAGTAATCTTTTATATTATAGCAGTTATTATAATCGTTTAGGAATTCATTTTTGGTTTTATGTTTTGGTTCATATTTAGATAAAGGTATTTCTCCATTATGGCATAGGATTCCGTCTAGTACTTGAATGCTTAGATTTAATCCTTCACCTTTATTTTCAATATACATTAAATTTCTTACACTTTGAACGTTGTGATTGAAGTATCCTTGGTTATGTTTTAAGCTAATATTATTAAGAATTTTTTCTCCAACGTGTCCGTAGGGGATATGGCCTAGGTCGTGTCCTAATGCGATGGCTTCGATTAGGTCTTCATTTAATGATAACGCTCTTCCTATGGAACGTGCTATTTTTGATACTAATTGTACGTGGATACTTCTTCTTGATATATTGTCGTTTGTTGGCATTGTAAATACTTGTGTTTTTCCTATATATCTATTATATGATGATGAGTATATTATTCTATCTGTATCTCTAAAGAAATTTGGTCTTATATCTGAATTATATGGTTTTAATCTGATTGATTCTTTATCATATGTTGCGTATTTTGAATAGTTTTTTTCATGGTTTAGCATTATATCTTTTATATTCATTTAATCCTCCTTGTCAAATAAAACTCTATAATAGTCTGTATCGAGTATATTTTTTGAAATTACATATTTGTTATATACAATTTTATTTATTTCTTCGACGTAATTTTCATCTATATCATTTGTAAATGGCGTAAATACTTTGGTAGCTGCATTATATTTACCTTTTTCGGTTATCCATGATCTATCATTTAATATTACTAATCCGTCTGAGTTTGATAATAAATCTGTTCCCATAAGTAGTCTTGAATCGTATTCTATACCAAATAAATTAAGAACTGTAGGTAGGATATCAAGGCTTTCACCTATTTTATTTATTTCTACTGTTTTAGTTAATTTACTGTTATAAATTATTAAATTATTTTTATGTGTATCAAATTTTTCATCTTCTATGTTCATTATTTCTTTCATTTCGTCTATTGTTAATCCGTAAGGATAATGATCTGCTGATAATACGATTACTGTATCATCAAGTATTTTTTGTTCTTCTAATTTATTTAATAGTTCTTCTAGTGCTTTATCTAATTCTATTTGTGCAGCTAAATATGCTTTTATAGCTTCGCTATAGGGTAAATCTTGTACGGCTTCTTTATTTTTATATGACATGTTATTACCCATAAAGTTGTATTCTAGGTGTCCACTTATTGTCATGTAGTATGCTACAAAATTGTTGTCATTTTTATACATATCAAATGTTGAGTTTATCATTTCTAAGTCGCTTTGTGGCCAGTTTTTACAATGCATTCCAGCTATTTTTTCTAATCCGTTACCACAGGCCATATAGGTTGTATATCCCATATTTGGATGTGATAGGTGTCTGTTGTAGTATTTATATGTACCGTTATGGAAAGCATATGTATTGTATCCTAGATTGTTAAATATATTTCCGTAAGCGTATGGTAGGTAATTGTTACTTGATTTTGAGAAGGACCATACGCTTTCTTTTGGTAGTAAACTGTTTAGGGTAACGTATTCACCATCTGATGTTGAAACGTAGTATACTGGTGTATAGAAGTTAGTAAATTTGAAACTTGAGTTAACTAATTTATATAGTGTAGGTGTTAGTTCTTCGTTAACTGCAATTGGGCTAAAGGCTTCTGCTGTTATGACTATAAGGTTTTTTCCTTCAAATATTCCTGTATATTTGTTTTTTTCAGTTGGGGTTTGATTTGATATATAGGTATGTATTTCTTTTATTGTTTTGTTTGTTTCGTTGTTGATTAGTTCTTCGAAGTTGAAATCGAGTTGGTTGTATTCTTTTTTTTCATTTATTTCTGTTTTATTTGTTTGCTCTATTGATTGTTCTTCAAAGTTTGTTAGGGTTCTTTTTAGATCTAGTCGTAGTGTTGTTAGTATTCCAAATGTTTGTGCGGTTTGATTTGGAACGTGTTTGTTGAAATATAAATTATATGGGCTATATAGTTCTTCTTTATCTATGTTTAATGATAGTAATGTCATTATAAATAAAATTATTAAGGTAATACTTTTAATCAGTAATTCTTTTATGTTAAGTGTTTTATAGTTTCTTTTTTTTATAAATATTATACTTATAAATAAAGGTAATATTAGTAATAGTATATTTGTTATGTTATTTTTAATCATTCTGATTATTGCATCCATAAATCCGAATACTTGTCCTCCATGAAATATAGAGTATATGCTTAATGTATTTCCATAAAATTTATAATTCATTAGGTATGTTATAAATAATATGGTTATAATTGTGTTTATTATTAGATTTATATATTTGTTAATTGTTTTGTTATTTGTTATATTTGATATTATATCTATAAATAAAGTATTTATTATTGAAAATATTGTTATATAAATTATTTCTTTGGTATTAATATTACTAAATATTAGTATATGATATATTATTTCTAAGTATAATATAAATATAGTATTTATTATAATATTTTTAATTGTTTGTTTCATTCTTCCTTCATCTCCATGTATTTATTTTATCATTTTTTATTTATTAAAGTATATGTTTTATTTGTTATTTACGTTAGTTATGTTTAGTTATTGTTAATTAATTTAAAAATTGTTAAAAATATATTGATAATTATAAAAATATTTCATATAATAGTATTGTCTAGTAGAGAATAAGCATGTTCATAATTAATGATTTACATACTTTAATTAAAGTTTAAAGTATGTATAAATTAAACTATTAGTTATTTTTATAAAGTAATTTTATGAAAGTTATATAATTAATAGTGTTTATAATTAATTCGGGGTGTGCTTTGGAAAGTAAGGAAATTGTTTAGTACGCAATCTTATCTACGCTAGATACAACTATAGTTAAGGGAGAGAAGAATACTCCAAAAGATAAGTAATCACCGTTGAATACTGATAATATT
>CAZTEJ010000068.1:0-5962 GCA_964612605.1 uncultured Clostridium sp. | reverse complement strand
TATCCGCAGTGTAGGAAACCGTTGTAACATCCTTCGCCAGATCGGTGCAGGTGCCGCCGTTGAGGTAGAATGTCACCTTTACATAGACGGTACTTACGCTGACGTTAACCGTGTAATCCTTTGTTGTGCCATCCTGTGCGGTAACGGTAAACGTCCAGGTCTTGCCGCCGTCTGTTGTAACAGGGGTGCTGACCTGTGCAAGCTGGTGGGCCGCCTTGACACTGATGACCGATACGTCCGCAGAAATGGTGCTGCCGTAGGGAAGTACCACATTCCACACAGTTTCGTCTGCGCTACCGGCAACACCGGAAACCGTGACACTTTCCACGCTGGCATCGCTGGACTTGACCAGCTCCGTGACCACGATGGTCAGATCCGGCATGGCACTGTACAGATTCTTACGGGTATCCAGAGAAGTATTGCTGCCGGCACGGAAACTGGGCTGCTGGCCGGTATAACCACCCTTGGTCATGCCGGTATAGCTACCTGCGCCAAAGCTGGTGGTATGCAGGGCACCCTCGGTCAGAGTATAAGTATCGGGTGTAGCAAAACTCAGGGTGATGGCATTCTTCGTACTGATCTCATACTGAGAGCTCTTACCCTTGACCGTGGTAGCTTCCGTATTGTTGCCCCGCAGCGTGTAAACTGCGTAGGTGGATTCCACCAGATCCCAGCCGGTGCCGTTCTGAACGGATTCCAGACCCGGATTGATCAGAGCGGCCAGCTTGGGCAGGGGCATTTGCAGGCCCTTGAACTGGAAGGTCAGATTATTGTTGGTATTCGCCTCCAGAACGAACTGACCATCCTTCAGCTTTACCGTCAGAGTATCGCCGGTGGCCGTCATGTCCAGGCCGATCGCCCGGATCACATGGTAGGATGTGGTTCCGTCCGCAGTGGTAAACCGCAGGACATTGCTGCCTTCTTTCAGGTGAGCGGTGAAGGAATTGTCCTTCTTTTCCAGCTTTGTCCAGGTGTCCGACCAGCTTCCGGTGCTTCCCACGGGGGCATGAAGCTCCACGGAAACCACATTTGTGGACGGCGTGAAGGTAAGTTCGGCGTACTGATCTGCTTCCGCCTTTACCGTATCATTGATGGAGCGGATGAAATACTGAATTTCATATTCGCTGGCACCGCAACCACTGTCAATGGTGCCTACGCCATTTCCGCCAACATTTACGACAAGGACTGTAGTGTTTTCTTCGTACAGCTTGCTGTAGATATAGGATTCACCGGAGGAATTTACGAAATCCAGTGCATCATAGGTGATACGGATCACGCTGACACCGTTGGAGACAGCGTTCAGGGTTGCACCTGCGTAGTAGTTGTCCGTCACCGACACGGAGCTGCCGGAAATCACTTCAATATGATAATTGGGATCCACATAGTAGTTGCCGGTGATGGAATTGGTAGCCTGCCAGTTCCGGTGCAGATACAGGTCGAACCGTTCGCCTACACCAAGCTCAATATAGTGGCTGCTGGGAGCGTTGGTCAGAATAGCAGAGTCGATATCTGCCGGAATATCCGATGCGGCGGAGCTTGCGGGGGTCAGATTTGCCGTCGTGATGGTTTTTGTCGTTTCCCCCGTAAAGGTTGCGGCCTTTTTCACATACCCTGCCATTTCCAGCTCGTAGTGGAGCGTAATGCCACTGGGAATGTCATAGGTATAAGTGGTCATGTCACCGCTGGTCTCGGTCTTGCTGGGGGTCAGAACCTCCAGAGGCTCATAGAACTTGACACGATGGCAGACCCGGAAGGTCGCACCGGAGGGTACTGTAAAGGTTGCGGTGGTCTTGGGGGCGATCACGAATTTGCCGGTATCGGACTGAGAACCGGAAATGCCGTTGAAGTCCCGCAGGGCAGTTCCCACATAGCCGGAGTAGAGATAGGTCACACCATAGCTGCCCCAATAATAGTCGGAAATGGGGTTGAAGGTGTAGTGGTACTCCTCGCCATAGTCGGAAGCGGGCAGCAGGAACCAGCCTCTTGCACCGCCGCCGTTTTTGGCATCCATGCTTCCGGGGAAGTATTCGGTGCCGTCAGCGGCCTTCATGGTAACGGTGTAGCCCACACCGCTGCTGTTGGACAGGCCATAGGTGGTCATATCCACCGCACGGAGGGTCAGGGTTTGCCCGTCCTCATCCGCAATGGTGAAGGGGCCGCTGCCGTAGCCGGAGTCCGCCTTGGTTGCGGAGTAGATGTAGCTGCCCGCCGGGAGGGTGAAGGATACGCTGTCCCCGGCGTCCTTCTGCTCCACCATGAGGTCACCGTTGTAGACCATCAGGGTGTCCAGGGTGCTTGCCGAAACGATGTTCATGGTGATGGTGCGCTGGGAGACGCTGGTGGGGTACAGGTTAAAGGAAACGGTGT
This sequence comes from uncultured Clostridium sp., assembly GCA_964612605.1. Lineage (GTDB taxonomy): Bacteria > Bacillota_I > Bacilli_A > RF39 > UBA660 > CAG-533. The sequence continues at coordinate 3,595 of CAZTEJ010000068.1, read as the reverse complement.
TGGTTTCCTCCTTGCTCATGTCGGAGGTCACGGTCATGGTTCCCTTTACGCTGTGGTAGCCATCCAGAGCAGCCTCTACGGTGTAGCTGCCTTCCTCCAGCCAGAAGATGCCTTCCTCCGGGGTAAACGCAGCTTCTTCGGCACCGGTAACGGTAATCTGCACACCATCGATGGAGCTGGTACCACCGGACACCGCAAAGCTGACGGGATACCCATTGTGTTCCGGGGTATCGGTGCCGCCACCATCGCCGGGAGCGGTCATGGTGCCGCTGAGGATGACGGTAACGATGGTGTCCGCAGAAACGGTGCAGGAGTAGGTACCATCGGTGGCTTCCAGAGTGGTGTCGCCAACCGCCACGGAGGTGACGGTGATCTCCGGGTCACCGGTTTCGATGGTGAAACGGATTTCGCTGCCGGGGGCAACGGTGGTGGCGTAGGTTTCGTAGCCGTTTACCGTCACCTTGGCATACTGAGCCCCCAGGAACTGCACATTGCAGCGTTCACCCAGGGGAGATGCGCCACAGGTGCTCACCAGAATGGGGTAGCTGTAATCACCGTAGTATTCGGTGTAGGTGGCCCAGTCGCTTTCGCTGTATTCCCCTCCATTATAGATGTCGGTAGAGAATTTGGCGAAGGCGGTGCCCAGGTGAGTCACAAAGCTGGCATCGGTCATCTGTGCATGGGTCAGCTGAATGAAAGTGTTCTGGTCACAGGAAAGAACATCCGACCCAATTGTCGCATCTGCCGCACCTTTACGCACAAACAGGTTCGATGCATTGAAGCTACCACATTTCGTGATTGCACCAATGCCCGAACCCGCCGTTCCATTTTCTGCCGCAGTAACGGAATTTGCCGCACTATAGCAGTTTGTAATCGTAAGTTTTATAAGCTGATTATTGACACAGCCAATAAGACCACCCACTGCATTATATCCGCTAATGGAACCTGAATTATAGCAGTCCGTAATAGAAATGGTTGGAAAATACTCACAATATCCAATCAAGCCACCAACATATTGGTGATTGGGCACGCTGATATTTCCGCTATTGTAGCAGTTTTTTATCGTTATGCCGCACGAGATGTGGCCAACCAAGCCGCCAATATATCCTTTGCCTGTTGCGCCTGACGTTGGCTCACTAATTTCGCCACGGTTGAAACTATTGTAGATTGCAGAAGCAGTCCCCGTACCGCCTACAAGTCCACCTACTTCATAGTTACCAGTGATTTTGCCAAAATTAGCACAGTCCTGCATTGAGTCATACAGACAACCTGCAATACCGGCTGCAAATCCTGGCGCAACTCCCAAAACTATAATGTCACCCTTGTTGGTGCATTTTTTAATTGTCCCTCCATCTGTGTAATAAACGATTCCAGCCGCACTCTCAGGTGATGTAATTGTGCCATAATTATTGCAATCTTCAAAACTAATCGAACCGCCCCATGCAAATCCTGTGGCTATGCCATTTGAGGTTCCAGTTATTGTGACATCACCGTAATTATCGCTGTGAGAGATTTCGCCAATGGCTATGTCCAGTGAAATGCCAGATGATTGAGAACCGCCGGCTATTTTTCCGTTGTTCTTGCAGTAAGAAATACTCAGAGTGTTGTCACCGTCATAATCAGTGCAAACCAGCCCGGCTGCATATTCAGCGGTAATTGTTCCTGAATTAGAACAGTTTTTAACTTCTGAAACGCCTGATATTTCGCATATAAGCCCAGCTCCAAGTTCATAGGCCTCAACGTTTGTTGAATTGGAGCAACTGTTGAAATAACATGCTTCTGCTGAATATACTAAGGTAGCAATACTACCACCGTTGTTGGAAATATTGCCACTTATATCTAAATTTAAAAAAGTTGCACCTATTGCATAATAAAAAAGTCCACCTGCTGCATAATCATTTTCCGATACATACAGGTTGCTAATAGTGTGATTATCTCCATCAAACGTCCCTTGAAAAGCATTTTCGTAGGAGTTTCCGATTGACTGCCAACTTCCGACTTCTGAACTGCACACTGTCCCTAGGTCAATGTCATCGGTCAATAAAAAAGTGCATCCCTGTCCACTGTTGCCGGCATTGACCATGGTGGAGAAGCTAACCATATCATTTGCGGTAGCAATATAGTATGTGGATCCGCTATCAAATGATGATAAGGTTGACCAATCTGTAGTATCTTCCAAGTTCAGCGGTGCTATATCATCTTCGGAAGCTGTTTCCTCAGTTCCATCGGTAGCGTCCGTCGCATCGGTCGCATCCGTAGCATCCGTAGCATCCGTAGCATCCGTAGCATCGGTTGAATCGGTAGCATCCGTAGTATCCGTAGCATCCGTAGTATCCGTAGCATCGGTTGAATCGGTAGCATCCGTAGTATCCGTAGCATCCGTAGTATCCGTAGCATCGGTTGAATCGGTAGCATCCGTAGTATCCGTAGCATCGGTTGAATCGGTAGCATCAGTTGTTGCTGCCGTTGTCCTGTTTGTTTCTTCTGCATATACAAAAGGGACTATAGGCAACACTTGGAAAATAAGAACCAATGATAATAAGAGAGATATCAGACGCTGACGTGTATTGCGCCTGTACATCGGAGTCACCCCTTCCTAAAAAGAAGTGTGGAGGGTGCAGTTTCCTGCACCCTCCACACACTAAACACTAACAACTTTTATTTCATGCCAAATTCCAAGAGGAAATTTCGCCTTTGGTGATGACATTACCTGCCTCATCAGTGACATCATTCAGGATAGATGCAAAACTCCATCCGCCATACTTCCACACTACAGTGTATCCACTAGCAGGAAGCGCAAAAATGGATGCACTGATGTTCTGAGAGAGCGGAACCAAATTGCCGTCTGCATCATAAACTGCATAGCTCCAATAATACAGACCGTTGATCGCATTGGCATAGGAGCCGTCATCACTCAGAGTGACAGAAGTGATGTTATTATTGCTTGCCTTCAGGAGTACATCCAGCGTGCCCATTGCAGTTGCCTGATTCTGGAAGGCTCCTCCTTTATTGAGGAGAATGCCGCTCAAGGTGCGATTACCTGTTGCCGGAGCGTAAACGCTAACGCTGACGTTGTTCGTAATAGCGTTCCCGGTAGTACCAGACACGTCCACAACATAAACATTTGTTTTGATAGCTGTGGAAGATTTGCTCGCTGCGTCCCGTGCAATAACTAAATCCAGCGTCAAGCCATTGTGTGCGGCATGGACAACAGCAACACCAGAAACTCCAGCGTTCAGAGTCACAGTACCCTTGCTGGTAGTATAGCCGTTGTTGCTGCCAGCAGAAACGGCTACGTCACCATTGACCAAGCCTGCATCGTTGTTGCTCACAGTCCATTTAACGGCTGCTGCCTGTTCATCGGAGTCGAATCCGGTGTTGTAGTAGTTGCCGTCATTGTAGGCGGTAAAGAATACCTCCAGATTCACGGTGTTGGTAGCGGCATCCACCATGGTGGTATAGCTGGTACCAGAAGCGGGGGACATATACATCTCATGTCCGTCCATGGCGAATGCGGTCAGGCTCAGGCTCATGATCAGCGCGATGGCCATAACCAGACTCAAAATGCGGGAAGCGTTTCGTTTCATAGTTTTTT
>CAZTEJ010000067.1:0-6044 GCA_964612605.1 uncultured Clostridium sp. | reverse complement strand
GGGTACTGACATTGTAACAAAGTTTTACAAGGTTTGCATCTCTGAGCCATTCAATGCTGTTTTCGTATTTTCTTGCAGTAGCCTTCTTTTCTACTACAGAGAACTGGAACTTTTTATTTTCCTTTGCAAGCTGTTTGGGAATAGAAAGATAGCAATTTTTGACCTTAGGTTTTTCTGTGTTAGATGCATATTTTGAAATATCATCAAAATAGCTGTCAAGTATTTTTTCTTGTTCCTGTTGAACGATACCGAAATGTTTTTCTGCTACAAACCGATTCACAACTGCTGGCATACCGCCAACCACAATATATTCACGAAGATGTTTCATCATCGTTTCATGCACAGACTCGGGGATTTTTTCCTTTTTGTCAAAGTATTCTTTCAAAATGCTAATAGCACTTTCATCATAACCCACTGCCCATAAATATTCTTCAAAATCAAGTGAATACATTTCAATCTGTGTTTCATAACCAACAGGAATAGATTTTACTTCACGATAGCTTATTCCAAGAAGTGAACCTGAGCATATCACGTCATAACGATTGTCCAGAGCAAGGAATTTTAATGCGGTTCTTGCATTGGGACATTCTTGAATCTCGTCAAAGAAAAATAATGTATCATTTTTTATAAACTTTATCTCAGGATATATCAAAGTCATACGCTTGTATATTTCTTCAGCGGTCAATTCACCATTAAAAATATCTTTTGCCTTTGGCGTTTCAATAAAGTTGATATATTTATAACTTTGATAGTTTTCTCTTCCAAAAACATCAATAATGTATGTTTTTCCAATTTGTCTTGCACCTTTGACAAGTAAACATGACTGATTTTTTGTTTTTTTCCATTCGGAAAGTACATTGTAAAATTTTCGTTTGAGCATAAACTCACCTCCGATGTTTCTATTTTAACATAGTTTATGCTGTTCGTCAAGATATAATGCATATTTTCAGATATATTTTTAGTTGCTTTTGCATTTTTTCAGCCAATAATTTTGATTTAAATGCATATTTTTAATTTCATCTTTCGGTTAAATGCTTATATGAAATTATTCTCCCTAAATCTCTGCACTGAAATTATACTTAAAATGTAGCAGTATCACTGTGACTCTATTTGTGATACTAATTACCCCTGTAATATTTGTATCAGGTGTATAGAATAATATATTTTGCGAATAAAAATACTCATTCTTATCATTTGTATCAGAGATATAATTTTATGCAGAGAGTGGGAATAAAAATCGCAGTTTTTCAAACGGCGTAAAATCGACAAATTTTACCCGTAAGCCACTCGGTGATACAGTTTTTGATACTAAATTACCGATGAATAAGTAAACAGTGGCTTACAGGTGGTACAGTAAATACAGATAAAACAAAAAATCGTCACAGTACATTTTATCCTACTGTGACGATTATATATATCTATTTCATACAAAGAATGTCACCTGCACCAAGGACGGTTTACACATAAACCACCTACCGTAAGGACTGTAGAAAGAAAATATCTTCAGTAACAAGCATTATTTCGAGAACGCTCAAATTTTCATTTCCTGTTTCCAATTCCCGTTATACAGCTCGTCAATCTTTTCCCATGGCATATCCGCAAGCAAAGCACAGATAGCGTTTTCACTCACTGTACCGCTTCCGCATATTTCAGTCATTGTACGTTCCAATACACAAAAGCAAACAGCGTACTTTTGTGCAATCAAATATCCGTTTTCCGTGAGGTGAGCAAGACCAAAAGTCTCCTGCCTTACCATACCCAATTCAGAAAGCGTTTTCAACATACTGTGCACGCTTGGTTTGGTAAGCCCCAATGCACCCGCAAGCTCCACATTTTTGATTCCGCAACCACTTTGCGTCAATCGGTAAATCCAAATCATATATTTTATCTGCGTTAACGTGAATTTATAGTTAGTCATTGCTAACCTCCGTTATAAAGATAAGGGATGCGACCGTAAGGCACACATCCCTTATCGCTTATTAATTATCGTATTTGTTATCTGTTTTAACGTGATTGCATCCACCGTTACATTTGCTGCCACACTGTTTGGCATAAGGGCAACCGATGCACTTAACACCACGTTTCTTTTCTCGCCATAAGTACCAAACAACGCCACCGACAATAGCAAAAAGAATTATTACAATGATAGCATTTGCCATAGTAATTTCCTTATTTGCTCAGAGCATATTCTGCGTTGAGCTTCTTATTGGTGCGTACAATCATGCCTGCAACAATACCAACCATCACTAGAACTGCAATCAGTCCTGCGATTGCAGCAACGACATTGAGCGTACCGCCGGTAATAAGTGTGCCGATTGTGTAAACGAGGTAAGCTACGGTGTAGCCGGTAGCAAGCTGGAGACAGATGCCGCCCCAAAGCCACTTGCCGGACTTCATTTCTGAGTTCATTGCACCAATAGCTGCGAAGCACGGAGGAGTATAAAGATTGAACATCAGGTAAGCGAGAGCGGCAACCTTGGTAATCGCCATAATTCCCGCAACTTCTGCACCTGCACCCTCCATAAGCGCAAGTTCATCAGTGTCGATGAGATTTTCAAGACCGACAAAGCAAACAGCGAGAGTACCAACAACGTTTTCTTTTGCAATGAAACCGGTAACCGCTGCTGCTGCAAGCTGCCAGGAAAGAACGCCAACAATCGGGACAAGCAGGTATGCAAACGGAGATGCGATAGAAGCAAGGATGGATTCATCTGCACTTTCGGCAACCTGGAAGCTCCAAGTAAAGGTCTGCATCAGCTGAACTGCCATATTGCAGAGAAGGATGATCGTAGCGGCCTTGACAATATAAGCCCAACCACGGCTGCACATGGACTTGAAAGCGCCCCAAAGAGAAGGAGCCTTGTATTCGGGAAGTTCTATGATAAAGAAGGATTTTCTTGATTTATAACCGGCAATCTTATTAACAAGAAGTGCACCAAGGAAAATAAGTACGATACCGGAAAGGTACATGAGCGTGCTTACCCAGCCAGCGTCATCAAAGAATGCACCTGCAAAGAGGGCAATAACGGGAATCTTCGCACCGCAGGGCATGAACGGAGCAAGCATTGCTGTTGCACGGCGCTCACGTTCATTGCGGATGGTACGGGAAGCCATAATACCGGGAACGCCACAGCCAATGGTGATTACGAAAGGAATAACTGACTTACCGGAAAGACCAACTTTCTTGAAGATAGGATCAAGAACAACGGCAACACGAGACATATAGCCACAGTCTTCAAGAAGTGCTATGAGGAAGTACATAACCATAACAAGCGGAAGGAATCCAACTACGGCAATAACACCACCGATTACGCCATCAACAAGTATTGCGGAAAGAAGCGGAGAAGCTTCTGCAAGCAGGTCGCCAACCCAATCCTGGAATGTTTCGAGCCAACCTACAAGCAATTCTGCGATAGGAGTACCAACCCAAACTTGGGAAATCTGGAATACAAGGAACATTACGACAGCAAAGATCGGAATACCGAGCCACTTGTTAGTGAGAACTGCGTCGATTTTATCACCGACGTTCTTATCCTTTGTGAGTACCTTACGGTTTTCAACGGATTTCACGATACCGTTTACGAACTCAAAGCGCTTGCGGTCAGCCGTTTCTACGGCAGCCTTATCAGTCAAATTGATGTTGCCCTGATGATACGGTGCGGACTGTGCCTTTCCGGATGCGGCAACGGCAGCTTCCACAACCGCTTTCAGACCGTCGGCAGAGGTTGCAGTGGTAGCAATAACCGGACAGCCAAGCTTTGCGGAAAGTGCATCCACGTTGATCTTATTACCCTTCTTGTCATTGAGATCGCTCTTGTTCAGCGCAACGACAACCGGTATACCAAGTTCCAAAAGCTGTGTGGTGAAGAAAAGGCTACGACTCAAATTAGTGGCATCAACGATGTTAATGATAACATCAGGATTTTCCTTCTTAACGTAGGAACTGGTGATGCTCTCTTCACTGGTGAAGGGAGACATGGAATACGCACCGGGAAGGTCAACTGCGATAAGCTGTTCACTTCCACTGTAGTATGCCTTCTTAATGGAATGTTCTTTCTTGTCTACGGTAACACCTGCCCAGTTGCCGACCTTTTCATTACGGCCGGTCAGAGCATTGTACATAGTGGTCTTACCGGAGTTTGGGTTGCCTGTTAAAGCAATTCTCATGGGAAATCCTCCTTATTTTAATCCTTACGGATATATATTACTTGATTTTGCGGTTAGCAACTGCTAACCGACAGCTGGAAAAATAATCAGCTACTAAAGCGAATAGGTCTTACAATTTCATGGCATACAAAATTATATAATGATTGCTTCAGCAAGCTGATTGTCAATATTGTATCTTCCGTCTTTGATTGCTACAACACATCCGCTTTTACTATGTCGGACAACGGTAATAGCTTCACCGCTGTAACATCCAAGGGAAAAGAGGAATGCATTCAATTCTTCGTCATCGGTTTCAATGCGGCTGATAATGTATTCCTGTCCTTCATTGGTTTCTCGTAAATTCATTGCGTTTTTCCTTTCCCCGATCCAGATTATTATGTAATCGAGATGATAGTTAGCCGTTGCTAACCACATAATATTATACTCATTTTTATGAGTTTGTCAAGCTATATTCCATATATTTCCTAAAGTTCGGATGATTGAACAACACAGTTAGCAACATCTAACTATCTTGAGAAAGATTGCATAAAGTTGTTAGAGTGAACTAACTCCCTGCTAATTGTAATAAAAATACGGAAGTATGCTGCAAAATACTAAAGCAGAAACAAGACATTCATATTGCACTACATATATTTTTGCTTTATTTGTAACTTTTCTTTGAAATCTATTGACAGAAATGAATACGATGAGTATAATTATGACCAAAAGAATTTGTTAAACAAAGCACTGCAATGTGGAAACTCAAGTGTGCCGTTTAACGTTTTTTAAAGCGTCATGGTTAGCCGAAGCTAACTGCTATACAGAAAGCATCCAAACAGATGTATTCTCTGATTTATCCCGTGGTTCGGCACAATCAGTGGCGTCATACACCATCGCAATAATAAAAAGCATAGTTAGACACTGCTAATCGTTTTGGAGTGATTAGAAAGGAAAAATAAACAGAATGGAAATTTTGATTGCCATATTCGGCATCGCCATATTCATTGGATTGACAAATGGAATCAAGTGGCTCTGTCACCAATATATTAAGAAACGAAATGGCGATAATAGAACGAAGGAGTAGAGCGAATGATAGATAAAAATCTATCCAAAACAGCAATCGAAGATACATCACACGATGCGGACGGCACAACAACATATTCCGTATTTCCGGGCATCGAGTTTTCGTTTGTTGATGTCCACGGTCATCAGATTATCAATAAAAAGAAAAGCCTGAATGATAATATTCTTGAAATTACATATTGTCGGGAAGGACGCTCAGAATTTAATATTAATGATGAATTTGTATTTCTTTCTTCAGGCGATTTGATGATTGTAAAGGCAAATACAGTCTCACCTGTTATGAACTTTCCGCTCAAGCATTATCACGGTCTGACAATCAGCATTGATCTTGAAAAAGCGCCACATTGCCTTTCATGTTTTCTTGAAGATGTAAATGTACAGCCAAAAACATTGGCGAAGAAATTTTGCGGTGACAGAATCGGATATATTACGAGAGCCAATCAAGCCATAGAACATATTTTCTCAGAGATTTATTCCGTTTCAAAACAAATTCGTAAAGGCTACTGTAAAATAAAGACGCTGGAATTGATGCTGTTTTTAAGTCAACTGAACACCGAGGGGAACGAACTTCAAGGAAGGCTACATTCAAGGACGCAAGTATTACTTGCCGAGAAAATCGCAAAGTATTTGTATGAGCACATGGATGACCGTATCACATTGGAACAGATTTCGGAAGCCTTTCATGTTTCGGTTGCTCATATCAAAAACACCTTCAAGAGCGTTTACGATGTCCCCGTCGGAGCTTATGTGCGAACGATCAAAATGGAGTCTGCCGCCTATATGCTGGAATACACAGACAAGACCATTCTTGAGAT
>CAZTEJ010000066.1:0-6424 GCA_964612605.1 uncultured Clostridium sp. | reverse complement strand
TACCATTTTTCATTGTTTCTGATATTTTATTATATTCATCCTCGCTAATTAACTTACTAGCATAAATATCATCATAAATTTTTATATTACTATTTTTTGAGTGATAAAGCCTTGCAAAAGAACTAATTAAAGCAGTCATATTTTTGTCCATAAATGCACCTCCATATATTTAATACACCCTAATAGTAATAAATACAAGTCTTGAAAAAAATGCGATTTTGTGGTAATATAAAGGCATAAATAAAGAAGAAATCACTTAAAAATTTCTTCTTTTCTTTGTTTATGGACTGGCGTACAAATTGTAATTTGTTATTCGTTAATTTTACCAAATAATACATATTCGTTATCGTACAATAAAACAATACTATCTTCTGTTTTATTATAGACTTCGGCAAACAATAATTCTTCTGTGTTAGTTTCATTATCTAGTTTTGGTACAAGTTCTTTATCAATTAACTTGTTAATAGTTCCAATTTTTTGTGTATCTAATTCTTTAGCATAGTCAATTATAGCATTTGACTTTCCATATAATACACCATCAAATTTTACTAATATTTCAGTTGAGGCATATTCATTTTTTGCAAGACTTGAAATATGTTGATAAACATCATTTTGAACATAAGTCCTTTTCCATTCACCTTGTTCATTTTTTTCTAATACTTTTTTATAACCTTTTTGACCAGTATAAAAATATATTTCATCTACATTATTGTCAAGTTGAATTTCAAAAGTATCTTTCGCACCTAATTTAGAATTAATACCAAAAGTCGAATAAAAAGTATAATAATAGTTTGTACTACCACTTGTTTGTTTCATTTTTCGTACATACCCCGTACTACCAGAAACTCCAACTTTAATAATCATTTGATTATCATTTTCATTAATACTAAAATCTTCTAAATATACATCAGTTCTTACACCACCGGTAAATAATATGAATACTCCCACTATTGCCAAGATAATAATACTTATAAAAATAACCTTTTTATTTTTCATACTAATCCTCACTTTCAAATTACTATTTGTTATTTTAGATACTTTTCAAAATATCCATTTCCCCAAGTATAACCATAAGGTGTATTTTTATCTTTACATATTTTTTCAATACCAGATAATGCAAATCCACCTAATATCATACTACAAATAAGTGCAAGTGGTATTTGCCATAACATTATTCCCTCTTCTGTAAAAAATGATACTACAATACATATTGCAAGTGGTATATATCCAAATAAAGTAGTAAACATTCCTGGATTATAAATTGTTTTTTTACCTTTATCTTTAAATTTTTTATAAGCAAATATTCCACCAGAAGTATGTCCAAACACTTCGGCACAACATAAAAATAATTGCATAAACATAAATATAGGATTAACACCAACAATCAAAACGATACAGCCAAATATAACACCAATAAAATTAGTCCACATATCACTTAACCTATTCATAGGATATTTATCTATATCTTTAGAATTTTTCATTAAATTATACATAGTGTGAAATCCACCCGGAAAATGCCATTCTTCTAAAACATGAATTGGTAATAAAACCGTTGCAAAAGCAAATATTTTTGTTTGAAAATTCCATATATTCCAATTTTTTATTAAAAATACTAAAATGACAACTGCTATTAAATTAATAACATAAAGCCATATAGATAACCATTTTTTCGTTAATTTTTCTTTCATTTTATCCTCCGATTTAACAACATAATCTACTATTTAATAATTTTTATTTATTTAATTTTCTGCTTTCAAATATTTTATTTCTGTTTCATTAAGTATTTGCATTTGTTTTATCTACCCATTCCTTAACACTGATTTTAAAACTATTTAATTCTGCCATTTTCTATACCTCCTGTTATTTCAACTTTTAATAAATTACTTGTCACTTTTTTCTATAGTTTTTATTACAATTATTATAAAAATTCTTTCTAATAAAATTATACTTTATGTAAGCAATTTTTTCCATACCACCATTGGATTTTATTAAAAATTATCAATTCTCAAACTAAAAAAAGATGAAGCATCTTCATCTCTAAATGCCAGGATAACCTCCAATACCAAAAGGCAATCCAGTTATATAAAACAACAATATAAACCCAACCCAAATTAAAGCAGTAATCCCAGAATAAGGCAGCATATACTTCAAAGTACCAAAAACGCCATCATCTTCACCTGTACTATACATTTTCATATAAGCTAAATAAATTACAAAATAAGCCATCAAAGGAGTTAAAGCATACGTTGCACATTCACCAGCCCTAAAAATCAAAGTTGCAAACTCCGGGCTCAATCCAACATTCATAAATGTAGGTACAACAGAAGGACTAAGAATTGCCCACTTACTAACACTTCCAGGCAATACAACAGTACATATTCCACTAATAACAAACGTTACTAAAACAAGAACAATACCACTTAAACTTCCTGAACTAATCACATTAGCACAATAAGCAGTAACCAAAGTTCCAATATTACTCTTCTTAAATATAAATATTAATAAAGAAGCAAAAAATATCAAAACCAAAACACTACCTATCTTATTTAAACTATAACTTAAACATTCAAACAAATCATTCGCATTCCTTATCTTCTTAGTATTAATTCCATACACTAAACCAAGAATAAAAAACAACATAACAAATACAAAAACATAACCCTGACTAAAGAAACTATTATACCCAAACAACTTATCAATATAATAAGTTTGACTATAATCCAAGAAATTACCACCCAAAGGAGCATAAGGAATAATATTATAAATAACAACTAATATATATATTAATCCAAAGAAACAAGATACAAGCAATCCTCTCTTCTCCCTCTTAGTTAAATAATCCTCAGTCTCATCCAAAAGATCATAATGACCCAACCTAGGAACAATAATCTTCTCAGTAATACTAGCAATAACCAAAGCCATTATAACAGTCATAATCAACATAACAAAAATATAACTAAATATACCAACACTATAATCACTAGACAACAATCCAGCAGCTTGATTAGTATACAAAATCAAAGAAGTATCAACACTATTCATAAATAAATTAATACCAGTTCCACAAGCCAGCGAAGCAAAAGAACAAATAACTCCAGCCTTAGGATGCCTCTTACCATATTTAAACAATAAAGCACTTAAAGGAATAAATATAATATAACTCAAATCCCCAACAATAGAAGACAAAATACAAATCAAAGACAAAGTAAAAGTAACAGTCCTCTTACTAGCCCTCTTAGTTAAAACATGGAAAAAAGAATCCAAAAAACCAGACTTATCCATAATACCTATACCCATCAAAGAAATAATAAGCATAGATAAAGGAGTAAAAGAAGCAAAATTAGATACCGCATTACTAAAAATAATCTTAATACCATGCAAACTAAGCAAATTCTCAGTAGAAACAAGTTCCTTAACATAAGAACCACTACTAGTAATCTTATTATATGAAATAGTAACATCAAACAAATTCAAAACACAACTAAGTAATATAGTACAAAATATTAAAATACAAAAAGTTATTATCGGATTAAGTACTACCTTACGTTTAATTTTCTTTATCCTTTTCATTAACAATTCTCCTCAATTTCTTTTCAAAATCTAATCTATCCATCATAATCTCATGATCACAATGAACACAACAAATTTTAACATCAACACCAACCCTAGTTATTCTCCATAAATTAGTACCACAAGCATGATTCTTCCTCATCATAACTAAATCATTTAATTCATATCTCATCATCAACAACAATTCCTAAAACATCAAATATTCTATTCAAATCATCATCATTACCAAAAGGAATAACAACCTTATTATCAAAAACATTAACCCTAACCCCTAACTTATCTCTTAAAATATTCTCATAAGCACCATACTTATTAATTTTAATAGATTGTCTATTAATAGGTTTCTTCTTAGGAATATCAGTCTCACTACTAATCTTCTCAAGTTCCCTAACAGATATCTTCTCCTCAGTAATCTTGTCAGCCAAACTAGAAATAACATTATCATCATCCAACTTAGATAAAACCCTAGCATGACTAGCACTAATCTCTTTATTATTAATCTTATCCTTAACCTCATTAGGAAGACCTAACAAACCTAAAGCATTAGTAATATAAGACCTACTCTTACCAAACTTCTTAGCAACCTCATCCTGAGTCATACCAGTACTATCAATATACTTCCTAAACCCCTCAGCAAGTTCAATCGGAGATAAATCCTCCCTCTGAATATTTTCAAGAATTGCAATATCCATCATTTCCTGATCAGTAAAATCCTTAACAACAGCAGGAATAGTCTCCATTCCGGCAATTCTACTTGCCTTAGTTCTTCTTTCACCAGCTACAAGTTCATATCCCCTAATACTCTTCTTAACAATAATAGGTTCAACAACCCCATGAATCTTAATAGATTCAGCAAGTTCATTTAAAGCCTCTTCATTAAAATAAGTTCTAGGCTGATACGGATTACTACGAATCTCAGACAACTTAATATTTTTAATCTCATTCTCATTCGCATTATCAATTATATTTTGCTCAAACGCCTCAATATCAACATTCTCACTACCAAATAATTGTTCTAACCCCTTACCTAAAGCTCTTCTTTTATTATTCTCCATCCCTTTCAATAACCTCCTTTGCTAAATTCATATAAGCAAGCGCAGCCCTACTATTAGGTTCATATTCATTAATAGGCATACCATGACTCGGAGCCTCAACAAGCCTAATTAATCTTGGAATAATAGTATTAAAAGTCTTATCCTTAAAATATCTTCTAACCTCTTCAACAACCTCATAACCTAAATTAGTTCTAGAATCCAAAAGAGTAAGCAAAACCCCCTCAATCTTTAAATTCGGATTCAATCTAGTTTGAGTCATAATAATAGTATTAAGAAGTTGACTAATACCCTCTAAAGCAAAAAACTCACACTGAACAGGAATAATAACACTATCACTAGCCACCAAAGCATTAGTAGTTAAAACACCTAAAGAAGGAGGACAGTCTATAATAATATAATCATAATTATCCTTAACCTCTTCCAAAGCATTCCTTAACTGCTCATTCTTCTTAAACTCAGCATCATTATGCCCTTTTTCTAATAACTCATAATCAATACCAGCTAAATTAATAGTAGCCGGAATAATAGAAAGCAAATCAAAACTAGTCTTCTTAATAGCCCTCTTAATAGTGCTATCACCATTCAAAACATCATAAATACTAGCCTTAATCTCCCCTTTATTAACACCTAACCCAGTAGTCGTATTACCTTGAGGATCCAAATCTATAATTAAAGTCTTCTTACCCATCTTACCTAAAGATGCAGCCAAATTAATACTAGTAGTGGTCTTACCAACACCACCCTTTTGATTAACTAATGAAATAATTTTTGTCATACTACCACTCTTTTTCTATCAATATTTATTTTAACATATATATTAACAATTTTCTACAAAATTTATTTGCTTATTATAACAAATTATGATAATATACTTAGAAAAATGAAAAGAAAGGAAAGATAAAAATGAAAAAAACATATATAGAAATAATATATAAAAACAAAAAAACAGAAATAAAACAAGTAGAAAGTAGAAACTACACAATCCATCCAAATATCCTATGCTTTAGATACTACGATCAAAACAAAATAAACCAAAAAAACAACATAACAAAATGGATATACAACGCAAATAAAATAAAAGTAGAAGACATAATCAATAATATAACAAACAATCCAAAATACACAAAATTACTTAACTATATCCAAACAAACAATCCAAAAGAACTATACGAAATAGATAAAACATATTACAAAATACCAAAAAACTCAACAACATACATAGAATACTCAAAAAAAATAGAAACCAAAAAACTAAAAAAAATTAACAACATAATAAATAAACTAGAAAAAAACAAAAACAAAAAAATAACCGTAACATACATATATCACGGAAAAATAAAAACACTAACCGGACAACTAACAGAAATAATAGACTACTACGGAATAAAAGTAGACACATACACACTACCATACTTCGAAGAAAACATAACCATAATCGAAATCAAAAACGAACTAAACCAAAAACTATACCATAACAAATATACAAACCTACCAATAGAACAACAAAAAGAAAACATATTAGGAAAAATACTAATAAAACAAGAACAAGAAGAAATCAAAAAACTACAAGAAACCATAAACAACTATCCACAAAAAGAAATAACAAGACTAAACCTAATAAAAAAAGGACTAACCATAGTTCCTAAAACGCAAATAAAAACCTGGATAGAAACAGTAAACACACTAATAAATACTCCAAACGGAGAAGAAATAATAAACAAAATCTTAACCACACTAGAAACACAACCAAAAAGCCTATCAAAAAAATAGGCTTTTGTTATGCAATGACAAATGGAGAT
>CAZTEJ010000065.1:0-6475 GCA_964612605.1 uncultured Clostridium sp. | reverse complement strand
CTTTCTTTCTCAAGATTGGAAGACAACACTCACATCAAATATTCCTATCAAAATTAGATAATAAATTCATAAAACAAGTTAGCTAAAAACTTTATTATTACTTTACTCTACCATTAATACCATCTACAAACATTCTATTAACTTTATCATTACATCTAACATTCCTATTCTTATACAAAAAATAATTACCAATATATTCTACATTAGGAACCCTTACTAAATTAACTTTCTCATTCATACTCATAAAATACTTACCAATATACTTAACTCTAGGTAAATTAACCATACTAACATTTAAATTATTCATTAAAAAATTATCCCCAATTACTTCCAAACTATCAAAACTAATATCAGTTAGCTTCTTACTATTAAACATAAAATAATTACCTACCCTAACCAAAGAATCAAACTTAATAAATCTTATACTATCATTATTATACAAAAAATTACTATCTAAATATCTTAAACTATTACATTCAATACTACTAAGAAAAATATTACTAAACATAAAATTCTTACCAATAACCTCAACATTCGGAATAACTACATTAGATAAAATTCGATTACTACTTAAAAAACAAGAACCAATCCTCTTACAACAAGGTAAAACAACAAAACTTAACTTAATATTACTTCTTAAAAAATCATCCCCTATACTTAATACACCATCACACTTCATATACTCTAAATCAGTATTAGAATAAAGTACATCATTACCAACACTACTAAGATTATACAAACATAACTCTTTCAAATACCTATTCATAATCATAAACCTATCCGGCAACACTTCACAAGTATTATTCTCTATCCCAATTAACTTACTATCCCTAGATAAAACAAACCTAAACTCTTCTTCCCTATCATTTATTATATTAATATACTTACACATCTTAACTTTATCATTATATATCTTAATAGATACAATACTACCAACAACACCCATTAAACTATCATCAATACTACTATCATAACAACTTAACTTCTTATTAACCAAATCTAATATATAATAATCAAATACAACATACTTCTCCTTAGGATACTCAATTACTTTACCATTATCAATAATAATATTATCAGTACAATAATAAATACCATTATAACAATAATTATACTTATAAAACTTACTACAATAAACATAACTATTCATATCAAAATTACACTCTAAAGAATTCCTAGATAACAACCCATAAGTATTATAAAAACTCCTAGTTAACCCTGGATAAATATTATCCAAATTATTACCATACGTAGCATCCGGATTATTAATCGTGTCATTATACCTATTCTTAATAGACAACCTATTATACTTAGATCTATCAAACTGAATACTCATAACACTAGTGCCATACTCATCCTCTCTCCTAGGAGAAACATAATCTTCCCTATTAAGTTCCAAAGCATTCCTCTTAACAACCCAAAACACATAACATCTAGATAACCTATTACTTAAAAAAGTACACAACTCCTCACCTTTAAAATAATACTTCTTAAACTTATTAATATCATCCTCAGACTTACACTCATAAAAATCATAACCCAACTTATCAAATATCTCCCTTGGACTCAAAACAGTATCAACACTACCTACATCAAACTTAATACCACTTATATTATAAATATAATCCTCAAACTCAATTAACTTATTATTACTAACCAAATCATTATACAAATCAAAAGAAGGATAAAAATTATCAATTATTAACTTAGACAACAACCCAGGTACTTCCAATATACTAGAAAAAGATGACCTACAATAAACCATCATCTTCTCCCCATACTTCTTCTTAATTATTCTTAAATCATCCCTCATAACTACTTATCCAAATACTCCCAAATAACCCTAGAAACATCCTCTCTTCCCTTTTTACTAACAGAAGAAAAATAAATAACCTTATCATCCTCACTAACATTCAAAGTACTCTTAATTAACTTTAAATTCTTATCCCTATTAGAAGACTTAATCTTATCATACTTATTAGCAACAATAGTAACTGGAATATTATAATACTTTAAATAATTATACATCAAAACATCATTCTCAGTTGGTTTATTTCTACCATCAATAATCATAAAAACATGCTTCAAATTATCCCTATTCTTTAAATACTCCTCTATCATCAAACCAAACTTCTTCTGAGTAGCCTTAGAAGTTTGCGCATACCCATACCCAGGAACATCAACCAAATAAAACCTATTATTACACAAATAAAAATTTAAAGTTTGAGTCTTACCAGGAGTAGAACTAGTTCTAGCATAATTCTTCCTACCAATCATCGTATTAATAAAACTACTCTTACCTACATTAGACCTACCAACAAGTAAAAACTCTTCCTTCCCATCATTAGGATATTGTCCCATTCTAATTGCAATAACAGACAAATCACAAGTTTCAATTTTCATAACCTTTACCTCTTTTCATAAAAAGTTTACACTTCTATTATATTAAACTTGTTAAAAAAAAGCAAATTAGTAGAAAAAATACAAATATTAAAGTATAATTAAATCAGGTGATACAAATTGTTATATCCAAATAATATAAAGAAAAAAGTTAAAAAAAATATCTCATTTGCTAATAGAGGGATGGATTTAGAAAGTCTTATAAATGACGCAAATAAATACTACTTAGAAACAGATAAAGCAGTTATATATAAGAAACCAACTCCAGTTAAAATTAAAAAAGTTACATATCAAGATAACATCCCTAAAGTAGATGGATATTTAAATCAAAAATCAACACTAGATTACGTTGGATTATATAAAGGAAAATATATAGATTTTGATACCAAAAAAACATTAAATAAAACAAGTTTTCCAATCAACAATATTCATACTCACCAACTAGAACATATGAAAAGGATTATTAAACACAACGGAATTACCTTTCTATTAATTGATATTAATAATGAAATATATTTACTAAAAGGAGAAGATATAGTTTATTATATAAATAATAATGATAGTAAAAGTATTCCATATAGTTATATTAAAGACAAAGGATATATAATCAACTATAGCTATAATCCAGTACTCGATTACATTAAAATAATAGATAAAGTATACTTTAAAGGAGAAATAAAATGAAAAAAATTAAAATTAAAAAAAGAAAGAAAAATAATAAAACCAAAAACAAAAACATAAATGAATTTAAAAAGAAATTCAAAAATGGAAATCTATTTGAAAAAATATTAATAATAATAATGATAATACTAGTATTTATCTTCCTATGCGGATTCGCATTCGCAATATACATAGTAATATCAGCACCAGATTTCGATGCAGATACACTATACACCAAAGAATCATCAATAATCTACGATGCCGAAGGCAACGAAATAGCCAGACTAGGAACCGAAAACAGAGAAAGAGTTAGCTACGAACAACTACCCGAAGTATTCATAGATGCCCTAGTAGCAACAGAAGATTCAAGATTCTTTCAACACAACGGAGTTGATATAGCAAGATTTGCCAAAGCAACCATCGGACAATTACTAGGTAACTCCGGCGCCGGAGGCGCATCAACACTAACAATGCAAATAGCAAAACAAAGAATTAATGGATACGCATCCAGTGGAATCAAAGGAATAATAAGAAAATTCACAGACGTATACATGAGCGTATTTAAATTAGAAAAAAAATATACCAAAGAACAAATAATTGAACTATACGTAAATATCCCCGAACTAGGAAGCGGATCATTCGGAATAGAACAAGCAGCACAAACATACTTTGGAAAATCAATAAGCGAAGTCAACTTATCAGAAGCTGCCCTACTCGCTGGACTATTCCAAGCACCTACAGCTTATAACCCATACAACTATCCCGAAAAAGCAGAAGCAAGAAGAAATCAAGTATTAAACCTAATGCTAAGACACGGATATATAACCGAAGACGAATTCCAAATAGCTAAATCAATAAGCGTAGAAAGCTTACTATCCGAAGGAGGAAGCAGTAAAAATAAAAATCAAGGATTTATAAACACCGTTATCGAAGAAGTAATCGAAAGAACAGGAAATAATCCTTACCTAGTATCAATGAAAATAAAATCAACAATGATACAATCAAAACAAGATATAATAAACGATATATACGATGGAACAACAATGAAATGGGCTAACGAAAACCTAAGAGCAGGCGTTGCAGTAACAGACGTTGAAACAGGAGCAATAGTTGCAGTAGGAGCAAATAGAAAAAACGATGCAAGAAATTATAACTACGCAACAATGATAAATAGACACCCAGGATCAGCAGCAAAACCAATCTTTGACTACGGTCCAGCCATAGAATATCTAAACTGGAGTACCGGACAAATGGTTATAGACGACGTATATACATACAGCAACGGAGCATATATTAAAAACTGGGATAATTCCTACAAAGGAATTATGACAGCCAAAAACGCCCTAGCAAGTTCAAGAAACATACCAGCACTATATACATTCCAACAACTAAGTCAAAGTCAAATAAAAACATTCGCAACCGGACTAGGAATAACACCAGAATACGAAGACGGATACATTAATGAAGCACATAGTATAGGTGGATTCAACGGAGTTAATCCACTACAAATGTCAGCAGCCTACGGCGCATTCGCAAGAGGCGGCGTATACATAGAACCATATTCATTTACAGAAATAGAATACGTAGATACAGGAGAAATATACACCGTAACCCCAGAAAAAAGAACAGTAATGAGCGAAGCAACCGCATTCATGATAAACAACATCCTAACATCAGCAACAAAAAACGGATACGTATCAGCAGGAACAAAAAGCGGAACAGACGTAGCAAGTAAAACCGGAACCTCAACAGTACCATCAAGTACCAAAGACTACTGGGGAATTAAAGAATCAATCATCGGAGATTCATGGCAAGTAACATATACACCAGAATACTGCTACGCAGTATGGGTAGGATACGACGAAACAAACGACAAAACATACCTAACAAGAACAGTTGGAAACAACACTAAAAAAACAATAACAAAATTACTTACATCCGGACTAAACAGTACAAACAAAAAATTCAAACAACCAGATTCAGTTGTAACAGCAAAAATCGAACTAGAAACAAATCCAATCCAGTTAGCAAGTGAGTACACACCAAGTAACCTAACAAGCGTAGAATACTTTAAAAAAGGAACTGTACCAGATACAACCTCAACCAGATTTAGTAAGCTATCCGATCCAAGTAATTTAAAAACAAACTACATAACCGGAACAAACACAGTAACCCTAACATGGGATGCAATAAACACACCAGACGCAGTAAACGACGAATACCTACAAAATTACTTTAACGAAGGATACGGAACATGGGCAGAAAAATACCTAGCCAAAAGAAAAGAATACAACGAAACAAACATAGGAAGTTTTGGTTATGACGTATATATAAATACAGGTTCAGGATATACCTACGTCGGATTTACAACATCACCAAGTTACACATACACCGGAACAATAAGTTCCACAACAACATTTATGGTAAAATCAGCATACTCAATATTCAAAACAAACGCATCCGATGGAATAACAGCAACAATCGAACCAACAGGAGAAACACCATCAGAAAGTTTAAAAGTAGAACTAAACGGTAAAAACGATATGACCGTATCAGAATACTATAACTTTATAAACGAAAACAAAAAATTAAAAGTAACTGAAAACGGTATAGATATAACAGATAAAGTAACAATAACAACAACATGCTTCGAAAGTTCAACAGGAACAGGATGTCAAGAAGAATCAATGGACTGTTCATCTAGTTATATACTAACATACAAAGTAACATATAACGGTAAAACAAGTGGAACATTACAAAGAATAATAAAATCAGGATGTTAAAAAGGTTAGATTTAAAAACTCTAACCTTTTATTATTGAATTATATATGGATCAAGAGAAGTACCTGTACCAGAAACACGAGTAGTTTCATTAGTTAGGTGAAGAGTGGGACGGACGTAAAAATCAGTGTCAATAAGGTGATTGCCGAGAATACCGTAGCCACTTATATATAACACTTTGATGGAACTAGATACCATCGTCGACAATAACCATTCATTATATGTAAATTCTATTCTACTTGAATATAGCCAATTTGAGTATGAGCAATCTCCCGAACTTAAATTACTTCTACATGATGTATTTGTACTTGCATATCCAAAGTCACTTGGATACATTAAGGCAATATTTCCTGTCCAGTCTGTTGGTCTACTATTATTATATGTTGTTTCTCCTCTTTCTTGAGAATATGTTTCTTTTATTTCATATCCACTACTATCATTTGCTATTCCTCCTATATCCCATGTTGTAGTTTCTATTTGTTTTTGAGCTGTTGGCGTAAGACTATTGTAATATTCTCCATTTAAATAATCTTTTAAACTTGCTTTTGACCAATCATTAATATATTCTGAATTCCATTTAAATTCATAATTACCTTCATCATCTGTTATTCTATCTTCCCTTATTATCTTAACA
>CAZTEJ010000064.1:0-6559 GCA_964612605.1 uncultured Clostridium sp. | reverse complement strand
ACCCCCAACCTACTGATTACAAGTCAGTTGCGCTACCAATTACGCTATGTCGGCAAATCATGGTGGGCGATGCAGGACTCGAACCTGCGACCCCCTGCTTGTAAGGCAGGTGCTCTAACCAACTGAGCTAATCGCCCGACTAATATTTTTAATGGTGCCCGAGGCCGGACTTGAACCGGCACGGGTTATTATGCCCGCAGGATTTTAAGTCCTGTGCGTCTACCTATTCCGCCACTCGGGCGGGCACATTTGTCTTAAAAACTTAAGACTTCTTGAATATATCAAATAATTATTAAATGTGCAAGTAGTTTTTTAAAAAAAATTAAAAAAAGTTAATATTTTCGATAAAATTAGTAAAAAATTATATTTTTTTGAAAAAAATGTTAAAAAATTCATTTAAATTGTTGACGTTTCAAAAAATGATATGCTATAATCAATTTGTTCCTTGAAAAAGGAAACGGAGAAATACCCAAGTCTGGTTGAAGGGACTGGTCTTGAAAACCAGGAGGTCGGCAACGGCGCAGGGGTTCGAATCCCTTTTTCTCCGCCAAATTGTTATCGCGGGATAGAGCAGCTCGGTAGCTCGCCAGGCTCATAACCTGGAGGTCGTTGGTTCAAATCCGGCTCCCGCAACCATGGTTCGTTAGTCTAGAGGCCTATGACGTCTGCCTGTCACGCAGAAGATCACGGGTTCAAATCCCGTACGAACCGCCATGATGGCTTCATAGCTCAGTCGGTAGAGCAGAGGACTGAAAATCCTTGTGTCGCTGGTTCAATTCCCGCTGAAGCCACCATAAGTAAATATTTAAAGCCTAGAAGGCTTTTTTATCGAGAAGTAGCTCAGCTTGGTAGAGCACTACGCTTGGGACGTAGGGGTCGCAGGTTCGAATCCTGTCTTCTCGACCATTTTGAAATTTACTCCAACTTTTTGGAGTTTTTTTATGTAAAAAAATAGTAGATATTGTTGGTGTAGTTATAGTATAATTAAGTTATACAAGAGTCTAGATAAAGATTTTGTAAATCTATTGTATGTTAGTGAGGTGATAGATGTTAGAATATTTATTAATTAATAGTATTAGAAAATAAAGGAGGAGAAATGAAAAAGAATTTTATAATACTTTTAGTTATGCTCATAACTATACCTGTAATGGTATTAGCACAAGAAAATGTTTATTATACAAATGAGAAAGGGGCTACTTTAACTGAAGAACAATATAATTATTTAATTGATTATTTTGATGAAGATACTTTATATACTATGACAGTAGAACAAATTGATTTAATAAAAGATAATAGAAATTTGACAGTTACTACTGAAACTAAATATGTAAGAACGGATGAGGTTTATGATACTACTGGAGTTTTACTTGAGGTTGAAAATACTGAGGTAACTGAAGATGAAGCATTAAATTATGAAGAAAATAATTTAATTTCTACATATGCTTGGAACATAACATATCAAACTACAATGAAAAAATTATATATGCAAGTAGTAAGTGGTTCAACGTCACAAAAAATTGTTACAATAACAAATACATGGTTATCTTTACCAAATGTAAGATCATTTGATGTAATTGCAATAAGACCAGAAACTAATTCAATGTCAATTAATGTTAATTCTGATTTAATAAGTGGATATCAAAAATGGGATGGTAATGTGATTAGTTATGATATAAATTCATCAAATCTTAAAAAAAGTTCAACTTTTAATGGAAAAGGTGGAATAGGAATTTCAATGAATATTGTTGATGATGTTAGTTCTTCTTTAGTAAATTCAATGACTGTAAATTTTCTTTGTAGTAACAAAGAATTTGAAGTATATGGTACTTATCAACATGCAACAACTGATGTGACCTTATCACAATCTCAAAATTATTCTTTTAATAGTAGTGGATATGGTGGAGTTTTAAATTTTGCAAGTTCTGTTAAAAGTAAGTATGATAATATGAATGGGGTTTATTTACATTATACTTATGCTGATGAAATTTATTAATTAAAAATAATTAAGAAAGGGTAGATGTGAGTTATGAAAAAAAATAAGATTTTAATTGGAATTATAATTGGTTTAATTTTATTAATAGGTGGATTAAGTTATTGCCTATTTAAAGTTAATATGAAACTAATTAATAATAATACAATTCATTGTGTAATGGATAGTTCTGATGGTACAATGGAATTATTATACGATTATAAAGATGGTGAAATTTATAGATTTTCTATAATAGGTATTTCTGATTTTAAAGAAGGTACAAATATTGATTCTATTAAATATGCAATGGAGAAGTATGATGAAAAGTATAAAGGTGTAGTTCAGAAATATTGGACTGATTATGAAACAAGTGTTACGTTGGAAATTTTTAATTTTGATTTATTATCTGATGAAGAATTTGAAGAAACAATGTTTATGTCTAGAAGTAAATTTAAAGAACTAAGTAGACAAGATATTATTGATTCTTTTATGCCTATGATGAATGATGGAACTTTTGAATGTAATTAATGGTGACTTTATTGTCATCATTTTTTGTAAAAAAATTTTATTTAAAAAAATTTAATAAAGTCAAATTGTTATATTTAATTTTTTATGGTATATTAGTATAAGAATAGGAAGAGGCATAGTGAAAAAGAAATTAAATTTAGTAATTGCTTTATTGGTAATAGTTATTTGTATTGTACTTGGTATAATGATTGCTTCTTCTTTGGTTTAGGAGGCTTATTATGAATGATGAGTTAAGAGTTTTAGATGAATATTTTAGAGTTGTTAATTATTTATCGTGTGCAATGATTTATTTAAAAGAGAATCCGCTTCTTAGGGAGAAGTTAGAGATTAGTCATGTTAAGAAGAAATTAGTTGGTCATTTTGGGAGTGCTCCTGGGCAAAATTTTGTTTATGCGCATTTAAATAGGGTTATAAATAAATATGATTTAAATATGATATATATATCTGGACCGGGGCATAGTGGACAGGCTATGGTTGCTAATTCTTATATTGAGGGAACTTATAGTGAGGTTTATCCTGATGTTAAAGAAAATTTAGAAGGTTTAACTAAACTTTGTAAGAGTTTTAGTTTTCCTGGGGGGCTTCCTAGTCATGTGGCACCTAATGTGCCAGGATCTATTAATGAGGGTGGTGAACTTGGTTATAGTTTATCTCATGCTTATGGTGCGGTTCTTGATAATCCGAAGTTGATTGCTGCTTGTGTTATTGGGGATGGTGAGGCTGAAACGGGTCCTCTTGCTGCTTCGTGGCAAATTAATAAGATTATTAATCCGATTAGTGATGGTGCTGTTTTACCGATTCTTCATTTAAATGGTTATAAGATTGCTAATCCGACTATTTTGTCTAGAATTAGTGATAAGGAGTTAATTAGTTATTTTGAGGGTATGGGTTATCATCCTTATATTGTAAGTGGTTCTAGGATAAGTGATATGCATGTTATGATGGCTAATGTTATGGATAAGGTTATTTTAGAGATAAAAAATATACAGAATAAGGCTAGATTAAATAAGAATTGTAAAAGACCTATGTGGCCTATGATTATTCTTAGAAGTCCTAAGGGATGGACCGGTATTAAGGAATATAATGGTTTAAAGATAGAGGGGTCATTTAGATCCCATCAGGTTCCAATTAGTGTTAGTGAAGATAATGTGGATAATTTAAGTTTATTGGAGAAATGGCTTAAGAGTTATAAGATAGATGACTTATTTGATGAAAGTGGAAGGGTTATTAAAGAGATTAGAGATTTTGTTCCTAAGAAGGATAAGAGAATGAGTGCGAGTAGGTATGCGAATGGGGGATTGCTTCTTAAGGAACTTAAACTTCCGGATTATAGGAATTATGGTGTTAGGTTTGATAAGAGAGGTAATTCGTTTTCTAGTGATATGATGAATTTAGGTACTTATTTGATGGATGTTGTTAAGAGGAATGATAATTTTAAGATTTTTGGTCCGGATGAGGCTTTATCAAATAGATTTAATGATGTTTTTAAAGTTACTAATAGGAAGTTTAATGGTAAGATTCTTGATAATGATGAGTATTTAAGTCCGGATGGTAAGGTTGTTGATAGTATTTTATCGGAACATGTTTGTGAAGGTTTGTTGGAGGGGTATTTATTAACGGGTAGACATGGTTTAATGCATAGTTATGAGGCTTTTATTAGAATTGTTGATTCGATGGCTTCTCAGCATGCTAAATGGCTTAAAATGTGTAATGAGATTAGTTGGAGAAAGGATATTTCTAGTTTGAATTATATTTTAACTAGTCATTGTTTTCAACAGGATCATAATGGTTTTACGCATCAGGATCCAGGATTTTTAAATCATATTGTTACTAAGAAGAGTGATACTGTAAGAGTTTATTTACCTATTGATGCTAATAGTTTGTTATCTTGTACTAATCATGTGTTACAAACTAAGAATTATATTAATGTAATTGTTGCTAGTAAGCATCCTTCTTATCAGTGGTTAAATATGGAAGAAGCATGTAAGCATTGTGCGAAGGGAATAGGTATATTTGAATGGGCAAGTGATAATAATCCGGATGTTGTGTTTGCTTCTTGTGGTGATACTCCAAATTTAGAGGTACTTGCTGCTACTCAAATTATAAAGGAATTTATTCCTGAACTTAGGGTTAGGGTTGTTAATGTTATTGATTTAATGAAACTTGAATCTAGTGATGATCATCCTCATGGGTTAAGTAATGATGAATATAATGAATTATTTACTAAGGATAAGCCGATTATATTTGCGTTCCATGGTTACCCAAATTTGATTCATCAGTTAACTTATAAGAGATGTAATCAGAATATGCATGTTCATGGTTATATTGAAGAGGGAACTATTACAACGCCTTTTGATATGAGGGTGTTAAATAAGATTGATAGGTATCATTTGATATTGGATGCTTTAAAGTATGTTAAGGTTAATAAAGTTAAGAAGCAAATGTTAATTGATAAGTGTAATGAGACTTTAAGGTATCATAATGAGTATATAAGGGAGAATGGGATTGATATACCTGAGGTTGTTAATTTTAAATGGAATGGTAGATAGGAGGTGTATTATGAAAAATAAAAAGATTTTAGTGGGTTTATTGATTGGTTTTATAGTTTTAGCTTTAGGTGGATATGTTGTTTATAATAGGGTGTTAGATAATCAAAAGTTGGATGATGTTGTTAATAATGATGATGCTATTAATGATATAAGTATGTTTCCAAAGGAGAGTAAGGGAATAGTTTTAGGTTCTTATGTTTTTAATTTATTATTTGATGGTACTGATAATTGGTTATTTGATGTTAGTAAAAATTTTCAAAATATTGAAAATGTGGTTAATGGTGTAAATTATTCTCTATCTTGCTATGAATATGATGAAGAAGTTAAGTTATGTAATATTGTAAAGATTAGAATAAATGAATTTAATTATGATTTTTATCTTAATTATGGTGAAAATGGATGTAGTGATGATTCATATATAATTGTTACAGGTGATTATTTAATTGAACAAAAATTATCTGGGTGTGGTGATGGTGGAAAGTTAAATGTTTATAATAAATATGGTGATGTTGTTTTTAGTGATGATAATTCTGTATATTTATATGAGGATAAAAATTTAAAAATGGTTGCTGTAGATAATATATTGTATTATGTTACTTATGATGTAAATAGTGCCGATCGTTCTAATTATTATAATTTATATTTTAAATATTTGGATTTAAATAATATGAATAAAAATGTTATTCAGGAGTTTAAAGGAAGAGTTGCTGGTTTGAATGATTAATAAAATATGTACTTAATGTTTAAATTAAGTGCTATTTTTTGAATTAATTTGTGTTAGAATATGATTTAATTAAGGGGGAATAGTATGGAAAATAGGTTAGGAGAAGCAATAAATTATTGTGAGGGAAATAATATTTATAGTGGTGATAAGTTTCATAATTTTAAGCATTATATATATCCTTTTACTACTGAGAATATAAATGGGTATATTGATTTGTTTGATTTAAAGGGTAGATCTTTGATGTGTACTGGTTCTTCTGGGGATCAGGTTATTAATTCTATTTTATGTGGTTGTAAGGATATAAGCGTTGTGGATATTAATCCTTTTTGTAGGTATTATTATTATTTGAAGAGGGTTGGTATTTTGTATTTAGAGTTGGATGAGTTTTTATATTTTTTTAAGTATAAGGATTATCCTAGAGTTTTTGAGGAAAATTGGTATGTTTTTGATAGAAATATATTTAATAAGATTAAATGTAATTTAAGGTATATTGATTTTGAATCTTATTTGTTTTGGGATGAGTTGTTTAGTAATTATAATGGGGTTACGGTAAGGAAGAGATTGTTTTCTTTTGATGAGGATAGAAGTAGTATGTTGTGTATGATGAATAGGTATTTAAGTAGTAATATTGATTATGATATGATTAGAAGTTTAATTAAGAAAGTTAATCCGGTGTTTGTTGAATCTAATTTATTTGATTATAGTTCTAATAAGTATTTTGATAATATTTGGCTTTCTAATGTGTGTTGTTATTTAAGTTATGATGAGATTAAAGTTCTTTTTGAAAGG
>CAZTEJ010000063.1:0-6587 GCA_964612605.1 uncultured Clostridium sp. | reverse complement strand
GTGAAGGTGGACGTACAGTTGGTGCTGGTACAGTTACTGAAGTTATTGAATAATATAACTAAAAAGATAATTCTAACTAAAGAGTTATCTTTTTTTTCTTTACTATTCCCATTTTTAATAGTATTATTAATATAGAGAAGTTATGAAAAAAATAAAAATATTCAAAAAACAATTTAATATTTTAAAAGAAGTAGACAAAAAAAATTTTTTACTTAGATTTGTCTTTTTTCTAATTGGAATAACAATATCAACAACAGTATATAACACATTCCTAGTACCTAATACAATCGTAGTAGGAGGAATGAGTGGTTTAGCAATAGTAATAAACGCCCTAACCGGACTATCAACCTCAACATTTATAACAATATCAACACTAACCCTAATAATATTATCATACTTTACCCTAGGAAAAGACAACCTACCATACACAATAATAGGTTCAATATGCTACACCATAATGGTAAGACTAACCGAACCAATCGGATTACAACTACAAGGGTATATAACCAGCGATTTCATAATGATAATAACATGCGGAATACTAAACGGACTCTCAAGCGGATTAATATACAGAGCCGGCTTCAACACCGGAGGATCAGACGTATTAATCGCATTAATCAACAAAATATTTAAAATCCCAATCGGACAATCAACCTCAATACTAAACACAACAATCATCCTAACCGGAACATACCTATTCGGAATAACCAAAACAATATACGCAATATTTATCCTAACAATATCATCAAAAATAATAGACATCGTAATGCTCGGAATAAACGACAACAAAATGATATATATAAAATCCCATAAATGGAAAGAAATGGAAAAATACATAACAGATGACTTAAAACTAGGAGTTACCGAAATAGGAAACAAAGGAGGAATCTTTGTCAGTAAAGAACCAACCCTACTGGTTATCCTACCATACGACAAATACTACAACTTCAAATACCAAATAACAAATTATGACCCACAAGCATTTCTAACAGTTCACGATTGCTACGCAATAGACGGTGGCCACACCAAGAAAATATTGCCATTCTAAAACAGATTAGATATAATAAAAAAATAGGAGGAATTATGGAAACAATAGAAACATTAGATATAAATCAAAACAGCGAACAACCAAAAATAAGCATAATAGAAAGATACGGAGAAGACCTAACCAAAAAAGAATACATTACAAATCCAGCAATAGGTAGAGAAAAAGAAATAAACGAAATGATACTATCCCTCCTAACACCAGATAAAGGAGCCCTGCTAGTCGGAAAACCAGGAATAGGTAAAACCGCCCTAGTAGAAGGCCTAGCATACAAAATCCAAAAAGGAGATATTCCAAACGCATTAATTAATTGGAAAATAATTAAAATAAACATAACCTCCCTTTTGGGAAATACAACCGAAAACGGTAACACAGACGCAAGATTAGAACTACTACTCAACGAATTAAAACAAGAAATAAACACAATCCTATTCATAGACGAAGTACACCTATTAGTTAATAAAAATCAAAACAACAACATAGATTTTGCAAACATGCTAAAACCCTTCCTCGATAGAGGAACAATAAAAATGATAGGAGCAACAACAACAGAAGAATACGAAGCCTACATCCTAAGAGATAGAGCCTTCCTAAGAAGATTCATCAAAGTAGATATCTTAGAAAGCGATGCCAAAACAGTAGTAGAAATACTAATGGGAACATATCCTAAATTTGAAAAGAAAATGGGAGTAAAACTAGCCTATACCGATTTCCAAAAAGAAAAAATATTTACCTTTCTAGTAGATATGACAAGCGAGTACAAAAGAGTATACGAAATGGCAAGCAGATACCCAGATATAACCCTAACCCTACTTGCAAACGCATTCAGCTACGCCGTTTTTGAAAACAAAGAAGAAGTAACAATAAAACATATCTACGAAGCAATAAAAAATACCAAAAGCATATACCCAGACAGTTTAAAAAAAGAAATAATTAAATTCCAGGAACAATTTAAAGATATGTTAGAACAAGAAAAAGTTGAATTATAAAGAATTAACATAACTAATTCTTTTTATTTTACCCTTAAAATGATATACTACTATAAGAATACAGAGGTAAGAAAATATGATAGAAATAAAAAATATAACCAAAAGCTTTACAAAACAAACAAACAAAAAAGAATACACAACCTTCCTTGCAGATAACAACATAACATTCGAAGCAAAAGAAGGAGAAGTAGTCGGAATACTAGGCCCAAACGGAGCAGGAAAAACAACATTACTTAGAATGATATCAGGAATAATGAAACCAGACAAAGGAACAATTACAATAGATAACATGACCTATCAAAACAATAATGAAAAAATAAAAAAAATAATCGCCTTCATGTCCGGAAACACAAAACTATATAAAGATATCTCCCCATACGAACTACTTAAAATGTGCGGAGCATACTATCAAGTACCCCAACAAGAACTAGAACAAATAATCCAAAATATCATCAAAAGATTTAACATGGAAACATTCGCACACCAAAGAATAGAAAACCTTTCAACCGGACAATACCAAAGAACCTGCATCGCAAGATGCCTAGTACATAATCCAAAATACTACATCCTAGACGAAGCAACCAGCGGATTAGACGTAATATCAAGCAAAACAATACTAGACTTTATAAACGAAGAAAAAGCAAAAGGAAAATGCATCCTATACTCAACCCATTACATGGAAGAAGCAGAAAATATATGCGATAGATTAATACTAATAAACAAAGGACAAATAATCGCATCAGGAACATCAAAACAAATCCTAAAAGAAACAAAAACAACAAACATAAGAGATGCATTCCTAAAAATAATAGGAGAAAACAATGAATAATATAAAAATAACAATAAAAAAAGAACTACGTTCAATAATTAGAGATAAAAAAACATTCCTAACCCTACTAGCAATGCCACTAATAGGAATGTTTTTTGTAATACTTTACGGAATAATGTTCGATAGTACCAACGGACTAGACACATACCAAATAGGTATAGATTACAACACAACAACAATAGAAAAAATACTACTATCAGAATGTCATTTAAATCAAAAAACCTACAACACATTCGAAGAACTAGAAACAGCCTACAAAACAAAAGAAATCAAAGCATATATCCATTACAACCAAGAAGAAAACAAATACTACTTCTACGTAGACTCAGGACAAGACGGAATCCAAATCCAAAGCCTAATAACCACTTACTTCGAGACACTAAAAAACAACGAACTAATAAACGAAATAACCGGAGCGGGAATAGACTACGAACAAATAATATCCAAATACAACTACCAGTACATAGAACTCCCAGGCAATAACTATCTCCTAATAACTATATATTCAACCCTATTTATGCTAATATTCGCTGGAATAATCTCAACATCACAATCAATGGCAGTATCAACAACAGTAACCGAAAAAGAAAGCGGAACCCTAGAAACAATCCTTAGTTTCCCAATCTCACAAAAAGAACTAATCCTAGGAAAATACCTAGCCAACTTCATCGCCAGCGCATTCGCATCAATAATCGAATTCCTTTCAGTATTAATAACCCTAATCATATCAACACACTACTTCGTATCATTCAAATCACTAAACATTACAGTAAACCCATTTAGTATCATAATCGGACTACTAGTAAGCCTATCATCATCATTAATAATATCATCACTAGCAACCCTTCTAGTAGCAAACACAAAAACATCAAAAGAAGCACAAATCAAACTATCAATACTATCATATCTATCAATGATACCAATGTTTACAAACATACTAAGCATAACCCCTGATACAATAATCTACTATCTAATACCAATCGTTAACTGTGTCCAAATACTTATGGATATATTCTCAAATAACTATAATATTCTTTACATAATCATAACAATAATAAGTACAATCATACTATCAATCATAACCATATATCTAGTAATAAAAAAATATAAAAGCGAGAAGGTGTTATTCGGTGTCTAACAAACATATAAAAAAACTATTTATTCCATTCATCTTTGTACTAATAACTTTAATATTAATAATAAATAACAATAAAATAGATAACTACTATAACTATATTAATCAAAAAGAAATAGAAACCAAAGAACAAGAATGGTCATACCTACAAGAACAAACAGAACAAATAAATAATGAAATAAAAGAAATAATAAACAATACAGAAGAAACAAATATAATAAAAATATATAACGAATATCAAAACATATCAAAACAAAATTCAATAAATATCTTAAAAACATACATAAATAAAATAAAAAATACCCAAAACATAAATGAATTCATTAAAACAGCAATAAATATTGAAAAAGAACTAAACATAAACATATTTACATCAAAAACAATAATGAAAGACTTTAAAGAAGATAAAAATACCCTATACCTAACCACAATCCCTATGGATTATGGATTCACATCAGAATACTATACAAACGAAAATCTAAAAACAATCAGAAACTATTTCAAACTATACAACAACAAACTACTAAAAGAATACGGATATACCTCAGGAGAAGCCCTAGACATAACAAACCAAATAGATAACTTCTACGAAACAATTTCAAAAGAAATAGACCAAACAAAACTACAAAACACAGAAAACTACTACAACATAGTAGACAAAAAATACCTCCAAAAAATATATACTAACATAGACATAAACTATTACTTTAAAGAATTAGGACTCTCAAATATAGAAACATTCTCACTAGTAGATGAAGCAAGTTATAAAAAAATAAACGAACTACTAACAGAAGACAACCTTAAGCTATGGCAAAACATAGTAACCATAAAAATATTACAAACATATTCAGAATACACAAATCAAAACTACAATCAAATCATAACCAAATTAAACGAAATTATAACCAATACAAAACAAGAAGACTACATCTACGAACTAATAAAAACACTATATCCAAACCAAATCTCAAAACAATATAACGAAAAAAATCTAACAACCAACAAAATAAATGAAATAAATAATCTTACCAATCAAATCATAGAAGAATATAACAACATGATAAACAATTCCTGGATGGAATCCCAAACAAAAGAAAAAGCCCTAACTAAACTTAATAATATTAAAATAAATATAGGTTCAAATTATACCAAAGATTATTCATCATATTATAATTATAACGATAAAATAACCCTATTAGAAAATATAATTAACATAAACAAAACAATAACAACCAAACAACTAGAAGAACTAAATACAAATAACAATACACAATCCCTACCAGACTATATGGTAAATGCATACTACAACATAACAGACAACTCAATAAACATCCTAACCGGAATAACAAATCTACTAGAAAACAATAAATACGAAAACCTAGGAAAACTAGGAACAATAATCGCCCATGAAATATCACATGCATTCGATAACAACGGATCAAAATTCGATGAAAATGGAAAACTAAATAATTGGTACACAGAAACAGACCAAGAAAAATACAACCAAATCCAAACAAACATAATAGAATACTACAACAACTACGAAATAATAAACGAAATACCAAACGATGGCACAAAAACCATAGGCGAAAACATCGCAGACCTAGCAGCGTTAGAATGCATAACAAACATATTACAAAAAGAAAATACAACCAAAGATAACGCCAAAATCACATTCAAATCATATGCAAAACTATGGTCAAACAACTACAGCACAACAACAATCGTTTCCCAAAGCCTAATAGATACCCATTCACCAAACCAAATAAGAGTAAACGCAGTACTATCTTCAAACGATTATTTCTATAAAATATACAACATAAAACAAAACGATGAAATGTATATAGAACCACAAAAAAGAGTTAATATATGGACAAATTAACTCTTTTTATAATCAATCCCCTGATAAGCATTATCCCTCTTTAACCTCTTAACAACCCCATTTAACACATCAATCTTCTTAACACACCACAAAGGAGCAATCAAATCATCAGCCCTAGGATCACCAGTTAACCTATGAATCACAATCGAAGGTTTTAAAATCCTAATCTGTTTAACCAATATATCAATATACTCATCCCTACTTAATAACCTAAAAGGACTATCCAAATACATATTCCCCATAACCGTATTCCTAACAACAAACAAATTATGAATTTTAATACCATCAATATCTAATTCATTTAAATACCTTATATTATCAAGCATCATCTCTTCATCCTCACCAGGTAAACCATTAATCAAATGAACAACAACATTAATATTTAAATCCTTAAGCCTTTTAACACATAACACAAAATTATTAAAATCATGCCCTCTATTAATAAACTCTAAAGTCCTATCATAACAAGACTGAAGACCAAGCTCAATAGTCAAAAAAGTTCTCTTATTAAGTTCCCTCAAATACTCATAACACTCATCACTAATACAGTCAGACCTAGTACCAATAGATAAACCAACCACATTATCAAAACCAAGAACCTTATCAAATCTTTTCCTCAAATTATCAACC
This sequence comes from uncultured Clostridium sp., assembly GCA_964612605.1. Lineage (GTDB taxonomy): Bacteria > Bacillota_I > Bacilli_A > RF39 > UBA660 > CAG-533. The sequence goes on along the minus strand of CAZTEJ010000063.1, from coordinate 77 downwards.
GAATCAAAAGTATTAGTAAAAGAACCAAAATAAGCAATATACTTAGAACCAGGCCACTTTCTATCCATAACCAATTT
>CAZTEJ010000062.1:0-6692 GCA_964612605.1 uncultured Clostridium sp. | reverse complement strand
AGTCCAAAGTTATGGACTATGTTATTTCTTTTTTGATTTTTTGCTATCATTTCTAGGGTTTCTTCTCTACTTTCAAATTCTTCTTTCATAGTTTTTATCCTTTTAATTGATTAGTTTTTCTAAAAACTGTTTACTTTTTAGATATAATCCTGTGTATCTATCATAATAAGTATTTATAAATTTATTTATATTATTTATTACTTCGTTATTTATTTTTAGTTCTGTTATAGAACTTATATTAACTAGATAATACATTCTAAGCATTTTTAATGTTTTTTCGTCATATATTATTTCATTGGTATAGCAAGCTTTACATATGTATCCTCCTACATCAGGATCTATTGTTATTATGTTTTTATTGCTTCCACATTTTAAACAGTTATTGAAGTTTATTCCAACGCCTAGATAATCTAATAATTTTAGTTCTAATATATTACTCATTACCATTGGATTTAGTCCTTCATTTATTTTTAATATAGTTTTTATTAATAAATTATATATTTCTTCATCTTGGTTTTGTTTCATTACTTGGTTGGTTAAATCAACTAAAAAAGACATATAACTTATTAATGTTATATCTTTTTTTATTGTTTTTAAATCATTTATTATATCTACACTTTTTAATATAGATAATTTATTTTCTTTATAATAAATACAAAATAATCCATATGTTAAATTTTGAGTAAAACTTCTTAGAGGACTTTTAACATTTTTTACTCCTTTACACATTACTCCAATTGTGCCTTCTTTTGTTAATATATTAATTATTTTACTACTTTCTCCGTAGTTAACTGAATTAACTATAATGCCCTCTATTTTTTTTAACATTTTATTTTCCTCTTTTGTATTTTAAATAATATTTTATTTCTCCTGTTTCTTTAAATTTACTCCAGGCTTCTTCTTTTGTCATTTGTTATTTCCCTTTCTATTAATATATTGGGAAATATTTTTATTTTGTATTCATTTTATTTTTAATTTTTTCTTCAAATGTTAGGATGATTGAATTTTTAGTTATTGGTATATCATTTTCTAATAATTCCATACATATATTTTTTATTTCTTCTTTTGTTAATTTTACTTCATTGTATTCGTAGTTTATTTTATAGGCCTCTTCTAGGTTTGATAGGCTATATGATCCTACTATGTATAAATCAAAGAAGTTGTTTATTGTATTTTCTTCTTCTTTTGGAATTAAGTTATGTTCGATTCCTAATTTCATATATGATTTGAATCTATTAATTGTCATATGCGCTAATTTATAGAAGTCTAGTATTGTCGGTTGTTTTGTTTTAATTAGTTTATATAGTTCTTGGGTTAGTAATGAGAATTCAACTTCTCTTTCTTTCATTGTGTCATAGTATTTATTTAGTATATTAGTTCTTTCTATATCGTTATTTTCTTTAATTATTTTAATCCAATTCATAAACATTTTTTTACTTACGTTGTTTTTAACGAATATGTAATTTGGATAGTAGTCTTTACTATTTAAGTATTCATTCATTGCTTTATCAAATATTTCTAATTCGTTTTTTATTGTGTTATCTAGGTATATTAGTTTTGTTTTTTCATGAATATTTGTTAGTCTTATTTTAATTTGTTCAACTATTTCAGTTTGTTCTTGATTTCTTACTTTGTAATAATCTAATTTATTAATTAAGTTAGTATAGCTATATCTTTGAAGTAGTTCTTCTAGTTCTTTATCGTTTGCTCCTAGTAATATATCTATCATATTTTTTGGGGTTGATGCTCCTCTTCTTTCTGATAGTAATGCGTATTTGTTTGCTAGTTCTATTTGTTCTTTGGTTGGTTTTGGTTCTTCGGTTCTATTTCTATATTTACTTAATAGATTACTAACAACGTTTTTTGATATATTGTATTTTTTGGCTATATTATCTTTTATATCATAGGAGTACTGACTATTAAGTAATTCTTCGAAGGTTTCTTTTCCAACTTGTATTTCGAATTCTTCGGTGTATTTTCTTTTGCTAAGTAGTCCTTGTTTTTCTTTTAGGTATTTATCTAGTAAGTCTAATTCTTCTTTGATTGGTTTTGGTTCTATATATCTTTTTTTGTATTCGTAAAAACAGGTGTTTACCATTGATGGTGTGATATTGTATTTTAATGCGATCTGTTCTTTTACTTTGGAATCGTATTTTGTTCTTAATAGTTCGTTAAATGTTTCTTGTCCTACGTGTAATCTAGTTTCTTTATCTAATTTTACCATGTTTTATTTCTCCCTTTTTAAAAATCTTTAAATCCTAGTTCTTGTAAATATCTTTCTTTATCTCTCCAATTTTTTATTGTTTTAACGTATAGTTCTAGATATACTTGTTTTCCTAGTAATTCTTCCATATCTTTTCTTGCCATCATTCCGATGTTTTTTAGCATGCTTCCTCCGGAACCTATTATTATTTTCTTTAGATTATTTCTTTCGACTATGATGTCTACGTATACTTCCATTATGTTACCTTTATCTTTTAAATTTGTAACTGCACAGGTAACTGAGTGTGGTACTTCTTCTTCGGTTAGGTTAAGTACTTTTTCTCTTACTAGTTCTCCTAGCATGAATTCAAGTGAGGTATTGGTAACTGTTCCGTCGTCGTAGTATTTTATTTCATCGTTTAGATATCCTTTTATTACTTTTATTAATCTTTTGATGTTATCGTCTTTTAAAGCACTTATTGGAACTATATCACTGAAATCGTATAGTTCTTTGTATTCGTTTATTGCTTTTAGTATTTGTTCGTCTTTTAGTTTATCTATTTTGTTTAGAACAAGTATTACGGGAGTTTCTATGTTTTTGAATGCTTGGGTAATAAATTTATCTCCTCTTCCTATAGGGGCACTTGCATCAACAACGAATAGGATTGCGTCTATATCTTCTAATGATTCGTATGTTTGTTTGTTTAGATATTTTCCTAGTTTGTCTTGTGGTTTATGTATTCCTGGGGTATCTACGAATATTATTTGGGTATCTTCGTCGTTATAAACTCCTTGTATTGCATTTCTTGTTGTTCCTGCTACGTTTGATACTATTGCTATGTGTTTTTTTAATATTGTATTTAATAATGTACTTTTTCCTGTGTTTGGTCTTCCGACCAAACTTACAAATCCGCTTTTCATAATCTCACCTTAATATATATTTTCTATTAAATTTCCTACTTTAATTATTCTTTCGTTTCTGTTGATATCATATAAAAATATTTCACAATCGTTTTCCATAAATTCAGATATAATATTTTTATTGATGTTTTTTAAATCATTAATATTTTTAGAACTTGTCATTATATACAAAGAATCAAAATCTTTTTTTCTGTATCCGTGACTAACTGCGTTAGCGATTGCTGATTCTTCAGCATATATTGTATTTCTAAAGATATCGTTTTTTACTTCTACTCCTCCAAAGATTGTTCCGTCTTGCATTTTAGCAAGGGCACTGTAAGTGATTTCGCTGTGGGGGTTATAGCTATTACTTAATAGTCTTTCTAATTCTCTTACCATATTTTTACTCCAAATTAAATGGGAATGGGCATAGTTCTGATATTTTTTTCTCTATGCATTTTCCATTTTTATTATAACAAAAAACTGATGTATTAGGAAGAAAATATTCATGTAATAGTTCTCTGCACATGAAGCATGGCATACATATTGATTTTGTACTTCCCATTACGTGTAGTTCTTTAAAGTCTTGGGGCTTGTATCCTGCTGCAAATGCGTTTGATATTGCAACTTGTTCTGCGCACATTCCGCTTTTTCCGTCTTTATTTTCGATGTTAACTCCGATTATTTCTTGGTTGTCATTCATTTTAATAATTACTGCTACTTTATAGTTTGATATTGGGGTGTATGCATTTTTTATAACTAGTTTTAAATTTTCTTTCATAGTACCTCTATTAATTTTGGAATAAATATCATTAGTCCAATTATTGCACTTGCTAGGGCTAGTATTAGTACTGTTCCTGCTGCGGTGTCTTTAACTATTTTGGCATCGTTATTGAATTCTTTGGTGTACATATCAACTAGGTGTTCGAATGTGGTGTTAAGTGTTTCTGCTGCAAATACGAGTGCGATTAGGGTTAGGAGTATAACCCATTCTATCATACTTACTTTAAAGATAAATCCGCATATTATAACTAATATTGCCATTGTTACGTGTATTTTCATATTTGGTTCGCTTTTTATAGTATTTTTTATTCCGTTTGTTGCGTATTTGAACGATAATCTTAATCTTTTAATTGATAATCCCTTTTTCATTTAATATCTCCTTTTGTAAATCAAACATTTCTTTTTCTTCTTTTTCTCCTAGGGTATGATCGTATCCTAAGAGGTGTAATAACCCGTGTATGCATAGGAATGATAGTTCTCTTTTTTCGCTATGGTTGTAGTCTATTGCTTGTTCTTTCATTCTATCTATTGATACGTATATTTCTCCTAGCATGTTGATTGGTCCGGTTAGGTTTCCGTTATCGTTAAATGCGAATGAGATAACGTCTGTTGGTCTATCTATGTTTCTGTATTCTTTATTTATTTGATGTATTTTATCGTTGTTAATAAATATTATTTCGAAGTAAACGTTTTTTAGTTTTAATTTTTTACAAGCATATTCTAATAAATCGTTTAGGTAGTCATAATTTTTATAACCGTATTCATCTATTATTTCGTAATTATTCATATAAACACTCCGTATAAATTTAATATTATTATTATTAATATAATTATTATAACAATACATATTAAATTAAGTAAAATATTATTTTTAAATTTTTCACTAGTTTTTTTAAATATTAGTTCTCCTAGTACATATATAATATAACCTATTATACCGCCTAATACATTGAGTATGATATCATCAACGTCAAAGCATCTTCCTAGTAGCATTTGAATTGATTCTATGGTTGTACTTATTAGTAAGGATAAGATTAGACTGTAGGATATATTTTTTGTTTTGCAGTAGTAGCTTACGAAGTAACCGAATGGGATAAATAATATCATGTTTCCTACTACGTTTCTGTAGAATAGTTTAGAGGTCATTTTGTATCTAAATATTTCTTTGAATGGGATAAAGTTGTTTCCGAATGATGAGAAGTCTGTTGCTGTTACTAGGCTAAATAATAATATAATATATGTAATAAATACTAGGTTTATTATTTCTTTGTATATTTCTATTTTTTTGTGTTTGCTTATTGATATTGATATTTTAAGTCCGATAGTGGTTAGTAAGCAAAGTAGTATTACGGGCCATAGGTCTATTACTATATTTATTGCTGCTGTTGGTATCAATTATTCTCACCTACCTCATAGTATTCGTATTTACTAATAATTTCATTACATATTACAAATACTCTATAATCTATTGTACTATTATTTGTTTCTTTTTTCAAAACTTTTTGTTCTATTATAGTACCTATTGATTTAAATTTTTCTTCTATTTTTTGAAATACTATATCATCTGATGTATTTGTATCTATTTTATTAGTAATATATGTATATTCTTTTTCTTTGTATATTTTAATTTTAATACCTAGTATTTTGATTTCTTTTATGTTTTCTTGGGTAAAGAGTTGGTATTTATTATTTAAAAATATTTTGTTATTTATATTTATGTTATATCTTTCTTTTCCAGTGTATTCTTTTTCTTTTGTTTCGATTGGAATACTTATATTTACATTATACCATACATTTCCATAAACTGTACCTGTTGCGGTGGTATTTCCTTTAATTTCTTCGTTAAATTTTATTTTTCCACTGATTAGGGTGTCTCCTTTTTTTACGTATTCTCCACTTCTAACTAATACTTCTCCTTTGCTGCTGATTATTTTAGTTATTTGAGCATCATTATTTGATATTATATTTCGATATCTAGTATCTGAATTGGTATTATTAAGTTTTCTTTCTTCGCATCTTATGATGTATTTCATACCGTCTCTTGTTATACTTATCCATTCTAGTTTATCTTTATTGTTGTTTAATATATTTTTACTTATTTTATCGAGTTCTTCGAAGGATAGTTTAAGGGTGAATTTATTTATTCCGTTGTTAGTTAATTCTTGGTATACTAGGTTTCTTATATTAGTTGAGGGATGAATTACTTCTATATCTATGATATAGCTGGTTAGTATATCAATTAGTATGAAGGAAAGTAAAGCGATAAGTAGTTTAATAATATTATTTTTTATAAATAGTTTAATTTGATTAAATCCGGTGTAGTTAAGTATTTTGATTTTAGAATAGTAATTAAGTCTTTTTATTTTTTTATAATCATTAATATTGATTAAGCAGTTTAAAGTATCGTTTGGTTTGTAAATAATATTTTCTAAATAAATATGGTTATTAATGCATTTATTAATAAATCTATTGAGGTTGCCTATGACTTCTATGTTAATTTTATTCATAGGTAACACCTTGGATATTGCCTGAGATGATTAGTTCTTTTTTATTCATGTGTTTGATTAGTAGGTTAGTACCTTTAATTTTGATATTAAAAGTATTAAATTTAATTATAATTAATTGATTATTAAAACTAAGTATTTCTATATAGTTATATATGTAAATATGATTATTATATAAACATATGTAATAATCATTATTACGTAGGATAGAATTAATAATATCTAGCATGTTAATCACCAATTAATTATATGAAAAATCTACTGAAATATCAGTAGAATTATAAACTAAGTTGGTATGGGTCT
>CAZTEJ010000061.1:0-6741 GCA_964612605.1 uncultured Clostridium sp. | reverse complement strand
GTCCGTCCCACCCTTTACCTTAAATCTAACATCCAAATCACTTCTGGCGATGGTTCTAAAGATAATCCTTTCTCTATTCAACTAATTAATGACTAATATATGTAAAATATTTTATTCTTTTACATATATTTTTCTTTTTTATGATATGCTATTGGTAGGTGATGAACGTGAAAAAGAAATCTAAAAAAAGTAATAAGTATTTGATTTATAAGTTATTATCTTTTATTCTTGTTATTAGTACTGTTTTTTTAGGGAGTACGATTATTTATCTTGATATGCTTCCTATTAAATATTTAGTTATTTTATCTGTGTTATTAATATCTTTTATTTTATTCTTAATATATAAATTAAATCATAAGGCTTTAGTTATAACTAAGTTGTTTATTTCTTTTATTACTATTTTATTAATTATATTAGAAATATTTATATCTATTAATTTGATTTTTTCTTTAGATTTTATTAATAATATTTTTGATAATAATAGAAGTAATGAAGTTTATGGGGTATATATAACTAAGGGTAAGTATAGTAAAATAAATGATTTAGATAATAAGAAAATAGTTATTTATAATAATGATGAGAATGTAGAGGCTGCAATAGATAGTTTAAAGAATAAGATTAATTTTGAAATTGTTAAAGAAGATAGTGTAGAAGATGCGATTGAACTTGTTAATGATGAAACTGTAGAGGCTTTTCTTGTTAATGAGGGGTTAATTGATTTATATATAGAGGATAATCAGTTTAATTTGGCTAGGTTATCTGAAATAAGGGTTAATTTAAGAAATGATGATAAGTTTACTAATGTTAATGTTAATAAGGATTCTTTTGTTATTTATTTAAGTGGGGTTGACTCTTCTGGAAAGGTTGTTAATTCTTCTAGAAGTGATGTTAATATGCTTGTGGTTGTTAATCCGGATAAGGAAAAGATATTGCTTGTAAGTACTCCTAGGGATTATTATGTTACTTTGGCTAGTAAGGATTCTAAAGATAAGTTAACTCATGCTGGTATATATGGGGTGGATGAAAGTGCACTTACTTTAGGTCTTCTTTATGATGTTGATGTTAATTTTTATGCGAGAGTTAATTTTAGTTCGTTTGTTAAGTTAATTAATGCTTTGGGTGGTATAACTGTTGATGTTGAGAAACCGGATTATAGATATAATTTAGAGATTGATTGTGGTAGTGGATATGTTTGTGAACAAAATTCTAGTAGGGAGTTTGGTAGTGATGAGTTAATTAGGTTTAGGTATGGTAAGCAGACTTTAAATGGTGAGGAGGCTCTTGCTTATGCTAGGAATAGGTATCAGTATGCTGGTGGTGATAATGATAGACAGGTTCATCAACAACAGGTTTTAAAGGGTATAACTGAAAAGTTGATGTCTAAATCTATTTTAACTAAGTATAATTCTATATTAAATTCTTTATCTAGTGGTATTAAAACTAATATTGATAAAGATAGTATAAGTAAATTGGTTAATAAACAGTTAAATAATAATATTAGTTGGGATATTGAATCTTTAGTTGCAACTGGAACTGATTCTTATGATTATTGTTATTCAACTGGTAAGTCTAAGGCTTATGTAATGATTCCTGATGAAGAAAGTGTTAATAGTATTAAATTAAAAATAAAAGAAGTGATGGATTGAAATCACTTTTTTATATTATTTTATCTATTAAACCATATTTAATACTTTCTTTGGGATCTAGATAAAAATCTCTTTCGGTATCTTTATTTATTTTGTTTATTGATTTTCCGGTTAATTCGCTTAATAGTTTATTAATCTTTTTTTTAGTTTTTAATATTCTTTCTGCTTGTATTTTAACATCTGATGCTTTTCCTTCTACTCCTCCTAGTACTTGATGTATCATTATTTCTGAATTTGGAAGAGATAATCTTTTTCCTTTTTTTCCTGCTGCTAATATAATAGCAGCCATTGACGCACATAGTCCGATGGATACTGTTGATACATCGCTTTTTATGTAGTTCATTGTATCTATTATTGCCATTCCTGCGGTTACGGAACCTCCTGGGGAGTTAATATATAAATAGATATCTTCATTATTTATACTATCTAGGTATAATAATTCACTTATTATAAGGGAAGATATTTCATCGTTTATTTCTCCGTTTAGAAATATTATTCTATTGTTTAGTAATTTGGAATATATATCATAAAATCTTTCTCCGTTATAATTTTTTTCTATTACAGTTGGTATTAACATATTTATAATCACCTAATAATATCTTAATTAAATTATTTGTTTTTATACATAAAAAATATAAGATATTATGTAATAAATTGCGAACAAAAATTTGACTTTTATATAGTAATATGATAGTATAACAACTTAAAGAAGGGGATTTTATGAATAGGGATTATGTTTTAAGTAGGGAAGATATTAGAAATAAAGATAAGTTATTTAAGAAGATAAGGAATGAGAAGAATAAGTTAAATGATAAGTTATATTATTATACGTCAGATGATTCTAAGACAAGATATATAAAGAATTTTAAAATATATAAAGAGGTTGTTAAAACAATATTTCCATATTTTCTTTCGGCTAGTGTGGTTTTGGGTTCTTGTTCTTTATTGAGTATTCCTTTTGTTAGAGATATTAGAAAGGATTCTATATCATATAATTGTGAGGATAGTGTAGATAATTTTATTTTAACTATTAATAGTGAGTCTTATGTTTTGGATGGTAATATGGTTAGAAACGTAAGTAGATATAAAGTTAAATGTAATAAGGATGATATAGATAAAATATTAAGGGGAAATTATGATTGTTTTGATTTAGAGTTATTGTCTAAGGATATAGAGTTATCTGATAAAGTGTATAATAAGGTATCTTATTTGGTATATCATGATAAGGTTGTGTATAGTTTAGAGTCTAATGTTAGTAATATGGCTTTAAGTATATTATATGTTATTTTAACAGTTATGAATGAAATATATTCTTATAAGAAGATAACTGGTAATGATAGGTATAGGAAATTAGAATATAGAATTAATGAAATTAATTATGATTATGATAATCCGGATATTAATACGATAAAAAAGAAACTTAAGATTAGTGAAGATAATTATAAATATCTTATGAGGAAGTAGGTGTAAGTATGAAAAATAATTATTCAATATTTAATTACATTTATAAAGAAGATAATGATAAATTATCTGAAATGAAGGGGAAAGAGTTATTTAATTTATTTGTTCTTTTGAATAAATATTATTTAGAAATGAGAAATAGTTTAAATTTAGGGGATAAAAGTACTTTTGGAGTTGAGATTGAGTTTGAGAATGTTAAGTGGAATAGGTTGGATGAAAGGCTTAAGAGTAATTTAATGGAGGATGATTGGATATTAAAGTTTGATACTTCATTAACTAGTGTTAAAGGTGCGGAAATAGCTAGTCCAATACTTTATGATAGTAAGAAATATTATGATGATTTGAAATTGGTTTGTAATTTTGTAAAGGAAAATGCGACTGAGGGAAAGTTTACTGGTGGGCATGTTCATGTTGGTAGTCATGTTTTAGGTGATGATATTAAGTGTTGGAAGAATTTTATTAAGATTTGGTCTGTTTATGAGAATATTATTTATAGGTTTTGTTATGGTGAGTATTTAACTGAAAGGCCTTATATTGATACTTATGCTTATCCTATAGGTGGTAAACTTAAGAATATTGTTGATAATTTTGATTGTTATAGTAAGTTAAATGATTTGGTTTTGGATATTGATATGAGTGTTATTTCTGGTGTTAATTTTAATAATGTTAACTCTAGTGGGAAGTTTGGGTATAAGAATACGATTGAGTTTAGGTGTCCGAATGGGACTATTAATCCGATTATATGGCAGAATAATGTTAATTTGTTTGTTAAGTTATTAAATTATTGTAAGAGTGATAGGTTTGATGATGAAGTTGTTGATAGAAGAAGGTCTATTAATAAAGATAAGTATAATGATATTGTATGGTTTAGGGAAATATATTTAGAACAGGCAATTGAGTTTGCTGATATGGTTTTTGATAATAATTTAGATAAGATATATTTTTTGAAACAGTATTTAAAGTATTTTAAGGTTGGTAATAAGGAATTTGAAAAGGGTAAGAGATTAACGTTGTAGAGGTGATTGTGATGGATATAGAAAGTGTTATAAAGAATGATATTGATGATTTGGAATATAAGATTAATAATAAAGATAGGGTTAATAGATGTAATTTTTTAATGAGATGTATTCTTAAATTGGGATTATCTTTTGATTATGTTTTTCCTTATATTTTATCTGCTTTAATTATTTTTAATATTAAAGATAATAAGCCGTTTGTTATTGATGAGGTGAAAGCGAATGCGAATATTAAGACTATTGATAGTTCTTTGGGTGTTCATAGGGAAATTAAGTCGTATACTGAGAAGTTTGATGATGAGGTGCTTGAGTATTCTACTGGGTGGTTTGTTAATGAGGATGGTTTATATGAAAGGCGTGTTACTAAATATAAATTAAATAGTGATATTTTTTTAAATGATTTGGATAGTATATTTTCTATGAGTAAGGATGATTTGGATAATTTACTTAGTAGTAAAAATAGTGTGGTTGTTAAGTATAGTTTGGATGATGATGATTATCTTTATAATGATGATGTTATTGTTGTGGTTAATCATTATAAGTCTAGTGATGATTATATTTATAGATTAGAAACTGAAAAAGAGAATTATTCTTATTCTTTTGCATGGCTTTTTGCGGTACTTATTTGGGGTTATAATATTTCTAATTGGAAGTATATATTAATTAAGAGTTATGTTAAGGATAAGATTAATGGTTATAGTGTTAAGTATAAGAAGATTGATGTTAAAGAGTTAGATAATTTAGAGAAAATATTAGATGTTAAGAAGAATAATTTAGATATGTTTAATGATAGTGTTGAATATAAGTTAAAGTTAAGGAAGTGATAGTATGGTAAGTGAGTTAGTAAGAGATGATAGGAATGATTGTTTTTCTTCTTTTAGAGGGAATGATTTGAAAGAGTTATTAAATGAAGTAAATAACTTTTTATTGGAATATAGGGATATATTAAATTTACCTAGGGATATTACGTTTGGTTGTGAGCTTGAATATGAGAGGGCTAGAAGATCTAAAGCAGATAAATTTATAGAAACTAATTTACCTTTTTGGGAATCTAAAAAAGATGGTTCTTTAGTTAATGGTGGTGAAATAACTAGTCCAATTATGTATGATGAAGAGAAGTGGTATAAGGAATTAAAGTTGGTTTGTGATTTTTTAAGAAGTAAGAAGGCTGATACTTTTCATAATGCGGGTGGTCATGTTCATATTGGGGCAAGGGCTTTGGGTAAAGATGTAGATGCTTGGAGACAGTTTTTGATGCTTTATACTGCTTATGAGAATGTTCTTATTAGATTTTGTTATGGTGATAAGGGTAGTGGAAGAAGTAATTTATATAAGTATGCTAGACCTATTTCTGATTTGCTTTATGAGAATATGGATTATATTAAGAATGTAGATCATATATTTCAAATTTATAGGAATGTTCCTAATAGTTCTAGAAGATGTGCTTTAAATTTTTGTAATGTTCAATGGTTTGATATGGATAATATGTGGAAAATTAAAAATACTTTGGAGTTTAGGTGTCCGAACGCGAGTGTTAATCCGATTGTTTGGCAGAATAATATTAATACGTTTAGTAAGATGATTGTTGCTTCTATGAATAAAGTTATGGATGAGGATTTTTTAAATTATAAATTAGAGAAAGAATTTATTAGTTATAATCATGATGCTTGTTTGTATGATACTGTTAATTTGAAGAATGCTTTGGAGTTTGTGGACTTGGTTTTTGATAATAATTATGATAAGATATATTTCTTGAAGCAATATTTGAAAGATTTTAAGGATAGTTATGGTTATAATATAGCTATACCTGTTAAAGGTTTTTGTAAGGAAAGGTGATTTGTTATGTTTAAGTGTTATTATTTAGCTTATGGAAGTAATTTGAATTTAAATCAAATGATGGAAAGGTGTCCTAGTTTTAGAATTATAGATAGTTTGGAATTAGAGGGATATAGACTAGCATATAAGGGAAGTCATGATTTTTATTCTTATTTAACTATTGAGAAGTGTGATGGATGTAAGGTTCCACTTGGACTTTATGAGTTATCTATGTTTGATGTTGCTGCTTTAGATAGGTATGAGGGATATCCTACGTTTTATTCTAAGGAATATATTGATGTGATTGTTAATGGTAAAGTTAAGAAGGCTTTAATATATGTTATGAATAATTATTTTGGATATCGTATACCTTCTAAGGAGTATGTGGATACTTGTATGCAAGGGTATGATGATTTTGGTTTTGATAAAGAAATATTAGATAATGCTTTGGAGTTATCTATTAATAATCATCCTAAGAAACTTAGTAAATAGGTAATGATATGAAACACGGAAAAACGTGTTTTTTAGTTGATAAAATGAGGAAAGGATGCTAGTATATAAAACTAAGAAGAACAATATGCGAAAAAATTAGCATAACAAGGCAACGTTCTCTTACTATAAAAATATAATCATATATACTGAAATGATTCAACAATTGATAAACAATATCGAAAATAACTTCTTAAGTATTAATAATTTTGAAAAAATGTTATATAAAAATCTTTCTATATTACAAATGATATTACACGAAATAGAACATGCAAACCAACAAAGAATTGCTAATAGAGATAATACATTAGAAG
>CAZTEJ010000060.1:0-6889 GCA_964612605.1 uncultured Clostridium sp. | reverse complement strand
AAAATAACTTAAAAAATATCCCTCTTATCAAAAAAGTATGCTATAATAACTAACGAAGTTGGTGATAAAAAATGAACTATCCAAATATGGAAGAAGCAAGAAAAAGAGGACAAACAAAAGTAAAATACATATACGAAACAAGAAAAGAAAATAATATATTCAACGGAAAAAAATACTTTATAAAAACATACGGTTGTCAAATGAACGTTCACGACAGTGAAGAAATAAAAAAAATCCTTGAAAATTTAGGATATACCGAAATAGACAACTTCGAACAAGCAGACCTCATAATACTAAATACATGTGCCATAAGAGAAAACGCACACGATAAAGTATTCGGATTCCTAGGAAGATGCAAACACCTTAAAAAAACAAATAAAGATTTAATCCTCGGCCTATGCGGATGCATGGCACAAGAAGAAAACGTAGTAAAAGAAATAAAAGAAAAACACAAATATATTGACATCGTATTTGGAACTCACAACATGAACGAACTACCAAGCCTTTTAGAAAACTACTACGGAAAACAATCAATAAACGTTTACAGCAAAGAAGGAGACGTAATCGAATTCGGAAACCTATACAAAAGAGATTCAAATATAACCGCATGGGTAAACATAATGTACGGTTGCGATAAATTCTGTACATACTGCATAGTACCATATACCAGAGGAAAACAAAGAAGCAGAAAATCAATAGATATCCTAAACGAAATAAAAGAACTAAAAAAACAAGGATACAAAGAAATAACCCTACTAGGACAAAACGTAAATGCTTACGGAAAAGATCTAGAAGGAGAAATCGAATTCAGCGAACTACTTAAACAAGTAAGTGATACAGGAATAGAAAGAATCAGATTCGTAACCTCACATCCATGGGACTTCACAGACAAAATGATAGATATTATATCAGAAAGAGATAACATAATGCCATACATCCACCTACCACTACAAAGCGGTTCATCAAAAATATTAAAACTAATGGGAAGAAGATACACAAAAGAAGAATACCTAGAACTATATAACAAAATAAGAACCAAAGTAAAAGGAGCATCAATAACAACAGATATAATAGTCGCATTCCCAGGAGAAACCGAAGAAGACTTCAAAGAAACCCTAGACGTAGTAGACAAATGCAAATACGACGGTGCCTTCACATTCATATACTCACCAAGAGAAAATACCCCAGCAGCCAAAATGAAAAACGAACTAACCGAAGAAGAAAAAGAAAAAAGACTACATCAACTAAACGAAAAAATAAACACATACTCAAAACAAAGCAACGAAAAAATGCTAAATACAATCCAAAAAGTATTAGTAACCGGAATATCTGAAAAAGATAAAACAAAAGTATGTGGATACACAGAAAATATGAAACTAGTAAACGTAGCTGCACCAACTACAACAATTGGACAAATAATAAACGTAAAAATAACCGAAGCAAAAAGCTTTAGCCTAGACGGAGAAATAACAAAGGATTGTAACTAAACATTACAACCCTTTTTAAAATAATCCTTAACACTACCTTCATAAACCAATCTAGAATAATCAATACCAAGAAAATCCCCAGGCCTAACCAAAGAATAATCTTTATTAAAATTAACAATCCCATTATCAATTAAAACCCTAGCACAAAAAGAAGAACAAACATAATGATAATCCCTATGCTTAACCTTATTTCTCCAAATATAATAAAGCCCAATAATGTTATACCTATACAACTTAATCTTACTAACATAATTAAACTCAATATCATTAACCAAAGAATCATACTTATCATCCTCAACATTAAGCTCATAAATCATAAACTCAGACCTCTTAAAATAAGTAATATTCTTTTTAAAATCCTCTCTTATAAACCCACCAGGCAAAGGAAAATAAAGAAACTTTCTTCCAAACGAATAACACCTATCCAAACTACTATCCAAAGAAATAGTAGTATGAACATACTTATCATTCGTAAACAATCTTAAAAATCTAGCAAACAGAGAACCAGAATAAGATAAAATAACATAAATTTTTTTCACTACCAATCACCATCTATAATTTTACAAAAAAAATTTCCAAAAGTATATAAAAAAATATTTTTATAGTTTATAATAAACAAGAACGGACGTGATATTAATGATATATTTAGATTACAGTGCAACAACCCCAGTACTCCCAGAAATACTTAACAGTTTTAACAAAGTATGTACAGAATACTACGGAAACCCAAATAGCATGCATAGCCTAGGAACAAAATCCAAAAATCTATTAAACAGTGCTACAAAACAAATAACAGAAGTATTAAACATAAAAGAAGAAGAAATAATATATACAAGCGGTTCCACAGAAAGCAATAACCTAGCCCTAATAGGCACAGCCCTAAACAAACAAAAACAAGGAAATCACATTATAGTTTCCAAACTAGAACACGAAAGCATCTACGGAATATGCACATACCTAGAAACACTTGGATTTAAAATAGATTACGTAAACAACGACAAAGAAGGAATAATAGACCTAGAAGATCTAAAAAAACTAATAACAGACAAAACAATCCTAATAAGCATCTGCGCAGTCAACAGTGAACTAGGAATAAGACAACCACTAAAAACAATAAAACAAATAATAAAAAAAGAAAACCCAAACACAATCTTCCATAGTGATATGACCCAAGCAATCGGAAAATGTCAAATCAATCTATCCGACGTAGATCTAGCAAGCTTCTCAAGCCATAAAATATACGCCCCAAAAGGAACCGGATTACTATACAAAAATAGTAAAATAAACATAAAACCAATACTTTACGGTTCAAACAAAGATATAAGACCAGGAACCCCAAACCTCCCAGGAATAGTTACATTCTCAAAAGCAATCCGATTAGCAACCGAAGATCTTCAACAAAAAGAAAACAAAATAACAAAACTAAACAATAAAATAACAGAACATCTAAACAAATACCCTAAAATACTTATAAACAAAACCAAATACTCAATTCCAAATATCCTAAACATAAGCCTAATGGATATAAAACCAGAAACATTTATCCATGCCCTAGAAAAACACAATATTTATTTATCATCAAATACAGCCTGCTCAAGCGGAAAAATCTCCTCAGCAGTCCTAGGAATATATCAAGACAAAACAAGAGCCCTAACAACAATAAGAATAAGTCTATCATATCTAACAACCGAAGAAGAAATAACTACATTCCTAAAAATATTCGATGAAGTATACGAAAAACTACAAGAACTAAACAACTAAAAAAGAAAGGATTATTAACATGAAAAAAATAATAATAATTAAATACGGAGAACTAACAACAAAACACGATAACATAAATTACTTTATTAAAACCCTAAAAGAAAACATAGACCAATCCCTACAAAACATAAACCATAACATAATATACGATAGAGGAAGAATGTATATAGAAACAACTGAATTCAATTCAGTTATAAATAAAATAAAAAAAATCTTCGGAATACATGAAATAAACATAGGTTACGAACTAGAAAATAACAACATAGATAACATCAAAGAAAATCTAATAAATCTATTAACTAATGAACAATACACAACATTCAAAGTAATAACAAAAAGAAGCGATAAAACATATCCCCTAAACAGCATGGAAATATCAAAAAAACTAGGAGGAGAAGTACTTAAAGCATACAACAATAAAAAAGTAGACGTAAACAACCCAGAACTAGAAATAAACATAGAAATAAGAAGAAACAAAGCATACATTTATTTTGAAAAAATAAAAGGAATAGGAGGATATCCAGTAGGAACCCTAGGAAAAGGAATCTTAATGCTTAGCGGAGGAATAGACTCACCAGTAGCCGGATACCTTGCCATGAAAAGAGGAATAAGACTAGAATGTATTTATTTTGATAGCCCTCCACACACCAGCGAAAACGCTAAAAACAAAGTACTAGACCTAGCAACAACCCTATCAGATTATTCCAACTACATAAAAGTACACATAATTCACTTTACACAACTACAAGAAGCAATATATAAAAACTGTCCTAAAGAATACATGATAACAATAATGAGAAGAATGATGTACAGAATCAGCGAAAAAATAGCCCATAAAACAAATGCAAAATGCATTATAAACGGAGAATCAATCGGACAAGTAGCAAGTCAAACCCTAACAAGTATGAATTGCATAAACGAAGTAGTTAAAATCCCAGTAATAAGACCAGTAGCTTGCTTCGATAAACTAGATATAATTAACATATCAAAACAAATAAATGCTTACGAAATAAGCATAAGACCATACGAAGACTGTTGTACAATATTCGTTCCAGAACACCCAGTAATAAACCCAGAACTATCAAAAGCAATAGAATACGAAAACCTAATAGACTATGATAATTTAATAAAAGAAGCAATAAAAACAGAAGAAATAATAAAACTACCTATAAATAACAATTATACAGATATATTATAAATAAAAACATACCATAATAATAATGGGTGATAACCATAATGAAAGGATATAATATAGAAGAACAAAACAAAATAGAAAAAGTATACAACAACGAATACGGAATAAAACTAAACAACCAAAAAAATACCATAAAATCATATTTTAAAGTAAAATAAGATAGCAATAAACTATCTTTTTTTGTATAATAATACTTAAGGAGAGATGTAAATATGAAAATATTAAGTGTAAACGCTGGATCATCATCATTAAAATTCACATTATTTGAGATGCCAGAAGAAAAAGTACTAATGTCTGGAGTATTCGAAAGAATTGGTATAGGAAATAGTTTTTATACTATTAAATTAAATGGAGAAAAAATAAGAAAGGAAGTAGAACTACAAAACCACTCAACAGCAGTCGGATTCCTAACAAAAGAACTACTAGAAAACAACGTAGTAGAATCATTATCAGAAATAAAAGGAGTAGGACACAGAGTAGTACAAGGAGCAGATAAATTCGATAAAACAGTAGTAATAAACGATATCGTACAAGAAACAATAACCGAACTATCATCACTAGCACCACTACACAACCCAGCAGCAGTAGTCGGAATAAAAGCATTTAGAGAATTTATGCCAGAAGCAACTCACACAGCCGTATTCGATACCGCATTCCATCAAACAATGAAAGAAGAAGCATACATGTATGCACTACCATACGAATGGTATACAGACTATTCAGTAAGAAAATACGGTGCCCATGGAACAAGCCATAAATACGTATCAACAAGAGCAAACGAAATACTAGGAAGAACAAATACAAAAATAATAGTTTGCCACCTAGGAAACGGAGGAAGTATCTCAGCAGTAGTAGACGGAAAATGTATAGATACATCTATGGGATTTACACCAAATGCAGGAGTAATAATGGGAACACGTTCAGGAGATATAGACGCAAGCATATTACCTTACGTAATGCAAAAAGCAAACCTAACTCCAGAAGAAATAGACAAAGCCATAAACAAACAAAGCGGATTACTAGGAATAAGTGGAGTATCATCAGATGCAAGAGATATAGAAATAGGAGCAGAAGAAGGAAACAAAAGATGCATCCTAGCCCAAAATATGTTTAATAGAAGAGTAATAGAATATATAGGAAGATACTATGTACTAATGAAAGGTTGCGACGCCATCTGCTTTACAGCAGGAATAGGGGAAAACTCAGCACCAACAAGAGAAGCAATAATGGAAGGACTAGAAGTATTAGGAATCAAAGTAGACGAAGAAGCAAACAACGTAAGAGGAGAAGAAAGACTAATAACAACAAAAGATTCAAAAATCCCTTGCTATATAATTCCAACAAACGAAGAACTAATGATAGCAAGAGACACATACGAACTATCAATATAAGGTGTATTATTGGAAAATAAAATATACAAACTAATTAGCAAATACAACAACATCGTAATAGCAAGACACATCGGACCAGACCCAGATGCAATTGCAAGCCAAATAAGCCTAAGAGATTCAATAAAACAAACATTCCCAAACAAAAACGTCTACGCAGTAGGAAAAACAGTTTCCAAATTTAAAAACTACGGACAACTAGACAAAATAGATACAACAACCCTAGAAAACCCACTACTAATAGTAGTAGATGTACCAAACATATCAAGAATAGATGGAACCGATTATAATCTATACAAAGAAGTTATAAAAATAGACCATCACCCATACGAAGACAAAATGGGAAAAATAGAAATAGTCGATACAACCGCATCATCAGCAAGCGAACTAGTTGCCAAACTAATATTCAAAACAAAATTAAAAATGGATAAAACAATCGCCAGCAACCTATTCCTAGGAATAGTTGCAGACTCAGACAGATTCCTACTAGCAACAACCTCATCAGAAACATTAAGCATAGCATCAAAACTATTAAACAATTATAATTTAGAACTAAAAAAACTCTACACAGAACTATACGAAAGACCAATAAACGAATTTAAATTCCAAGCATTCCTAGCACTAAACATGACCATAACCGAAAACGGATTTGCATACATAAAAATAACAAACGAAATGATAAAAGAATACAACGTAGACTCAGCCGCCGCATCAAACATGGTAAATAACTTTAATTACATTAAAGAAGTACACGCCTGGGCATTCTCAAGTTACGACGAAAGACAAGAAATATACAAAATAAACATCAGATCAAGAGGACCAGTAATAAATGAAATAGCAAGCAAATACAACGGAGGAGGCCACCAATACGCATCAGGAGCCAGAATAAAAAATCCCGAAGATATAGACAAACTATTTCACGAACTAGACATGGAATGTAAAAAATACAACGAAAAATAAAATAAGTACTTCCAAATAAGCCTTTCATAGGCTTATTAATTATAAAAATTGATGACTTCTCAAAGTAAAAACACGCAGCAAATGAAGTAAATATAATT
>CAZTEJ010000059.1:0-6945 GCA_964612605.1 uncultured Clostridium sp. | reverse complement strand
TAAAAACAAACTTTCTAAAACAGAAAAACTAACTAGAAATAGTTAGTTTTTCTGTTAACTAAAAAAGATAAACTAACGTTTATCCCCTTGTAACATATTTAATAAATCAATTTTAAACATATCCTTTTCAGCATTAGCTTTACTAATCATTACACCTTTATAAGTAGTAAGTTCCGCCATATGACCTTCCAATAAAATATCAGACGGAGTTAAAGTATCAAGCATAACAACCTGTTCCTTCTTATAAACAATATAATGAAGCTTAACATCACCATGAACCTGACTAAACATATGATCACTCTTTAACTTTAATTCATAAGTTTCAGTACCCTTAGCCTTATTCTTTGATACCAATTCCCCTAAAAAATTACCATTCTTTAAAGCTGGATAGAAAGAAAACGCTAATTCTTTATAAGCTAACATATTATACTTCTTTAATGCTCTTTCTAACTTCTTATATTCATTCTCATTTATATAGTCTAAAACAAAACCTTTCATTTTAAAACCCCCATATCCCTTATTTGTAATTACATTCTACCACATAATTTTTATTTTGTCAAATACTTGTTCGCACTTTTTCATTCTTTTTCAATATTTATGCCTATTTCATCTAAGAAGAATAATTTACAATCTTCATTTTATTACCATAAATCCTAAACAAAATACTACCATCCAAATCAGTTCTGTATACCTTACTACCTTTCAAATTATCTAATACATCCCCATTAGGATGCCCATATCTATTATTTTCACCCACACTAATAACAGAATACCTTGGTTTTATCATATCTATAAAACTTTTATCACTACTCGTCTTACTTCCATGATGACCAACCTTAACCACATCAATATTATTCAAATTATACTTAGTTATTATATCTTTTTCTACCACAACCCCAGCATCTCCCATAAATAACAACTTAAAATTATTTATCTTCAAATATATTACATTCGAATTATCATTCTCATTATCATATACCTTCTTATTTATAAATATTAACTTATTCTTATTTATATTTAACTCATCTATACAACTATAATAAGATATCTTCCTACTCTTTAACACTTCAATTAAATCACTTTCTAACTCATTATACTCCCCGCAATTTAATATCACCTTATCAACCTTAATATTATTAATTATATTAACACTATCTCCCATATGATCATAATCCCCATGAGTTATTATCATATAATTAATCCTACTATACCCTAAAGACTTTAATAACTTTACAGTACTATCACTCACAGTCTTATTCCTTATCCCTCCAGTATCTATCAATACAACTTTATTTTTATATATTATTAAAGAAGAATCCCCTTGACCAACATCTAAAAAATATATCTTATAATAAGGATTAATTAAAGGCAACAATTTAAAAGATAAAACCAACATAATAGATAATATTATATACTTCTTATTATTACTCTTAATAAACAAATGTATTAATAAATAATATATTAAATAAAAAACCACATTAACCTTAGGAATAACTATATTTATATTTATCAAAGAAGTCATATTATTAATACTCTCTAATAATATTATTGAAATATTATATAAAGGTTCTAATAATCTAATTACAAAAGTAAGTAAACTTAAAGGATATATAATAAAAGTTACCAAAGGAACATTAATTAAATTATTTAAAATAGACATAATATTTAATTCATAATTATTATAAAGAGTAATAGGTAAACTAAATAACAACGCTATAAAAGAAGTTAATAACAAATTAACAAAATAATTCTTTTTATAATAT
This sequence comes from uncultured Clostridium sp., assembly GCA_964612605.1. Taxonomy (GTDB): domain Bacteria; phylum Bacillota_I; class Bacilli_A; order RF39; family UBA660; genus CAG-533. The sequence continues at coordinate 5,182 of CAZTEJ010000059.1, read as the reverse complement.
TTAGTACTAATAATCAAACCATAAGTAACAATCACACTATACAAAAACCCAATATCATAAACAATAAGCGGATTATATAATATTATTAAACACACAGTTAACAACAACGCATTCCTAGTACTCATATTAATATCAAACTTCTTATTAATCTTAAGAATAATAAAAAACACAATAGTTCTTAATATACTTGCAGATAAATTAGTAAGAGTTACATAAAATAACAAAAAAGATACCACAATCAATTCCTTATACCTACTCTTATCAAATAACTTATAAAGAATCATAGAAAGCAAACTAATATGCATACCACTTAACGCAAACAAATGACTAATCCCATTCTCCTGAAAAACACTATAAGTATCCAAATCACTCTTATCACCTATTAAAAAAGCCTTAATATAACCATTATACCTATAAGAATCAGCTCTCTTAATAATAAAATCCTTAATAAAATATATAATATTCCTATTTTTACTAACAACCCTAACACTATCAGCATATATTACATGAAATATACGATTATTATACAAATACCTCTTATAATTAAAATTATTAGGAATCGTATTACTCTTAAGCACACTATCTACACCACTAACCTCAATAACATCACCTAACTTAATATCACCTATATCCTTATAATAAACAATTACTTTTTCTTTACCCTTAATTGTAATCTTATTAGTAGTATCCTTATTAATTATCTCAATAACCCTTCCCCTTATTACCTCATCACCAATTATTTTACTCTTATAACCAATATTAATCCTTATAAAAGAATAAAATAACACTACTAACAATAAAACATAAAACAACCTATCAGACTGTAATACTATCTTTAATCTTTTCATATAAATTACTACTTATCCCACTAACATTCAAAATATCCTCTATACTCTTAAACAAACCATTCTCATTACGATAATCAATAATAGCCTCCGCCTTCGCATCACCTATCCCACTTAAAGAAGTTAACTCATCCTTACCAGCACTATTAATATTAACCTTAGACTTATCCTCCTCATCAGACTTAACACAATTATTAACCTCAACAACTTCACACTTACATTCCGTATCACTCTTAATAGTAACACTCGTAGTAGTTAATTCCTTCTTAGTAAAAACATAAATAACCATTTCATTAGTCAACTTCTTACTCAAATTAATATTATAAGTAACCGCATTAGATGCAAGACCACCAGCAACATTAATCGCATCAATAACCTTATCATCAGACGTTAACTCATATACACCAGGCTTCTTAACCGCACCCTTAACATCAACAAATATACTATTATTATTTATTACCTCACTAGTACCTACTTCACTTATATCATCTTTTAAAACTATATCATCAACCTCCTCCCCACTAACAAAAACATAATAACCTATAAATCCTAATAACAATAAAATACAAGTTATTAATATAATATATTTCTTATAATCTAATATTCTTTTCATTTCTACCTCCTATAAATATATATACACCATAAAAATTAAAATTTCTTTTTTATTTAAATAATTTATTTAAAATTTTTCTCTCAGAAACATTATTTATAAAATTATATCTATTCTTATATATCTTCTCAATACTATTCAAATACTTTATACGTTTATATTCTTTATCATACAAATATCTTTCCAACAAAAATTTATAAAATATAATTTTAATATTAAATATTTCTTCATAAGTTTTATATATCAAAACAAATATTATATTTAATAAATCAAAAGAAAAATTAGTTAACCATACTAATAACACTATCGAAACAATACTTAAAATATTAATAAAATATAAATGAAACTTATAAGGAACAATATTCTCTACCAAAGAAGATACTATCTTCAAACCATCTAAAGGATATATAGGTAATAAATTAAAAACAATAATATACTTATTATACTTTAAAAATATACAATAACTTAAATAAGATATTAAACCATACCTATACAAATAATAAAATAACAAATATAATATTAATTGATTAAATACCCCAGCTATCCCAATAAAAAATTTAATATAACTTTCTTCATTATATTTAATACCACTATCAATAATACTTCCAAACGGAAGTATTACTATTCTATTTATTTTAATCTTATATATTCTCATTACAATAATATGACCTAAATCATGAAACAATATAATAAAACTAATAATTAACAAATAATTAAATCTACCACATAACATAACCAATAAAATTAAAATATAAGTTAAAAAATGAACCCTAAATATAATCTTCATAATTAAGATAACTTCCATTACATACAAATACCATATATAACTTATTATCTACACTACTCGCAATAATATTTGTAGTATCAACATAATCATACAACTTAACATTAATATCATTTAAATTAGAATACCAATAATCAACACCATCCATCCCCTGAACAATAATAGTTTCCCCATATTCCTCCTTATTCCCTATATAAACAACAATCCCACTCTTTAAAGGATAAACAACAGAAACACCATTAAGAACCACACCATCTTTATAAGAATTATAAGACGAATAACTTATTACTTTATTAACAGAAGTTACATTACTATCAACATAAAAAGTATTTCCAAAATATTTATTAATATAATTTGAAATAAAACTAAAATTAAAATTCTTATCATAAAAATTATTTTTATAAAACAATAAAAACTTATCACTCCTATTAATAAATATACCAACTATTAAAAATAATAATATACTTACTAAAACTCTAATAAATAAATTCTTAACATATTTCTTCTTATTCATTTAATCTTTCCATTTCTAATATTTTAAGACCTATATAATAATATATTAAATTATAAATAATATTATTAACTAAATATTTAATAATATACAAATTAAATTTATTAAAAATACAATATAAAACAATAGAAAATAAAAAATAATAAATAACAATCACAATATACCTATTAATAAAATTATTATTTACTAACCTAAACACATACTTATTTAAATATTTTATTAATATAAATAACAAAGAAACAAAAGGAATTCTATTAAAAATAACATCAAATACAAAAATATAATAAACAACATACTTATTATCTACAAACACAAATAACAAAATAGATAACAAATAAATATCAGTATAATTATTAATAATAAAATCAATTAACATAACTCAACAATCCTTTACAATAACATAATCAATCCCACTCAAATCAACCGTCTTAACAATAACCCTACTCCCCAAATCCTCAGAAACAACCCTAATAACCCTCCCAATATAACTATCATTTATAGAATAAACCAAATCATTCAAAGAAACATCATCCACATCCTTAACAATTAAATTATTATCACTATCCTTACCAACAATCCTACCTATACTATTATTCACCCTAATAGGAATATTCAAATCATAAATATAAGTAACCTCAGAATACTTAACATTAACCTTAGATACAATACCAATTAACCCCTCATCACTTAAAACCTCATCATTCAACTTATAACTATCACCATTAATAATCAATTTATCAAAACCATAATTATTCCTATAAACATTACTTATCGTATAATCATCACTAATAACAATATTATTCCTAAAACTAACTAACTTATTATAATCATCCTTTAAACTATCATACTCACTCTTTAAATAATATAACTCCAAACCATCATCATAACCAATTAATAACTTCCCAAAATTATTAACAACATTAACCAAATTATTTCTTAACAAAACAATAAGTAAAATAAATAAAAACAGAAAATACCTACTATTTTTCATAAACCACCTTTTGTTCCAAAAAACTATAATACCTATTACCACAAGTAACAATATGATCAAGCAAAGGAATCCCCATTAAATTAGAAGACTGAATCAATTTATTAGTTAAATCAATATCCTGACTAGAAGGATTCGGATTACCAGAAGGATGATTATGCATAATAACAATACCACAAGCCCTTTCCAAAATCGCATAATTAAGTATCTCCTTAATAGATATTACAGTAGAAGTATCCGCACCCTTAAACATCTTCTTATACCCAATTAACCTCTTCCCATTATTAAGAAGAATAACAAGTAATTCCTCCTGCTTAGATTTACATATCATATACCCAAAATACTTATTAATAAGATCACTATTATTAAGAAGAACCTTATCCTCAATCTGCATATTATTAACCCTTTTCCCAAGTTCAATAGCAGCCATTAAATTAATAGCCTTAACCTTACCAATACCCTTAATAGAAATTAACTCCTTTAAAGTAATACTATTTAAATCATTAAGATTCTTAATTCTAGAAAGAACCTGTAAACTAAGATCCCTAACACTCATATTCTTAGTACCAGTTTGCAAAATAATAGAAATTAAATCCTCATTAGATAAATTCTCTACCCCATATTTAACCAATCTTTCCCTAGGTCTTTCACTAAGAGGAGTATCCTTAATTCTCATATATCATCACCATAACTTCCCATAATCGTTTCATTAATCATATTAAAAGCATCACCATTAACATCTAACATACTAAGTTCATACTTATTTAAAGCATTAATTAACCCATTATCACTAATAACAATATTCTTCTTATAAAAACTTATCTCATTATCATTAAGATAATCCTCCATCTTAGAAATAACCTTCTCATTAGAAAGAACACTATAAAAAAGCCTATAAACATCATCATCCTTAATCAAAATAGAAGAAGGATACTTCTTTTGATATTCTATTGCTAACTCCCTAGAATTATAAACACCTAATTGAAAACCAACCAAATTATAACTCTTATAATCAAATATAATCCTGCTAACTAAAAAACCCAAAAGCAACGCTAATAAATAAGGAAATAATTTTTTCATACTCTATCACCATAAATAATATAATATATTATAAATAAAAAATATGTCGTAATATATCCCTCTATTAATATATATACAACATATTTTTTCATTTTACTTTAAATTAATTAAAATATTTTAATTATTTTATGATGTAAGGATCAGAAGAAGTACCTGTACCTCCTGTGATTTTGATGTTAGATTTTAGATAAACAACCGGGCGCACACCCCAGGAGTCGTAGCTCACGTGGTAGCTGCGGACATACCCGGACGAATTCACAATGAACGCATAGCTGGAGTTAGAGGAAAGCGGCGACAAAGTCCATTCAACATATTGTGATGTGTCATTTCCAGATTCTACTCTACTTGAGTATAGCCAATTTGA
>CAZTEJ010000058.1:0-7006 GCA_964612605.1 uncultured Clostridium sp. | reverse complement strand
TATTCAATCTATTTATTTAATTTGTCTTTTACAAGAGTACTTACTTTACCCATATCACATCTTGTACCATATCTTGAAGAGATTGTTTTAATTACTAATCCCATTTGTTTAATGCTTTCAGCATTAACTTCTTTTATGGTTTCTTCTATTATTTTTTCTAATTCTTCTTCACTTAGTTCTTCTGGTAAGTATTCACTTAATATATCTATTTCTTTTTGAAGATTTTCTGCTAAATCAGTTCTATTATAGTTTATATATTCATTCATAGAATCTTTTCTAGTTTTAACTTGTTTTTTAATAATATTTAATACTTCATCATCTGTTAATGTATCTTTTTTATTTATTTCTTCATTTTTAAGAGCGCTTTTTAACATTCTTAGAACTGATAATTTAAATGAATCTTTGTTTTTCATAGCTTCTTGTAAATCTTTTGTTACTTTTTCAAACATTATTATCACCTAATCTCTATTACGATTCTTTTTACGATAATTTTTAAGCATTTCTTTTTCTTCGTTTCTTCTTCTTACTCCTGGTTTTTCGTAACATTTATGTTTTTTAATTTCAGAAGGGACTCCGCTACGAGCAAACGAAACTTTAAATCTTCTTAATGCTTTATCTAATGATTCGCCTTCTCTAACTTTAACCTTAGTCATTTTTTCTTTTCCCTCCCTTCAAGTCAAATATATTATATCACTTTATTTGATATGGTACAACCAAAAATTTACGTGTTTAATTATATTTTCTTAATGTTTTTACAATTATATTTTCTTTTTTCTTTTCTTTTTTAACTTCTAACACTTCAGATAGTAGTTCTTTTCTTTCTTCTTCTTTCATATTTTTCCAAACTACTGTATCTATATCTAATAATTTACTTTTGATTGGTTCTTTGTATAAATCGTTGTTTATATCACTTATTTCGTTGGTTATTTCTTTTATTTTGTTGATGTCTTCTTTGCTAACAATTATTCCGTCTAGTAAGCAGTCATCTTTATATGTTTCGTATACTTCTTCAAAGTTAAGCATTATGTATGATGTTTTGATTATATTATAGATTGGAATAAAGTATACTATACTGTTAAGTAGTAGTTCGATTACTCCTGCTAGTACTGTTTGATTATCTATGTAGTTATATCCTTCTTTATTTAATTTGTTTATTATTTTATAATTATTTATTCCATTTACATATAAATTGCATAAGAATACACTAATGATATAAAATTTTAACATAATTATCGACTTCTTTCTTTATTTGTTAGTTATTATATCATAATAAGAATTATAAAGTAAATAAAAAGTATTAACTTAATTTGCTTTGCAAATCTTTTAATACTCTTAGGAATTCTTCTTCTTTTTCGTATTCAATTAATTTAACTTCTAATTTTGGATCTATTATTTTTATTTTACCTGTTCCTTCTAAATCGAATTTCTTTATTTCTAAATCTTTTTCTGTGTTTGAGAATGTATCGTCGTATGTTACTACGTTTAGTTCTCTTGTTTTAACTAGTTCGTCATAGCTTATAATAGCGTTATTTTCTTGTTCTTCTTCATAGCTTGTTAGTTTTATATTTTGGGGACTTGGTTTGTAGTTTTCTTCTAGGTTTTTAGTTACTTTATTGATATCGAATTTTTCTTCTTTTGGTTCTTCTTCATCTATTTTTAATAAATATATTATGTATATTAGTAACACGATTAATAGGAAGGTTCCTATAAAGAAGAAATAATCTCCCATACTTAATGAATATAAAAAACCAAATAAATTTTTAAACATTTCTTTCATAATTAACTCCAATTTCTTTCTATTATATATTTTATCTTATAATAATGCAAGTAAACTTATCATTCCTATAAAATTATTTAGCATATGTATTCCAATTGGTATCCATATGTTATTTGTTTCTTCATATATGTAGGCTAAATTTATTCCCATTGTTATGTATGTTATTGATTGGATTAATGCGATTGTGTAAGGTAGTTCGGTTGGGAATATGTGCATTAGTCCAAATAGTAAACCGCTTATTGTTATGAATATGTATTTGTTATTTATTATTTTTTTAAGTCCTAGACGGAAGATACATTCTTCAACGAATGGGGCTAGTATAACACAGTCTATTGTCATTATTAATGGGCTTTTTTTAAATAGGATTTCTATTGTGTTTTGATTGTTACTTCCTGTTATATTTATATTAAGTAGTATTCCTAGAAGTGTTTCTATAAATGCGGATGAGAATTTAACTATCATAAATATTATAAAGTAGTTTAATATTTTGTTTATGTGGTCTTTTTTGTTTAATTTGAATAGGATTAAATCTTTTTTTAAGCATTTTCTATATAACAGTATGATTACGAATAGGTATATTATTTCCATCATTGTACTAAAGTATGCTTGGTCAATGTAATCTAATTTTGCTAAATCGAATCCGATGTATTTTAATATATAAAGTATGGCTGTACTTAGATTAGTAAACATTATATAACATATTATAAATATAAATAAATATTTTAATTTTTCTTTCATAATTACCTCATAAAAATCTTTTTATTAGTATACTTGCGAATAATTCGTATAGGCTAAGTGATACTATGCTGTATGCGATGTTGTTGTTTTTGATATATATATAACTTAACATTGAGTATAGTGTAAAATATGGTATCATGTTTATTAATATATATAGTAAACTTGCGTTGAAATTGCATATGGTATACATTGTGAATAATGAATATATTAGTCCACTAAGGAATGTGCCGAATCTTTTTCCGAATAGGTTGTTAATTCCTAGTACGAATATTGTTACTTTTATAAATGGTTTTATTATTATTTCTTTTATTATTAGTATTATTAGTTCTAGGCTAAAGTTGTAATCAAATATGTTAATGAATTTTAATCCTTCGTATGTTATGTTTAAGCCTTTTGATAATGCGATTAGTAGGTAATCTATTATCATCATTCCTATAAATACGATTATGAATGATACTATGCTGTAGAAGATATTGGTTGTTAGTTTGTGTTTGTATTTATGGAATGCGGAGGTTATTTCTGGTTTATATATAATAATTATTATGATAAATATTATGATATAAACTATTAATGATACTATGTTTTGACTGTTTATACTTAGTTTTAATAAATCTAATAATTTATTAAAGTATTCTTCTGTAAATAGTAACACTAATATGCTAAGGATTAATTTTACCAAATTAACTATCATTTCTACCACCTATGTATATTATATAATACTTTACACAATAATTACACTATAGAAATGTAAAAATATGTAAATATTTACATTTGATTAACATTGGATTTTAATATGGTGTAGATTTTACCTTTGGAATAGAAGGCATAGAAGATATCTTCTAATTTAATATTTTGTTTTTTAAGGTAAAGTTTAATCCATATTTTACTTTTGTTTATGTTATTTAGTGTTTTGTCTTGAATTTTTCCTTCAACTATTATTGGGGCTGGGTATGATGTATTTGTTTTGAATATGTTGTATTTAAATATGCTTAGTTTTCCATTGCTTTCTAGGAAAGCATATTCTACGTCTTCTATTGATTTGATTGAGGCTTGTCTTAGACTTAGGAGTAAATCGTCTAGGCTGTATCTTTGTTTGACCATTTCTTTGTAATTTATAATTCCGTGATTAATGATTATTGATGGTTTTGATGTAAATATTTTTCTGAATGTTCTTGATTTGGTTGATATGTATGCTAGGGTTATTTCGATTATAACTAAGATGGTTATTGGGGCTATGGTTAGGAATATGGATTTGTCTATGTTTTCGATGCTGATAGCTACTAGTTCTGCTATTAGGATTGATACTATTAGGTCAACTATTCCTAGTTGACCTACTTCTCTTTTTCCCATTATACGATAGGAAAACGCTACAAAAAAATAAAAGAATATTGTTCTAAATATAGTAGTAAATAGTTCCATTTTGGTTCACCTACTATAATTATGGTTTATATTCTTTTATTTTAATCAATTAAATGTTATTAATATCTAATCTGTTATTAACTATATCAATTATTTTATTTATAAATTCTGCTTTTGGAAGCGTAACATTATCTGTTGTACCGTGTAATCTAACTGTAATAGTGTTACTTTCTTTTTCTTTATCTCCAAGGATAACTGTATATGGTACTTTATTTGTTTGGCTTTCTCTTATTTTGTAGGTTAATTTTTCTCCTCTATCATCTAATCTTACTCTGATGTTGTTGTTTTCTAATTGTTTAGTTATTTCTTTAGCGTAGTCTAGGTGATATTCGTTATTAACTGGAATAATGGTTATTTGGGTTGGTGAAAGCCATACTGGTAATGCGCCTTTTGTTTCTTCTAGTATGAAGGCTGTAAATCTATCAAATGTTCCAAAGATTGCTCTGTGTAAGACGACTGGTGTTTGTTTTTGTCCGTTTTCATCTATGTATGATAAATTGAATCTTCTTGGTAAAAGGAAATCTAATTGGCATGTTGATAGGGTTACTTCTGGGCCTACGGCTGGTTTTACTTCGACGTCTAGTTTTGGCCCATAGAATGCGGCTTCTCCTATTGCCTCGTAGTATTCTATTCCGTATTCGTTTAGTACGTTTCGTAATTTGTTTTCTGCTTCATCCCACATTTTATCGTCATCGAAGTATTTTTCTTTATCTTGTTTGTCTCTTAATGATAATCTGAATTTATATTTTTTAATTCCAAAATCTTTATATACGTCTAGGATTAGTCCAACTACTTTTTTGAATTCTTCTCCGATTTGTTCTGGGGTAACGAATAGATGGGCATCGTTTTGGCACATGCATCTTACTCTTTCTAATCCTTTAACTGCTCCGCTTGCTTCGTATCTGAAGTCTGTTGCAAATTCGCCTATTCTGATTGGTAGATCTCTGTATGAATGTATTTCGTTGCTGTATACTAGCATATGGTGAGGACAGTTCATTGGACGAAGAACGAATTCTTCTTCGTCTACTTTCATCATTGGGAACATATTTTCTTTGTAATGGTCCCAGTGTCCGCTTGTTTTATATAGATCTACGGTTCCTACGCATGGTGTGTATACGTGTTTATATCCTAACTTTCTTTCTTTGTCGTAGATATAGTTTTCTAATTCTTTTCTAACTATTGCTCCGTTTGGTAACCATAGTGGCATTCCTTTTCCCACTAGGTCGTGTGTCATAAAGATATCTAGGTTTTTACCTATTGTTCTATGGTCTCTTTCTTTTGCTTCTGCAAGTTCTTGAAGGTGATTATTTAATTCTTCTTCGGTTTGAAAGCATACTCCGTATATTCTTTGTAACATTTTGTTGTTTGAATCGCCTTTCCAGTATGCTCCACTTACTTTTAATAGTTTAAAGTATTTTAGTTCTTTAACGGTTTCTACGTGTGGGCCTCTACAAAGGTCTGTAAAGTCTCCTTGGGTATACATGGTTATTATTGTGTTTTCTTCGTCCATTTTGTTGATTAGATCTAGTTTATATGTATCGTCTTTAAATTTTTCTAAGGCTTCTTTTTTTGTGATTTCGTTTCTAACTATTCTTTTACCATCTTTTGATATTTTTTTCATTTCTTTTTCTATTGGTAATAAATCATCATTTGTTAGTGTTATATCTCCTAGATCTATATCGTAATAGAATCCTTCTTCGATTACGGGGCCTACCCAAAATTTGGCGTTTGGATAGATGTGTTTTACTGCTTGTGCTAGTAAATGGGCACAGGAGTGATTCATTATACTTAGTTTTTCGTTTTCTTTAATATTTATCATTTTATATTCCTTTCTAAACAAAAAAGGATGGTATTAAGGCGTCATTTGACGGTACCATCCTTTTTTTAACTTTATTAATTCTTAACGTGAATTATTCGGATATTATTATATCACTCAAAAGGTAGTAATTATTAAATTAGTTATAAGTTTACACCTAACCACTTACTCTCTTTAAACAGTTATTTAATAATCTTGTCCTTTATCTTCGTTTTATTGTTTACTATAAACGCTTACTTTTTTCTTATCTTTACCTAATCTTTCGTATTTAACTACTCCATCAATTAAAGCGTATAAAGTGTGATCTTTTCCCATTCCAACGTTAGTTCCTGGATAGATTTTAGTTCCTCTTTGACGGTAAATTATATTACCAGCAACACAGGTTTGCCCATCACCTAACTTTGCACCTAATCTACGTCCAGCAGAGTCTCTACCGTTTTGTGTAGATCCTTGTGCTTTAACATGAGCAAAACGTTGAATATTTAAATTTAAATATAACATATTCTTTATTTCTCTCTTTCTATTTTAATATTCTTTGGATAACTTTCTTCTAATTGTTTTAACATTTCAATTAGGTTGTTTAATAGTTTGGATGATATTTCATCATCGTTATTAATTTTAATTTCTAATGATTTTCCATCATCATAATAATCTATTGGTTTATTGCTTAAACTATACAGATTATTAACGGTACAGGTTACTAGTGCAGATATTGCTGCGCATACTATGTCTTTACCATATTCTGCATAATCAGCATGACCTTTCATTTTTAATGAATTAGTATTATAAATGATTTTTACCATTATTAACCTACTATTGTTTTAACAACTAATTTAGTGTATGGTTGTCTATGACCTTTAGTTAAACGATATTTCTTTTTAGGTCTATACTTAAACACTAAGATTTTCTTTTGTTTTCCGTGTTTAGCAACTTCGCAGATTACTTTAGCACCTTTAACGTATGGTGTTCCAGTTTTTTCTCCTACTGCTAATACTTCAGTAAATTCAATATTACTTCCTACTTCAGCATTTAATTTTTCTACGAAAATTTCGTCGCCTTCAGCAACATAATATTGTTTACCACCTGTAACAAATATAGCTTTCATTAATTCTTTCCTCCCATCTTTTTCTTTTTAGGACTCGCCTTTAAGGTGGATATTATCTCTTTTTACCTTTTTAGTGCGGTTTATAAATTAATTACAAACAATTAAAATATACCAAATTTTATAGGGTTTGTCAAATGAAAAAAGTCCAAAG
>CAZTEJ010000057.1:0-7190 GCA_964612605.1 uncultured Clostridium sp. | reverse complement strand
CTCCGGACGTTCTGTTATCGTAGTAGGACCTGAGCTGAAGATGTACCAGTGCGGTCTGCCTAAGGAAATGGCACTGGAACTGTTTAAGCCTTTCGTTCTCAAGAGACTTGTTGATACAAAGGTAATTCAGAATATCAAGAGCGCACGCAAGAAGGTTGACCACGCTTCTCCCGAGGTATGGGACGCACTGGAGGATGTAATCAAGGATCATCCCGTTCTTCTGAACCGTGCCCCTACACTTCACCGACTGGGTATCCAGGCGTTTGAACCTGTACTGGTTGAGGGTCGTGCACTCAAGCTTCACCCACTGGTATGTTCCGCATTCAACGCTGACTTCGACGGTGACCAGATGGCGGTACATCTGCCTCTGTCCGCAGAAGCTCAGGCTGAGGCTCGTTTCCTCATGTTGGCTGCAAACAACCTGTTAAAGCCTTCTGATGGACGTCCTGTTGCCGTTCCTACACAGGATATGGTACTGGGTTCCTATTACTTGACAATGGAGAAGGATGGCGAGCCCGGCGAAGGCAAGGTGTTCCGTGACGTTGACGAAGCACTCATGGCTTACAATGAGGGCGACGTTTCAATTCACGCTAAGATTAAGGTTCGTATTACTAAGGATATCGGCGACAGGTGTGTTTCTAAGATTATTGACTGTACTGTCGGCAGATTGATATTCAACGCAAATATTCCTCAGAATCTGGGCTATGTTGACCGTACAAACTCTGACCACCAGTTCGACCTTGAAATCGCATTCCTGGTTGGTAAGAAGCAGTTGGGTCAGATTATCGATCGCTGCATTAAGATTCACGGCACAGCTACAACTTCTGAGGTTCTGGATAAGATTAAGGCTACAGGCTTTAAGTATTCTACAAGAGCAGCTATCACCGTAGCTGTATGTGATGCTGAGATTCCTAAGGCAAAGAAGGACATCATCGAAAACGCAGACGCTATGATTGCAGAAATCAACGAGCAGTACGATTACGGCTACATCTCCGCAGCTGAAAAGTCTGAGCGTTTTGTTAAAATCTGGAACAAGGCTACCGACGATGTAACAACCGCTCTGAAGAACGGTCTGGATAAGTACAACCCCATCTTCATGATGGCTGACTCCGGTGCCCGTGGTAGTATGAGCCAGATTCGTCAGCTTGCAGGTATGCGTGGACTTATCGCCAATACATCCGGTGCAACTATCGAGATGCCTATTCGTTCCAACTATCGAGAAGGTCTTAACATTCTGGAGTACTTCATCTCTTCTCGTGGTGCTCGTAAGGGTCTGGCAGATACTGCTCTTCGTACTGCTGACTCAGGTTACCTGACACGTAGACTTGTAGACGTATCCCAGGAAGTTATTATCCGTGAACAGGACTGCGGTGCAACCGACGGTCTGAATGTATACGAAATCAGAAACGGCAACGAGCTTATCGAACAGATGGCTGACCGTTTGGCAGGCAGATTCCTCGTTGACGATGTAAGAGACGAAAAGACAGGCGAACTTATCCTGTCTAAGAACAAGATGCTGGTTGAATCCGATGCTGAGAAGCTGGAAGCAGCAGGCATCAAGTCTGTAAAGATTCGTTCCGTACTTACATGCTGCGCAAAGCAGGGTGTATGTGCTAAGTGTTATGGTATGAACCTTGCAAACGGTAACCTGGTATCCGTTGGTGAAACGGTAGGCGTTATCGCCGCTCAGTCCATCGGTGAGCCTGGTACACAGCTGACAATGCGTACTTTCCATACAGGTGGTATCGCATCTGCGGAAGATATTACACAGGGTCTGCCTCGAGTTGAAGAACTTTTTGAAAGCCGTCATCCAAAGAGTGCAGCAATCCTTGCACGTCAGAGCGGTACAGTTCACATTGAGGAAGTCAAGAACGTCCGTACCATTTATGTAACAAGTGATGAAACAGGCGAGGCTGAGGCATATCCCATCCACTACAGCCTGAAGATTCGTGTTGCAGAAGGTGAGCATATCGAAAAGGGTACACGTCTTACTGAGGGTAATATTTACCCCGGTGATATTCTTGCTATTCTGGGCGTAGACGCTGTTCAGGACTATATCATCAAGGAAGTACAGAAGGTATATCGTCTCCAGGGTGTTGACATCAACGATAAGCACATTGAGGTTATCGTACGTCAGATGCTCCGTAAGGTTAAGATTTCCGACTCCGGCAGCAGCTATCTGCTTCCCGGTACACTTATCGACAAGAAGAAGATTACCGAGGTTAATGCAGATATTGCACAGCGTATTGAAAATGGCGAAGACGGTCTATCTTATGTAACCGTAGTTCCCGTACTCCAGGGTATCACAAAGGCAGCTTCCAGCTCTGACAGCTTCCTGTCAGCAGCATCCTTCCAGGAAACCACAAAGGCACTCTCTGATGCGGCTATCCGTGGTAAGAGCGACTACCTCTATGGTCTGAAGGAAAACGTTATCATTGGTAAGCTTTTGCCTGCAGGTACAGGTATGGAGGTTTACAACAACGTCCGTGTATCCAAGAGCGAGAGTTATTTGGAACAGCATGCGGCGGCAGCAAGTAGCGGTTTCCCGAGTCTCACTTGAGTTTAAAAGTAACAGCAGCACTGTCTATGGGCAGTGCTGTCTTTGTATAATATAGGAGTAAAAATATGAAGCGATTAGCTATGATTCTCATGTGTGCAATTATGCTTACAGGCTTTGGTATGAACGTATCTGCCGAGAATACCGAGGAAACAGCAGAAGTATATACAGAGGCAGCAGAAGAGAGCAATGATATGTCAAAGGGCGTCAAAATAGCAGGTTTTCTGGTGATATTCACTCTTTCCATGGGTGTTACTGCGTATATCGTTATGCGTCCAAAGATAAAAATGCTTAAAGAAGCGAAACAGAAGAACGAGGAAAAATAACCCAAGCTGAAATCTATATAACAAAACAACATATTTTGCCGAATAGCTGTAGACAATGATCAGAAAATATGGTACAATTATAGGGAAAGCAATAACCCTGGGGGAGGAGTTAAAGCATGGGTAAACAAATCATATATTGGATGGAATATGAAAGCTTCCTGAAGCTTGCAGATAGAGCACTTTCCATCGGTATGCGTATATTGAAGAAAAACGCCGATAAAATTGTAGGCTCAGACAATATTTCTATAGTAACAAAGGATTGTGTGGATTATTACTTCTATCTGCCTGAGTTGGATGCATATCATGTAGACGATTTCGGCTCGTACCATTCCATTGACGCTACAGGTATAAGCGGAAATGTTTTAATCGGTACAGGTTTTTCCAGAATTGACAGCAACGCCCGATATATCTTTCAGCATCGTATGTACGTTCAGGACGGCTATTTCAGCAGTTCAGGTGACTGGATAAAGATTCCGGAAAAGCTCAGTGCGGCTTATGATATACTGGAGGCTTACGTAAAGGAGATTGCTCCTTATACGGAAGTTATTGATACCTACATAAGCCGTAGAGAGGAAAATTATAACCAGAGGGTAGAGTATAAACGCAGCGACTATATTTCACCCTATTGCCTCGATCTTAAAAACAATAAAAGCTATTCAATCAGATAAAACAGCGGCTTCCTTACTTTTAAAGGAAGCCGTTTTTTCGGTGCAAAACATTTATCGTTTATATTAAATGCTAAATTAAGTTGTTATAATTATAAGTTTATAAGTTTTCAGCCTGACGTTTGCCCATTCTCTTCCAGTTTATAAAGCCGTACATATCGTTAAAGAAAAACATCACAAAGCACAGCACCATAGGAAGATAGGAGCTGTTGTCAATGGACGCCATAATCCACAGAACAATGAGTACAATGTCATTTGCGGCATAGCCTACAGCGTAGTAGGGAGAGCGCATCATGGTCATATAGACAGCTAGAAAACTTGTAGTTACGGAAATGGTACTGGGGATTATGTTGGCAGTTCCCAAAGCACGGAGTATAAAGAAAAAGATGACGGTTACCAACACAGCAAGAACCGACATTACAAGAACCTGTCCTTTGTTCATATGGTAAACCTTAACCTCAGCAGTTTCTTTGTAGGGGTGACGTACCCAGGAGACGATGCTCAGTATAGCTATGGGAGCGGTCATGCAGAGGTATGTAAGCATTTCACCGTAGTAACAGAAGAAGAATGAGATAATGCCGTAGAGTATGGAAAACAGAACCATAAGTACCTGTCCGATGACGTAGCCCTTTGCGACAAATATCAGCGACGTCGCACCTACAAGGGACGCAGCGAGAGTAAGATAATCAGGTTCAGGTGTAAGGAGAAATGCGCTTGTCACAACGATAATGGATACGCTCCAAAGCACCCATTCAAAGGCAGTAAGGTCACGGAAAGGGTTTTTGATTTTAATTGCAGTCATATTAACCTCCAAAAAAAGAGCATCCGCATGGTACATCTTCAAAGACCTAACGATGTACCAGCGAATGCTCCTGCATTCTATCTACCCGGTGGCAGAATTGTTTCTTATTCTGAGTATATTATAGCATATGTTTTTTGGTATGTCAAGTAGTTAGCTGATATTTATCGACTTTCAGTTCTGATAAGCGTTGTTGTTTAAAGAGTGTTTGTTTAGTAGGAATATGCCACATTATAATCGTGATACTGAGTAGGGACTAAGCGATTACGAGCTTTAAAGGGTGAAAAGAAAGATAAGGTATAGGCTTGCAATCCATTTCAAAAAGTAGTATAATAAAACCATACCACAAACAAAAGGAGCGTATTCCATGTCAATATTCAACGTAGAACTAAAAAAAGTTGTAGACGACAGCTACGAAATAGAAATAGGCTTTGGTTTAGAAGATAAGCTTATCGAGGACATAAAGAACGGACTTGCAGGAAACGTACAGAAATTTGCTGTAGTTACCGACTCAAACGTAGAGTTCTTACACGCCAAGCCTATCCTTGAAAAGCTTATTGCCGCAGGTTATAAGGCAGACCTCTTTGTTTTTCCCGCAGGAGAAACCAGTAAAACCCGCCAGACCAAGGAGCAG
Source organism: uncultured Clostridium sp. (assembly GCA_964612605.1). GTDB lineage: Bacteria > Bacillota_I > Bacilli_A > RF39 > UBA660 > CAG-533. The sequence continues at coordinate 2,209 of CAZTEJ010000057.1, read as the reverse complement.
ATAGAGGACGCAATGCTCGACAAGGGCTACCGCAGAGACTGTTGTATCATTGCAGTAGGCGGAGGCGTTGTAACTGATCTTGCAGGTTTTGTTGCAGGTACATATGGCAGAGGTGTACCATTTATAAACTATGCAACAACACTCCTTGCCGCCGCAGATGCATCTGTAGGCGGTAAAACAGCCGTTGATACCCCTTTAGCTACCAATCTCATTGGACTTTTCAATCAGCCCGAAAAGGTATACATTGACATTGCAGCGTGGAAAACTCTTCCTGAAAGACAGATGCGTAGCGGTCTTGCTGAAACCATCAAACACGCATGTATTGCAAGTCATGAATTTTTCGATTACCTTGATGCACACATGGAGGATATACTTGCAATCGAGAAGAACGTCTGCGAGCATATCGCAAATGAAAACTGCCGTATTAAGTACAGAGTTGTTATGAAAGATGAGCGTGAAAGCGGACTCCGTGAGATTCTGAATCTTGGTCATACCGTAGGACGTGCCATTGAAACGGTAAGCGGCTATGAGCTTCTTCACGGCGAAGCTTTGGCAATTGGTCTTGTGGCTGAGGTAAAGCTTGCATATAGACTGGGCTTCGTAACGGCAGAGGAAAGAGACAAAGTTTTGGCTCTTCTTAACAAGGCGGGGCTTCCAACAGCTATCCCTGAGTACATCGACAGAGAAGCTCTGGTTAAGAAGCTCTATACGGATAAAAAGGTAAAGAACGGTCAGCTTCGTTTTGTTTTGCAGAAAGGCATAGGCGATATTCAGGAATTCGGCGATGGCGATTTCGGCGCAAAAATCTCCGAGGAGATGGCACGGTATATTATTATGGATATGTGAGTGTAAACTGAATAACAAGAAACACCCGAAAGTATTTAAATATACTTCCGGGTGTTGTTTTTACAGTGAGGAGCAATGTGTTTTAAATGACCGCTCATGGGTGCTCACATTTTTACTCTCTTTCAGAGGATTTTCTGATTTATCGAAAATTGTTCGGATTACGCAAGTGCCTTACCGAGAGCATTGCAAGCGGCAATTGCATCATCATCGGGAGCTTCATTGCAAATCACGAAATCACACGCCATAACCGCACCATTTGAAATGCAGGTTTCTTCCCAATTTCGCATCCATTCGCCGTCACCCCAGCCATAAGAGCCAAACAGTGCGATTTTCTTGCCGCTGAGTTTGCTTTCGCAGGATTCAAACATGGGAGCAAATTCGCTCTCTTCCAGTTCCTCTGCACCCATTGACGGGCATCCAAAAGCAATTGCATCAAAAGAATCCATCTGTGAAGCATCAAATTCAGCAGAGGTCATTACAACCGCTTCAGAATCGGCTTCTTTTATACCGTCTGCTACGGCATATGCCATTGCCTCCGTGTTACCTGTACCGCTCCAATAAACAACTGCAATTTTACTCATTGTTGTATACCAACCTTTCTTGTTTTTAATATATATCAACCGGCTACTGTGAGCCGTTCGATAGACTTTCCATTTGCGTACTGAGAGCAATAAACCTCAGTACATTTTTTGTACTTTACAAATGTCTTTTGTGCCATTTCCGCATTGCCATAGACCTTCCAGCATCCACAGCACTTACAGTTGCAGGCTTTGTTTTCGATAAAACCGCACACATCCTCCGGTGGATACCCAAGGAACAGACCGATCTCATGAGGAAATTTCTCATATTCAGCCATTCGTTTGACCAGTCGGACAATACACCGTTCCGGCGTTTCCGTTGTGTATCCACGCTCACGCAAAATGTGACAAGCAGTTTCATCCGTAAGGTCTTGCTTTAATTTTGTCGGACGGTAAATATAAATTAACGCTGACTTTTCGTTAAAACGAAGCGGCAGGACACGTAGCCCTTTCCCTGATAATGTCCTGTTCCATTGCCTTACAGAGTTTCGCATTTCGTTTACGCCGTCATATCGGCACACAAACATACTGCCGGTTTTCATTCCCGCAAGGGTGGGCGAACAGTGCTTTACGAGCATTTCTTCTGACAATGCGAAACCTCCTTTGCATTTGGTTAGCAACCGCTAACCGTTGGCTGGATTTTATGAGGTGTACTGTCACACCTCACGCATATATATCATACCAAAAGTCAAAGCCTTTTTCCGCTCTTAAAAGACAGAAAAAGGCTCTGTTTGGATAGTCTTTGATTTTCTGCATAGCTCGTTGCGATACTGTGCCGGATTCAC
>CAZTEJ010000056.1:0-7201 GCA_964612605.1 uncultured Clostridium sp. | reverse complement strand
GAAGAAAATGGATTAGAAAATTATTTTAAAAATACATTTAATTGTAGTGAAAAAATTTCACTACTTGATTGGTTAAATAGACTGAAAATATATGAAACAAAAGGAACTCTTATATCTCAAAAATATAACATCATTTATTTATTCTTAAAAAGAGAAGATACAAACTTATATGATACATTTAAATTAATAAAAGGGCTATCCTCACAACAATTTGCTAATTCACGGTCTAAATATAAAATTTTTGAATTAGCATTTAAAAATAAATTAGATTTTAATATAATTCCACATGGTGTTACTGATTTTAAGACTGCTGTTTTTGAAGAATACCTAGGTAAATGTGACAAAACCAAACCAATTATAATTCCCGAAACAGTAAAAAAGATAAAAATATTTAATAGTATATATCTATCTTATAGCTTATCTGATTTCCCTTACATATTATTACCTACAAATTTAGAAAATCTAACAATACTAGACAAAAATCTAAATCAAACAAATATAATAATGCCTCTTCAAATAAAAAAGCTTAATATTACTCAAGCACCTTTCAGTACTACAAATTTAATATTAAGAAAAGAAATACTTGATACGAATAATGAAGAATTAAAACAATACCTAAATAAAATATATTTACCCATCATTAAAAATATTAAAAAAGGTATAAGTTATCATATATATTCAGGAAATGATAAAATAGAACAACTACGTATATTTGTAAATAAAATATGTATAGAAAAAGATAATGGATTATACGATAAAATAGAGATAAATTACGAAGATTTAAATCCAAATGATATTAATATAAATAAATTTAATGATAAAGCAATTAACTGCATAATAAAATGCATCAATAATTATAAAAAAGGAATATATAAAAAATATAAAGAACCTCAAGAAATACTAGAGAATTTAAATAATCATGATATTTATATGATAAAACAAGCATTAAAAAGTAAAATAAGTGATAATCTTCTTCTAGAACTTGAAAGCAGTAATATAGATATAATAAAAATTGCACTAGCATATGGATACAACGATGTATTAGAACAATACTATCTCCCAAAAGAAAGGAAAAATAAAAATGGAAATAGACATATATAAACTAAGAAAAGATCTTATTAAATACTATGAAGAAATATTATTTTTAGGAGGCTACGGAGCAGCGTTATTCGATATAACAAAAGTAGAACAAGCATCCCCAGAAGAATTAATTAATATAGCACTTAATAATAACTTTAATATAAATAACTATATTATAAACAAAAAAAGATTTAATAGATAAACCAATTAAATCTTTTTTAATACGCTATTAAATAGTATATAATTCCAATTGCAGAACTAGAAACCATAGCTAGTAAACAAATCCATACTAATAACTTATAACCTTTACTTTTCTTCTTTGCTCTATAAGCCATCTTGCCATTCACCTCACATTAATTATACAAAATAATTCATAAAATTAAAAGACTTTAATATACTTATATTAGGTGAAACAATGAAATTTAATTATAAGAAGATTATACGTAGCAGATTTAAGTTTCTATTAATAACTTTATTATTTGGTATTATCATAGGTTTAATTCTATATAATAATTTAAGTATAGACTACAAAACAAGCATCAACTTAACATTAGAAGATACAATAACAAACCTAAATAATGACCATCAAAACCAAATTTTAAAACACTTATCAATCTTATCAATACTAATACTATCATCTACATTCATATTCGGTTTTATCTTAGAACTAATATATTTAATATACGAGGGAATAACAATTGGGTTTCTACTTAATGCCTTTATAAACTATAAAAAAATAAAAGGAATATATTACTTTCTAATATACTTTATAACAACTAAATTAATATACTTATTAATATTAAATTATATAATATACTTAACATATAAATATATCAAAATGTTTATCTATAATAACTATAAACTAACTAATACAAATGGATACCTAATAAGATGCCTATTAAGTACAATTATAATATTAATAAATGATATAATAATATACTACATAGGAAATAATTTAATAGATATATTTATATAACATATGATAAAATACTTAATAGAAAGAGAGATAATATTAAACAATGATAGAAACGATAAAAATAAACGATAATATTGTTATAAAAAAAGAAAAGAAATATATAAAACAAGAAGAATTCCTAGAAAAAGAAAGAACAATAATAACACTTATAAAAAATAATCAAGAACAAATATTATCAGATTTAAAAACAAACGATTACTTTTACTCAGAAATAATATATGATAAAAATAATATAGTAGTATATTCAAAAGGATATATGATTCCATTAAATATAGAAGCCGTTTACAATATTAATAGAGATATAATATTTGATTTAACAAACAATAGAACCAAAGAATTTTTCAAGTATTTATATATCAATAAAGTTGAACTTAAACTAGAAGAAATATTAACAATTATTAATAAAAAAGACTTAAAAATATTAGAAGAAAACACTAAAGAAGAATAAAAAAAACTTTTAACATATGGAAACACAAATATAACCGAAGAAGAAATAATAGAATATATATTAAAAGAATATCCAATACTAAAAGACTATCAAAATTTAAATGTACCACTTACCGCATTTGAATACATTAAAATAAAAAATAAAATTGGAAAAGATGTCTTTAGACTTCATCTTATAATATCACCTGAACTTAAAAAAACTAAAAAAGAAAATAAAGAAATGAAAGAAAAAGCAGAACAATTTAAAAATAATAATCTTATTCTAAAAAAACAAAAATAAATATAAATAAATAAAATAAATATTTATTTTTTATTTTAAGAAAATATGCTAAAATATATATTAGTTGAGAAAGAAGTGATATACATGAATCTTAAAGATTTATATATAAATTATTTTATAAGCAAAGGACACAAACAAATCCCATCAGCACCAGTAGTGCCAGAAAACGACGCAAGCGTACTATTTAACACAGCAGGAATGCAACCACTAGTACCTTACCTAATGGGAAAAGAACATCCATACGGAACAAGATTAACAGATTATCAAAAATGTATTAGAACAAACGATTTAGACTCCGTAGGAGACGAAACCCACCATACATTCTTCGAAATGCTTGGAAACTGGTCATTAGGAGACTACTTCAAAGAAGAATCTATAGAATATAGTTTTGAATTCCTAACAAAAGTTTTAAATATACCAGTAGAAAAACTAGCAGTAACCGTATTCAAAGGTAATAACAATATACCAAAAGACGAAACAAGCGCTAACAAATGGGTAGAACTAGGAATAAACAAAATCGCCTTCCTAGGAGAAGAAGATAACTTCTGGATTGCAGGAGAAACCGGACCATGTGGTTCAGATACCGAAATATTTTACTTCCGTTCAAACGACGAAGTACCAGAAAACTTTGATCCAAATGATAATAGATGGGTAGAAATATGGAACAACGTATTTATGCAATACTATAAAGATAATAACGGTAACTATACCGACCTACCTAAAAAAAATGTAGATACTGGTATGGGAGTAGAAAGAGTAGCCGCAATCTTAGAAGGAGTTAATGATAATTACTTATCTTCAATATGGATAGATGTAATACGATTAATAGAAAAACTCTCTAATAAAACATACGAGAATAATAAAAAAGATATGAGAATAATCGCAGATCACATTAGAACAGCAACATTCATACTAGGAGATAACGCTAAAATAACACCATCAAACACAGACAGAGGATATATACTAAGAAGATTAATAAGAAGAGCAATAAGATGTGCAAGAAACCTAGAAATAGATAACAATACCAATTGGGAAAAAGAACTATCACAACTTATTATAAATAAATACTCAAAATACTATGAAGAACTAAACAACAATAAAGAATTTATATTAGAAGAATTAACCAAAGAAAAAAATAAATTTACAAAAACATTAGAAAAAGGATTAAAAGTATTTGAAAAAGAAACCAATAACATTAAAAAAATAGATAAAGACCTAGCGTTTAAACTATACGATACCTTCGGATTTCCAATCGAATTAACAAAAGAATTAGCCAAAGAAAAAGAATTAGAAGTAGATATAGAAGGATTTAATAATAAATTTAAAGAACACCAAGAAAAATCAAGAACAGCATCCAAAGGAATGTTTAAAGGCGGATTAGCCGGGGATACAGAAACCGAAACAAAATACCATACAGCAACACATCTTCTAAACGCCGCACTCAAAATCATTTTAAACGAAAACGTACATCAAAAAGGGTCAAACATAACAAACGAAAGAATGCGTTTTGATTTCTCATTCGAAAGAAAAATGACACCAGAAGAACTAACTCAAACACAAAATCTAGTAAACGAATGGATAAATAAAGACTTAACAGTTACCGTAAAAGAAATGAAAAAAGAACAAGCAATTAAAGAAAAAGCAGAAGCAATGTTTATAGAAAGATATCCCGACATAGTAACAGTTTATACAATCGAAGATGAAAATCATAACGTATATTCAAAAGAAATATGTATGGGACCGCACGTTAAACATACAAAAGAAATAGGTAAATTTAAAATAACTAAAGAAGAAGCTTCATCATCTGGCATAAGAAGAATAAAAGCAATAATAGAATAAACTAGAGAAAGGACAAAGAAAATAATGAAAAATATAAACCTTTTAAACCCCTATATTTATAAATATCTATGGAATAATGAAAAAGGTAAAAAATTTATAAATGATTTAGTTAATTCAATATATAACGAAAACATTGAATACGAACTATTACCTTTTTTTAGTGAAGAACTAAACAACGTAAGAAGTTATGTAATATTAGAATCAAAAAAACGTATTGTTATTATAGACTTTAATTTTAATAATAATAACAATCTAATAAAAAAAGATTTATTACTAATAGATTATTTAAAAATTACAACAAAAAAAGTAATAGACCTAGTAATATTTAACGATTATGAAGGAAATACAAATAAAATAGGTAATATATTAGATATATATAATAATAATGAAAAATATAAATACATATACTCTAAAAAATACAAAGAACAATTAAAATTAAACGAAGAAATAACAAATATAATATATCAATTAAACGATAAAGAATACGAAATATATAAACACGAAAACAAATTAAAAGAAGAAATATAAAGGATAAGGATATAAATGCAGAAAATAAGAAACTTTTGTATAATAGCGCACATAGACCATGGAAAAAGTACCCTAGCAGATAGAATATTAGAAATAACCGGAGCAGTTACAAATAGAGAAATGAAAGAACAATTCCTAGACTCAATGGATATAGAAAGAGAAAGAGGAATAACAATCAAACTAAATACAGCACATTTAAATTACAAAGGATACCAATTCAACCTAATAGATACCCCAGGACACGTAGACTTCTCATACGAAGTATCAAGAAGTTTAGCAGCATGCGACGGTGCAATCCTAGTAGTAGATGCAACTCAAGGAATAGAAGCACAAACCCTAGCTAATCTATATCTAGCATTAAATCACGATTTAAACATAATACCAGTAATAAATAAAATAGATTTACCAAATGCAGATGTAGAAAAAGTTACAAACGAATTAATAAAAGTACTTGGATTCAAAAAAGAAGAAATAATTCCCGTAAGTGGAAAAACAGGAGAAAACGTTAATCTATTATTAGATGCAATAATCGAAAGAATAAACCCGCCAAAAGACCTTAATCAAGGAACAAAAGCATTAATATTTGATTCATACTTTGATCCATACAAAGGAGTAATTGCATCAGTATGTTTGAAATCAGGCGAAATAAAAGCTGGAGATACAATTATAATGATGAGCAACAACGAAGAATACACAGTAACCGAATTAGGAGTTAATACCCCAGAACCAAAACAACTAGACAAACTATCCGCAGGAGACGTAGGTTGGGTAGCAGCCGCAATAAAAAGCGTAGATAAAGTCAGAGTAGGAGATACCATAACAACAAAAAGAGATAAAGCAGAAGAACCATTAGAAGGATATAAACCAATGAAATCAATGGTATACAGCGGTATATATCCTATTGAACCAAATAAATACGATCATTTAAAAGAAGCACTAGAAAAATTAAAATTAAACGATGCATCACTTACTTATGATGTAGAAACCTCAGAAGCACTCGGATTTGGTTTCAGATGTGGTTTCCTAGGCTTATTACATATGGAAATAATAGAAGAAAGAATAAAAAGAGAATTCGGAATAGATATAATAGCAACCTCACCATCCGTGGTATACAAAGTTAATTTAACAAACGGAAATACGATAGAAATAGATAATCCATCCAAAATGCCAGATAAAGTAAATATAAATTCAATAGAAGAACCATACGTTACAGCAAATATATTCGTACCAAGCGAGTACATAGGTCCAATAATGGATCTATGTCAAGAAAAAAGAGGAATATACAAAACAACCGAATTTATAGACGAAAAAAGAGCAAATATACATTACGAACTACCACTTGCAGAAATAGTATACGATTTCTTCGATAAATTAAAAAGCTATACTAAAGGATATGCATCATTTGACTACGAATTATCAGATTATAAAGTAAGTAATCTAGTTAAAATGGATATCCTAATAAACGGCGAAGCAGTAGACGCATTATCAGTTATAGTACATAAAGATGCAGCTTATCATAGAGGAATGAACATAACAAAAGCATTAAAAGAACTAATACCAAGACAACTATTCGAAGTGCCAATTCAAGCCTCAATAGGTTCAAAAATAATTGCAAGAGAAAATATAGCTCAAATGAGAAAAAATGTACTTGCTAAATGCTACGGAGGAGATATATCTCGTAAAAGAAAATTATTAGAAAAACAAAAAGAAGGAAAGAAAAGAATGAAAATGGTGGGTTCAGTAGAAGTTCCACCAGAAGCATTCCTATCTATCTTAAAAACAGATAAATAAATACATACAGGGGGGGAGAACACTCCTTATACCCAGAAAAATAAAATATATTAAAAATGCCTTATAATACAAGGGTTTATATGATGATATGAAGTTGATATATTTGATTGAAAAATAAAGTTTTGTTTATATTTAAGAGTATATAGATTTGTATATTTATTTAAAGATCTTGTGATAAGGTCTTTTTTTGTCATTAAAATTTAGAAAAAGGGGGATTGATGAAATGACAAATAATAATTTTACAGAAAGTACCATAAAAG
>CAZTEJ010000055.1:0-7216 GCA_964612605.1 uncultured Clostridium sp. | reverse complement strand
TAAAGATAACGTATAATGGATCAAACGTTATAACAGGAGAGAATATTATACCTGGATGGAGTGAAACTAAAGAGTTTACTGTAGTAGGTAGTAATAATACAAGTATTACAGATGAAGATATAATGGATTATCAAATAAAGTTAGTAGTAGAAGAAAATACCTTTACAGATGGAGCAATAAGGTTTGAACTAACTGGAAGTAGTTCAAATGAGTTAGATACATTATCTCCATTATTTGGAAAAGTACCTACAGGTACTGGTGAAACCTTATTAGGCACTGCTAGATTTAATCAAGATGATAGTATTAAAAATGATGTAACACATACATATTGTTTAAAGATTGGTTTTCCAAATAGAAACTCCGTTAATCAAAATGAAGATATGAATAAATCTTTTAAAGGCTATGTAGTTATAGAAGAAGGAAAACTATATATACAATCATTTTCAGATTATTTATTGGCTCTAGATTATGAAGAAAATAGCTTAGAAGAGGATATTTTCAGTAATTTAAGATATGTTGGAGAAACACCTAATAACTATATTACTTTTAATGACCAAACTTGGAGAATTATAGGCGTATTTGAAGAAGGAGTTAAGATAATCAATCTTAAAACAGATCAAGGAAACTGGAATAGAGTGAGAGATTCATCACTTTCAAATAATTGGATGGAATCATACTTAGTAAATGAATTAAACACAACCTATTACAATAATCTAAAAGATGAAACAAAAGAATTAATCTACAAAACTACTTGGAAATTAGGGGGAATTCCGTGCAATAATGGTAATTTTAATTATAACGTAAATGAAGCATATAATTACGAAAGAGGAGATAAAGTATATGGAAATAATCCAGCAGAATGGACAGGAAATATCGCACTTATGTATTTAAGCGATTATGTATATGCAAGCAAGAATAAAACATGTAGAAATAATATACAATCCACAGAATGTGCTGATAATAATTGGATATATAAAGATATAGGAAAAACTTACGATGGCTTTTGGTTTATAAATCATACAAGTGATTATTCAAATTTGGTTTATTATGCAAATTCAATTGGAAAAATTTCACGCTCAATTACCTATGACTATGATGACACACCTAACTCATATGCAACCCTTTACCTTAAATCCAACATCCAGATCACCTCCGGTAATGGTTCTGAAGAATCTCCATTTCAAATAGAACTACAATCTTAAAATTTTACTATATTATTTAATTATTTCGTGATATAATTTTATTTAGAAGTGAGGAAAAGTATTATGGCTAATAGAACTGAATTAAGAGAAAAAATTATGACAATAATTTATCAAATTACTCTATACAAAAAAAATAAAATGAATTACGACGTAGAAAAAATTATCAAAGAAAATACCGAAATAGATAACGAATTCGTTAAAGATATGGTCTATGGAATAGTTACCAACTACGATGAATTAACTAACATTGCTAATCAATACCTTAAAGATTGGAATATTGATAGACTAGATTTAACCGGAGCATCTATATTAAGAATGGCTATTTACGAGATTAAATATATGGATACACCTAACATAGTAGTAATCAACGAAGCGATAGAGTTAGCTAAAAAATATTCCGATGATGCAGTTAGAAAAATGATTAACGCATCTCTAGACAGGATTGTAAATAATTAATGGAAAGACGATATATAACAGTAGGAACATTAAATAGATATTTAAAAAATAAATTTGATACCGATCCAAATATTCAAAAATTAAATCTTAAAGGAGAAATATCAAATTTTAAAGGACACACCAGAGGACATTTATACTTTACACTAAAAGACGAAGAATCAAGAATAAATGCAGTTATGTTCTCATTCAATGCATCCAAACTTAACTTCATACCCGAAGACGGTATGAAAGTACTAGTTACAGGTAAAGTATCAGTATACCCACCAACAGGACAATATCAAATATACGTTGAAGAAATGACAAACGATGGGTTAGGAAACCTATATCTAATGTTTGAAGCATTAAAAAAAGAATTAAGCGAACTAGGATACTTTAACGAAGAGCACAAACTAAAAGTACCAAAATACCCAAGCAAAATAGGCATAGTAACCGCACCTACAGGTGCTGCAATCAAAGATATCCTAAGTACAATTAAAAGAAGATATCCAATATGCGAAACAATACTTTTCCCATGCTTAGTCCAAGGAGACCTTGCTAAAGACGATATAGTAAGACAAATCAATAAAGCCAACGAATACGATGATATAGATTTACTTATAGTAGGTAGAGGAGGAGGCTCCTATGAAGACCTATGGGCCTTCAACGAAAAAATAGTTGCAGATGCAATCTATAATTCACATATACCTATAATAAGCGCAGTAGGACACGAAATCGATTTCACAATCGCAGACTTCGTTGCAGACCTAAGAGCACCAACTCCAACCGGAGCAGCTGAAATGGCAGTACCTAGCATGATTGATTTACTAAATCTTATAGACCAATATAAATTAAGAAGTACAAATATTATTAATAATAAAATTGATAATTATAATAACATATTAAATAGATTAAAAACATCTTACGTCCTTACTAACCCCCTTAATGTTTACGAAGTAAAAGAACAAAAATTATCTGATTATATAGATAGATTAAATAATTATATAATTAATAAAATTAAACTTAATAATACTAAATATCTTAATTTAAGAAAAAGTTATATCTTAAATAATCCAGAAAATTTATTCAAAGAAAAATTTAACAATTATAACTTAATAATAAATAAATTAGAACTATTAAATCCACTTAATATACTATCCAAAGGATACTCAGTAGTTAAACAAGACAATAAAATAATCAAAGATAGTAACAAAGTAAAAATAGGTGATAAACTTAACATAAGATTATCACAAGGAGAAATAATAGCTAAAGTAGAGGAGATAAATTAAAATGGAAGAAAAAAAATTTGAAGAACTATTAAACGAATTAGAAATAAATGTTAAAAAATTAGAAAACGGAGATGTAGACCTAGATTCATCAATAGAAATCTATAGCGAAGCTATGAAATTAGCTAAAATATGTGGAGATAAATTAAATAAAGCAACAGAATCAGTTAATAAAATATTAATGGATAATGGTTCCGTTGAAGACTTCAAAATGGAGGAATAACATGAAATATTGTTCAGAATGTGGTAAAGAATTAAGAAAAAAAGATAAATTTTGTTCATATTGCGGTAAAAAAGTAGATGATATAAAAATAACAGAAGAAATAATTGCAAAAAATAGACTAATAGAAAAAAGAGATTTAGCTATCCAATTAATACTAAGTTTTATTACCTGTGGTATTTATAGTTTATACTGGATGGTTACTATAACAGATGATGTAAATAAATTATTAGACGAAAAAAATGATTCAGGAATTGTTAATTTATTACTATCTTTAATAACCTGTGGTATTTATTTAATATACTGGAATTATGATATAGGCAAAAAACTTAAAAAAATAGGTGATAAATATAATTTAGATATTCAAGACAATTCAATTATTTATATGATATTATCTATACTTAAATTAGATATAGTATCATATACATTAATACAAAGTGATTTAAATAAAGTTGAAGAATAGATTAAAAAAAGTTATATCTATCAATACTATATTAATAATTATATTTCTAAGTTATTATAATATTAATAAATACTTTAATATAGGAATTCCTTGTATATTTAATAAAATAACCGGATTACTATGTCCAGGATGTGGAATAACAAGATGCTTATTTAGCTTAATAAATTTAAAAATAAAAGAAGCATTTTACTATAACCAATTAGTAACATTACTCATATTACCATTATTTATATATTATATTTATTATCAATATTGCTATATATTAAATAAAGAAAATAAAATAAATATCAACAAAATAAGTAAACATATGTTAATAATTGTAATAATATTTGGAATATTAAGAAATATCTTATAAAAGTACTTGCACAAAAAATATATTTTTGATAATATATATTTGTGCTTAGAAATGGCGGTGTAGCTCAGTTGGCTAGAGCATCCGGTTCATACCCGGCAGGTCGGGAGTTCAAATCTCTCCGCCGCTACCATAAAGAATTATCACTAGATATTAATTATTAATATCTAGTTTTTTTTATATAAAATACTTTACAGTATATCTAATTTAATGTATTATATACAGAAAAAGGATATATATGAAAATTAAAGAATTAAAAGAAAACGAACCAGTAGAGCTAATAGAAGTAATCAGAACACTTTATCCTACATTTGATAACTCACTCGAACCAATAAAAAATAAATATGTTCAAACAAAGATAATAACAGACGGAGAAATAGTTAAAGAAGAAGAAATAACTAAATCTATTAACGAATACTATATTGGAAGAAAAAAATATGATGATGTAGATACCTTAAGTACAAAAAATATATATTTAAAAAATTATAGTTACGTAATTGTTTATTTACTTGCCAAAGAAAAATTATATAATGGAAATATGGTCGGATTTTTTGATATTATAAAAGATGTATCTATATATTTAAAAAATCCTAAAGACAAGCAAGCCTTAAAAGAAGCAAAAAAAGTAATTAAAACAATTCACAAACATAATCAAAATGTTGACTATTCTTCTATATTTAATATGTTATTCCAAAGTAAGGATGATATTAACTACAAAATAGAAAAAATCTCAAAAAACGTATACACTTTAAAAAAATAACAAAATATCATATTTAAATTTATAAAAATTTGTGCTATCATAATTATGATAGGGTGATGCAAAGTGAAATACATAAAATATTTAATACTTAGTTTAATAATAATACCAATTAATTCATATGCAATTGAGTTCTACTGTGATAGAACAGTTAAATCAGGAGAACAATTTACCTGCGTTATATCAAACTCATCTAATAGCTTATATTCATTTAGTTCAGAACTTGATTACAGCACCGATATTAAACTAATAAAAACCTCATTTTCCAACAAATACAACGGAAAAATAAATAATAATATCATAAATATTTCTGGACCAGGCTATAACGCACCAACAACTATGTCAGTTTTAATATTCCAAGCACCAAAAACTAAAGATAATAAAAATTACAAAATATCCTTAAAAAATATTAAATATAAATTCCTAGAAACAGATACATCAGATAGAACAATAGATAACCCATTAAACTACACAATTACAGTTAAAGGAGATGGAATATCTACAACAACACCAACCATCAAATACTATCTAACAATTAATCATAACCAAGATAACATAAGTGATTCAAGATTAGAATGTATTGTAGAAAACGATACATGTTCATTTGATTTATCAAACGTATATATATATCCTAAAGAAAATTATACATTTACTGGCTATAGCGAAACAATAGACTGTACCAATTTAATAGATAATACCTACAATATTGATAAAGATAAAACAATATATGCTTGTTACCAAGAAGAAGAACAACCTAGTACACCTATTAATAATGATAATATTTACCTAACAAATATAACTATTGATGAAATAGAAGACTTTAATTTCATAAAAGATAAATACGAATATAATTTATATTTACCAAACGAATATAATAAAATTAATCTAAATATTTCACAAGACTCTGGAATAGTATCTGAAATAACAGGAGATATTAATAACCTAAAAGAAGGCTTAAATACTATTCAAATAATAGCTAGAAAAGATACCCTAAGCACTACATATATATTAAATATCAATAAAGGAAGTATTATTAACGATAATCTAAAACTCAGTAACATAATAATAAAAAAATATAACATTAACTTTAACAAAGATAAAGGAAATTATAATCTAAAAGTAAAATATAACACTAATAAATTAGATATAACCCCTATATTAGAAAACGATAATACATATTTTGATATTATAGGAAATAATTCGTTAGAAAATGGTGGTAAAATTGATATTATTGTTAAAGAAAATAACGATATATCAAAAACATACTCATTATATTCAATTAAAATAACAACAATGTCATTCATAGAAACATATTTATATTATATTTATGCAGCATCATTTAGTTTATTTTGCTTAATAGTTTACTTTATAGTTAAGTTCCTAAGAAGTGATAAATATAAAGAATTAAAAAACAAGAAAAAAGAACCAAAAACTAAAACAATAAAACCAAAGAAAGAAAAGAAAGAAAAAATAGAAAAACTATAAAAATAAAATAGTTTTTTTATTATAGTTATGATACACTTATGAAGTGATAGTATGGAAGGAAAAGATATAATATATGAATTTTTAGATTATATTTCATATGAAAAAAAATATTCAGATTACACGGAAGTTAATTATGAATTAGATTTATATAAATATTTTGATTATTTAAATAAAAATAAATTAAACTATTTAAAAATTAAATATCAAGATATAAACGAATTTATTGAAGAATTAACTAAAGCAGGTTATAAAAGTACTACTAGCAATCGGATTATAAGTACCTTAAGAAGTTTCTATAATTATTTAGAATCTAATAATAAAATTAATAACAATCCATTTAAATTAGTTAGTAATATAAAAACACCTAAAAGATTACCAAATTATTTTAAATACGATGAATTCCTAACAATGATAAGCGTCATAGAAAATAACGAATTAGGAATAAGAAATAGACTAATTCTTGAATTACTATTTGCAACTGGACTCAGAATTAGTGAACTATCAAACATACAAATTAATGATATAGATACTAATAACAGAGAAATAAAAGTTAAAGGTAAAGGAAACAAAGAAAGAATCGTATTTTATAATGAAGAATCTAATAAAGCATTAGAAAATTACTTAAATAATTCTAGAAATATCTTATTAAATAACAAACAAAATAATTATTTATTTATAAATCATTTAGGAGAAAAATTAACCGATAGAGGAATAAGAATGATAATAGACAATATAGTAAAAAAATCATGTATCAAATCAAAAGTATCACCCCATACATTTAGGCATACCTTTGCAACCATGCTATTAAACGAAGGTTGTAATATAAAAAGTGTGCAAGAATTATTGGGACACTCTAGCCTGGGAACAACAGGTATATATACCCACATAACAAACGACGAAATGCGTAGTGCTTATATAAAAACCCATCCTAGAGCATAATAAACATAAAGTTAAGGAGGAAGAATATATGACAAAATATGTTTATTTATTTACAGAAGGTAATGCAGATATGCGTAATC
>CAZTEJ010000054.1:0-7224 GCA_964612605.1 uncultured Clostridium sp. | reverse complement strand
AAAACAGACAATAATAAAACCTTAAACCTCTTCTTCATAACCAACCTCATAAAATCAAAGTATACTTTAACACATTATTTCAAAAACAACAACATAAACTTAACAAGGTGATAAAATTGAAAATATGCGTTTATGCAATAAGCAAAAACGAAGAAAACTTCGTAGAAAGATGGTATAACTCAATGAAAGAAGCAGACGAAATATACGTCCTCGACACAGGTTCAACCGACAACACAGTCAAAAAACTAAAAGACCTCGGCGTAAAAGTAACAACCAGAACACTAACACCATGGAGATTCGACACAGCACGAAACCAATCACTATCCCTTCTTCCCAAAGACACAGACCTCTGCGTCTGTACAGACCTAGACGAAGTCTTCGAACCAGGGTGGAGAAACCACCTAGAACAAGCCAAAGGATATAACCAAGTTATATACAACTACATATGGTCCTTTAACGAATACAACAAACCAGAAATACAGTTCTACTACGAAAAAATACACTCAAGAGAAGGATATAAATGGATAAATCCCGTACACGAAGTACTATCATGCAGCCTTAACAATCCTCAAAAAATATTAATAGAAAACATAACCCTAAAACACTACCCAGACAAAACCAAATCAAGAAAAACATACTTACCACTCCTAGAACAATCAATAAAAGAAAACAAACACAACGACAGAAACTACCACTACCTAGGAAGAGAATACATGTACTACGGAAAATATGAAAAAGCTATAAAAACCCTCAAACACCATTTAAAAATGAAAGAATCAACATGGAACCTCGAAAGATGTGCCTCAATGAGATACATATCAAATTCATACCTACATCTAAACAACTATGAACAATCCCTAAAATACGCCCTAATGAGTATAAGCGAAGCCCCTAACATAAGAGAAGGATACCTAGCAACAGCTTATATATACTACTATTTAAAAGAATACACCAAAGCCAAACACTACCTCAAACTATCCCTTCAAATAAAACAAAACCCAAAAACATACATAAACGATCCAAACTGCTACAACGGAACCATAGAAGACCTCCTAAGCATCTGCTACTTCCAAGAACATAACTACAAAGAATCATACCTAAACATAATAAAAGCCCTCAAACATCAACCAAATAACCAAAGAATATTAAATAACAAGGAAATTATCGAAAAACTTATCTAAAATAATTTCCTTTTTATTTTAATAAAATTATGATATAGTAAAAACGTGATGTTTTATGGAATACCTAATTCTTGCCTACCTAGGCGATGCCGTCTTCGAACTATACGTTCGAGAATACCTAATAAATAACCAAATAAAAAAAGTAAACGAACTCCAAAAAGAAAGCTTAAAATACGTCAGCGCAAAAAGCCAAAGAAATATTTTAGAAAAACTAATAGAAGAAGACCAACTCACCGAAAAAGAACAAGATATAGTAAAAAAAGGACGAAATACAAAAATGCACAAAAGCAAAAACAACGATATAATAACCTATCACAAAGCAACCGGCTTCGAATGCCTAATAGGTTACCTATATCAAAACGATAAAAAAAGATTAAAAGAAATAATGGAGAAAATATTATGAGAGTATGTGGAAAAAACGTCTTTAACGAACTAGACTATAAAAAAGTTAGAAAAGTATTAATATCAAATAACTTCAAAGACCAAGAAATAATAAAAAAAATAAAAACAAACAATTTAAAATACATTATAACAGATCAAAAAATAATGGATAAAATGCTAAAAAACAACCAAGGAATAATAGTAGAAATACTAGACTACGAATACAAAACCCTAGACGAAATAACAAACGATCCTCTAGTACTAATGCTAGACCACCTAGAAGATCCCCATAACTTTGGAGCAATAATTAGATCCTGCGAAGCAAGAGGCGTAAAAAACATTATTATTCCCAAAGATCGTTCAGTACTAGTAAACGAAACAGTTATGAAAACATCAACAGGTGCCTTAGAAAGAGTTAATATAATTATGGTAAATAATCTAGTAAACGCAATAAACAAACTAAAAGAAAAAGGATACTTCATCTACGCAGCAGAAGCAGATGGAAAAAACTATAAAGAAGTATCCTATGCCGACAAAGTATGTTTAATTATAGGATCAGAAGGCTTCGGAATAAGCAAAATAGTTAGAAAAAATAGTGACGAAATAATAAGTATCCCAATGAAAGGAAAAGTAAATTCCCTAAACGCATCAGTATCAGCTGGAATATTACTATTTAGCATAGGAGATTAATGGAATTCGAAGAAAACGAACTAGTATCAATGATATGCGAAAATTCAGAAGAAGCCAAAGACGCATTATACGAAAAATACGGTTACCTTGTAAAAGTAATAATATCAAAATACAAAAAAACATTCTATGGACTAGGACTAGATATCAAAGAAGCAACCCAAGAAGCCCTACTCGGATTCTCAACCGCACTAGTTACATATCAAGAAGAAAGCGAAACAACCCTAGCAACATTTATATCAATATGTATAGAAAGAAGAATCCTAAACTACATAAGACAAGAAACCACCCAAAAAAAACAATGCGAAAAAAATAGTTTAAGCCTAGACACCGAAGAAGAAAACGGAAAAAATCTATTAGACTTCATAGGAGATATAAAATATAACCCATCAAACTTACTAGAAGAAAGTGAAAACTTTAAAATACTAAAAACAAAAATAGAAGAATCACTATCCCCATCAGAAAAAGACGTATACTATTTATTAATAAATGGATTCAAAGATAACGAAATATCTGAAATACTTAAAAAAGATATTAAAAAAATATATAACACCGTACATCGTATAAAAAATAAAATAAAAGACATAGTTGAAATAAATTAAATAATATGATAATATATCCCTCAAAACAAAAGGGGGATTTTTTATGATTGATATACCAGATATAGATAAAATGATAAAACCAAAAAAATTAAAAAACATAGAAAACAATTCCATAATAACAAACGAAATCATATCAAACAAACATAAATTCATTGAACTATCACACCAAATAAATATAAACCCAGAAACCCTATCATCATACCTAAATTGGTTTAAAATAGACGAACAACTATATTACTTCAAATCATACAACGCATTCGAAGAACTATTCATGGAAAAAATATTCAATAAAGTACAAATACCCGTTCCACAACACACCATCGTACGTTGTGGAAACACCATCGGACTAATTACACCTAACTTTAGAAAACAAGGATATAAATACCAAAACTATCACGAAATAATAAAAACCGAAAACCTAACAGAAAGCCTAAAAGAACTATCCAAAATAATGACAAAACAAGAACTACAAGAATATAAAACTCAAATATATAAAATCCTTGCCCAAGATATAATCTTTGGACAAGGAGATCACTACGAATACAACATAGACTTTGAAACAAAAAATAAAACCATCAAACTAGCGCCACTATTCGATAACGGAGAAATATTTAACAACCAAACTCAAACATATACCAGCTTTAACTCCTGCATAGACAACCTAGAATTCAGAAAAGAAGACCTAATCCCAGATGAACATACACTAACAATACTAGAAGAAAATCCAGGACTAATCAACGAACTAAGTTATTCATTTGACTACGATCTAGAAGAAATATTTAACGAACTAGAACAACAACACAAAATAACAATCCTAAAAGAAATAAGAAAAACAATTCAAACATACTATGATCAAAATTGTAAAATAATAGAAAAAACATTAAATTTATTAACTTAACACTTGCATTAAAACTAAATATTTGATATATTTTATTTAACGCAACCGCGTTTTTTATTTGAAGTAAAAGGAGTCAAAAAAATGGCAAAAACAAGCAAAAGTAACAAAGTTACAAAAAAGA
Organism: uncultured Clostridium sp.; assembly: GCA_964612605.1. Lineage (GTDB taxonomy): Bacteria > Bacillota_I > Bacilli_A > RF39 > UBA660 > CAG-533. Next base: position 3,354 of record CAZTEJ010000054.1, on the reverse strand, counting down.
AAGTACAAAAAACAAAAGAAAAAACATACACCCAAGAAGTAAAAGCAGAACTAAAAAAAGTAAAATGGCCAAGTAAAAAAGAAATAACAAAATACGGAATCGCCTCAGTAGTGTTCCTAATCGTATTCGGATTATATTTCTACGGATTAGATGCATTATTTGCATGGATAAGTTCATTAGTAAAGGGGTTATAATATGGAAAAAGAATGGTATGTAGTAAACACCTACTCAGGACACGAATCAAAAGTAAAAGAAAAATTAGAAATGCGTACAGAAACAATGGGCTTTCAAGACTATATCTTTAGAGTAATAGTACCAGAAGAAACCGTAAAAGAAACAATGAAAGACGGAAGTATAAAAGAAAAACAAAAGAAAATGTTTCCCGGATACGTACTAGTAGAAATGATAATGACAGATGAAGCATGGTATATAGTTAGAAATACCCCAGGAGTAACCGGATTCATAGGTTCAAGTGGAAAAGGAGCAAAACCAACCCCATTACAACCACAAGAAATAGATAAAATACTATCAAACATGGGAATGACAAGAATAGACGTAGACAAAGAACTAACAATAGGAACAAAAGTAGCAATAGTAGACGGTCCATTCAAAGGAATGGACGGAACAATCAACAGCCTAGATATCGAAAACAACAGACTAACAGTACTAGTCGATCTATTCGGACAAGAAACACCAGTAGAAGTAGAACTATTCCAAGTATCAAGTTTAAACTAAAAGATAGTCCCCAAACTATCTTTTCTTTTGAAATAAAATAACTAAGATATAACTTATAAGTATACAATGTAGACAAAAAAGTAACCAAAAAGTAGACAAAAGTGTAGACAATAAAAAATTCTTAAATTTAATAAAAGATTACAATTGTCACTGAGAAAAACACTGAGAATAACTAAAAAGTCACTGAGAAAAACACTGAGAATAAATCAAAAAGTCACTGAGAATAACCAAAAAATCACTGAGATATAATTTATATGTTTACAAAATAATCTTTTTAGTTTGAGAATTGACTTTCATATTTAAAAATATTATAATTAAATTACCAATTTATTACACTTGTGTAAAAAATTGGTAATGGAGGATTACATGGAAATTAAAAGAGATTTTTATTTAAATAAATTGATAAGCAAAAAACACAATGGGTTAATTAAAATTGTAACTGGAATAAGAAGGTGTGGAAAGTCCTATCTTTTAGACCCTATATTTAAAAATTATTTACTAACTGAAGGTATTAAAGAAGACCATATTATAAAATTAGAATTAGATTCAATAGAAAACGAAAAATATACAGATCCACATCAATTATATGAATATATTATGAACAAAATTATTGACAAAGATATGTATTATATTTTGTTAGATGAAGTACAAAAAGTAAAAGATTTTGAAAGCGTATTAAATAGTTTATTACGAAAGAAGAATCTAGATGTCTATGTAACCGGAAGCAATTCAAAATTTTTATCAAGCGACATTATAACCGAATTTAGAGGAAGAGGTGATGAAATAAAAGTTTACCCACTATCTTTTTCCGAATTTTACTCTCATAATCAAAAAGATAAAAAAGAAGCATGGAAAGAGTACATCACCTATGGAGGATTACCACTTGTTTTATTACAAGATAATAAAGAATCAAAAGTTGATTATCTAAAAACCCAAAAAGATAATGTATATATAAATGACGTCATAGAAAGAAATAATATTCAAAATGAAGAAGAATTAAACAAATTAGTTGAAATGATTTCATCATCAATAGGTTCCTTAACAAATCCTTTAAAACTATATAATTCTTTTAAAAATTTTGATTCTAAATCTACAATCACAAATAAAACTATATATAATTATTTAAGCTATTTGGAAGATGGATTTATTATTGAAAAAGCCCATAGATATAATGTAAAAGGAAAAAAATATATAATGACTCCACAAAAATATTATTTTACTGATATGGGTATAAGAAACTCCTTTTTAAACTTTAGACAAATAGAAGAAAATCATATAATGGAAAATATAATATACTTAGAACTAAAAAGAAGAGGTTTCTCAGTTGATGTTGGAGTAGTAGAAGTAAGAAATAACACAACTAATACTCAGTTAGAAATAGATTTTATTGCTAACAAAGGAAGTGATAAATATTATATTCAATCATCACTTAATTTAGATACCAAAGAAAAAATGGAACAAGAAATTCGTCCACTTGTTAATGTAAATGATTTTTTTAAAAAAATAATTATTGTTAAAGACGATATTGTAAAATATCAAAACGAACAAGGAATAATAATCATGGGTATTTATGATTTCTTATTGGATAATAATAGTTTATCATAAAAAAAATTAAAATTTGAAAAGATAGTCCCCAAACTATCTTTTCATTTGAAATAAAATAACTAAGATATAACTTATAAGTATACAATGTAGACAAAAAAGTAGCCAAAAAGTAGACAAAAGTGTAGACAATAAAAAATCTTAAATTGAGAATTAACATTAAAAACCATTACCAATTTTTTACATTTGTGTAAAAAATTGGTAATAAAAGATTACAACTGGTATAATAAAAACTGAAAATAAATAAAAAGACATTGAACAACACCAATAACAATTAAAAATACAAACACCTACACAATTTTATAGTTGATTAAAAAAATAAATCTTGCTACAATAGATATAGAAAAAATAATAAAAGACAAGGATGATATAAAAATGAACAAAAATGAAAGAATAGTAATGGGAGCAACCCTAATGGCACTACTAATCGTATTTGCAGGAATAACATACGCATTCTTCTCAGCAAATACCGGAGGCATTAGTGCATCAACAATAACCGCAACCGGAGGATTAATGAAAATATCCTACAGCGATGGAACAGAAGAACTAGGAGGAAAACTAACCAGCGAAAACTTCCAACCAAGTAACGAAATCCTAGTAGATAAAACATTTACCATAACCGGAAAAAATACCGCAACCGGAAACGGAGAAGAAGGACTAAACATGAACTTCACCGTAGGACTAAAATACGAAAGCACATTCACAGACGGACAACTACACTGGTACTTCAAAAGAGTAAGTTCCGTAGGAGATGTAAACGTAAGCATGAACGGAACCGGAGCAAGCATCCCTGGAGATACCAACGGATCAGGATATAGACACGGAACATTTAACCCAGACGAAAACGACGTAATCCTTGCGACTGGAAACTTTCCAGCTGCAACAACAGATCAAAGCGTAACCTTTAACCTAAAACTACAATTTCCAGATACAGGAGAAAACCAAGACGAAAACAAAGGAGCAACATTCAACGGAAGAATATATATAAGTAACGAAACAATCTACAACGTATCAAAA
>CAZTEJ010000053.1:0-7235 GCA_964612605.1 uncultured Clostridium sp. | reverse complement strand
AAGTTACGGTTTACGATCAGCTTTATTACCTCAATAATAAAGACTATTTCCAATACGAAAACAAGACCGCAACCGAGGTTGTGCGTATGCTTGCCGATGACTTTGGGCTAAACCTCGGCACTCTTGAAAACACGGGCTACAAAATAGCAAGCCGGACAGAGGACAACAAAAGCCTGTTTGATATTATTCAAACTGCTTTGGATGAAACGCTCAAGGCAACAACGCAACTGTATGTGTTGTATGACAAAGCCGGAAAGCTCACGCTTTCAAACATAAGCAGTATGAAACTTGGGCTTGTTATCAATGATGACACCGCCGGCGATTATGATTATAAATCAAGCATTGCCAGCAACACATACAACAAAATACGGCTTTTCCGTGAGGGCTCCGATCCCGTAACCGTGAAAGATGCAAGCACCATAAAGCAATGGGGCGTACTGCAATATGCCGAAAAGGTAAACGATGACAGTACCAACCTTAACAATATGGCTGCCTCCCTGCTGAAACTTTACAACACCAAAACACGCACATTAAGCGTAAAAAATGTGTTAGGCGATACAAGGGTACGGGCAGGCACAATGCTTGTTGTTATTTTAGGGCTTGGGGATATGAACTTATCAAACTATATGCTTGTTGAAAGCGTAAAGCATAGTTTTAAGGACAATGAGCACCTTATGGAGCTAAAATTGCGAGGTGGTACCTTTGTCACTTGATGCACAAAACCTTGTTATGCTGATTAAGCAAGCCGCCGTTGAGGCGGTAAATGCAAAGGATCCGATGTCCTTAAAAATCGGTGAGGTTGTTTCTACCTCGCCGCTTAAAATCAGCATTAACCAAAAAATCACTATTCCGGCATCGCAACTGCTACTTACCAACGCCGTGCGTGATTATACGGTGTATGAAACCGTGGATCACACCACGGAAACGGCAAGCGGCGGCAGCGGTGCGGCGGCTTTCGCCTCGCACAGCCACGCATACAAAGGCAAGAAAAAGTTTACCGTACACCTTGGATTGAAAACGGGGGAAAAGGTAATTTTAGTGCGGTGCGATGGCGGGCAAAAATTTATTGTTTTAGACAGATTGGAGGCACCGAATGGCTGATAATTCATATTTACCGCAAACGGGCGATGATCTTGATCTCGTTGAGTTTGCAATGGAGGAACAACCCAGCCACACCTACAAGCTGGATATAAGCAAGGGGCGCGTAAAAGGCACCACCGAGGATGCGGATGCACTGCTGCAAGCCGTGTATTTAATTCTTTCGGTGGAGCGTTACCAATACCCTATTTACTCGTATGATTACGGGGTTGAGATGGCTGATCTTATCGGACAACCGAAAGATTATGTAATGAGCGAGGTAAAACGCCGTATTACCGAGGCTCTAACCCAAGATGACCGCATAAACAGCGTTGACGGTTGGGAATTTGAAAGTACCAAAAAGGCTCTTGTTGTAACCTTTACGGTACATACCATTTACGGCGATATTGAAACTACAAAGGAGGTGGATGTATGAGCCTTTTTGAGGATCAAACTTACGAAAATCTGCTTGCAAGTGCTTTGGCAAGGATAAGCTCAACCTTTGACAAAAGGGAGGGCTCTATGGTGTATAACGGTGTTGCTCCGTCTATGGCAGAACTTGCACAGTTATATATTGGGCTTGATTTTGTCTTTACGGCAACCTACATTGCAACCGCCCCTCGTGAGTACCTTATCGAAAGAGCAAAGGATCGTGGGCTTTCGCCAAAGGCGGCAAGCGCCGCAGTATTCCGCGCGGAGTTTAACATTGAGGTGCCTGTCGGTACCCGTTTTTCGTGCGAGGAGTTAAACTTTATCGTTACGGAGCGTATGACCGGCAAAGACACCGATGCAGGTTTAAGCCACAAAGTAACCTGCGAAACCGCAGGCTCGGCGGCAAACAACTGTGCCGGGGATCTTGTTCCCATTGAGTACATTGCAGGGTTAGCGTCTGCAGGGTTGGTTGAGCTGCTTATTCCGGGCGATGACGAGGAGGAAACCGAGGTATTTAGGCAAAGGGTTCTTGATACCGTACAAAGTCAAGCTTTTGGCGGAAACCAAGCCGACTACAAAGCAAAGGTTTTGGGCATTGACGGTGTATCAGCAGTAAAAATATACCGAGTATGGAATAGCGATATATCGCCGTCGGAATTTATACCGTCTAATGCGGTAATAAATTGGATGAGCAATGGGATGGATGGAATAACCAATACCGCAGTAAAGCAATGGATAAGTGCATTATATGCCGCGGCAAAAGAACATAAGCTTACTGTCGGAGGCTGCGTAAGGCTCGTTATCGCAGCAAACGGTAATACTGTTCCAACACAAGCACTGATCGATAAAGTACAAAATGCCTTAGACCCTATACAGTATACAGGAGAGGGTATGGGACTGGCTCCGATAGGCCATGTTGTAAAAGTTGAAGGAGTATCTTCAGAGATAATTAATATCAATACGGAATTAACCCTGCTATCAGAATTTACAGTAGACGACGTCAAGCCTCATATAGAAAATGTCGTTGACGGATATTTTAACGAGCTTGCAGAGAGGTGGAGTCAAAATGAGTCCATAATTGTACGTATATCCCAGCTGGAAAGCAGGATTTTACAGGAGTGTTCATCAATGATTGTTGACATAGCTAATACTAAGCTAAACGGCGAGAATTTAAATATAACACTTGGTGCAGACAGTATACCTGTTAGGGGGCAAATTAATGGACAGAAAGTTAATTGATTATTTGCCGCCGGTTTTGCGTGATATAGCCGAATTTAAAGAAATTACCAAGGTTCAGCAAGAAAAAATAGAAGAAGCTTGGGATGCTTTAGAAGTAGTCTTAGGCAATCAGTTTATTGATACTGCAACCGAAGATGGCCTGAAAATGTGGGAAAAAGAGTTGGGTATAATATCGACAAACTCAGAACCGACAGAAGTAAGAAAAAAGCGCATAAAAAGCAGATGGCGTAGTCAAGACATTCATACTCTAGGAACACTACGAGAAAAACTGGGTCTTCTGTGCGGTAAAAATAATTTTATCATCAATACGCATTTTGACGAATACCTTATCGAATTAAATGTCTTCCTTGAAAAACGAGGACAAGTGGCCGAGCTCAAAAATATTGTTGATGAAATGATACCTTGCAATATGGTTATTATTTCGGAAAACACTATTATCTGCAATCCGGGTATAGATTTTTCAATTACCGGAATAGTTCTTTGCACCGATTTAATCGAAATAAAACAGGAGGTTGTTTAACGTGGCTGAATTTTCAAACCTAATAATAACATCAAAAGGCCAATGCCTTATAAATAAAGCTTTGGCTAATGAATGTAACTTGATCTTCACGAAAGCTGCTACCTCAGAGCAAATATACGCCCTTGAGCAACTGCAAAACTTAACAAATATGCCAGTCAAACAAAGCGCATATTTATCAAGGGTGTACACCGATAATAGTAAACTACACATTGATGTGGCATTTAATAATGAATCGCTTTCAGAGGGCTACTATTTGCATTGTATAGGCTTATATGCGAATGATCCAAACGAAGGTGAAATCCTATTTGCAGTTGCAAAAGAAATGTCTGAAAGCTGTTATGTTCCTGCGTACAACGGGTTAACTTCTTCGGGAATAAGTTTAAAACTGATTTTAAACAACAGCAATACAAATAACGTGTCAGTTGATGCCCCACCTGCAGCATTTGCAACTGCAACAGAAGTTGATGAACTCAGAAATAAAATACAATATATAATGGCCGCTCTCGGCGCTGTTACCGAATTGGCACAGTATATTCGCTCTCTATCAAACAGGATAGAATCTCTTGAAGAACAAAGCTTACAAGGTGGGTGATCGTGTGCTTATTATCATAAAAAGCGAAAGACAAAAACAGCAGGAAAAATACATAAGAAATACGTTTTCGCCGCCTAAAAATTTATCACAGGCAGAGATTAACGAAGCAACTGCAGTAATAGCAGCAAGGACTGAAGAAATTTATAAAAAGCAAAGGAGGAACATCAATGACTAATTATTCTGATATGAAATCTGCTGTTGAATTAATGTCGGGCGGTATCAATACAGTAATAATTGATGATGTTGGATTACCGTCCATAATGGTTATTGTTCCTAAAATGCTCTCTTCCGATTTAATAAATAATACATCGAAAACGGCTCATCCGGGATTTGTATACAGTAACAATACTACAGTAAATAAAGTTGGTATCAGCAAGTATATAAACACAGCTATAAACGGGCGAGCGTATTCTCTACCCTTTAACGATCCTACAATCAACGTAAGCTACGATGATGCGATTATGTATTGCCAAAATAAGGGCGCCGGTTGGACGCTCATGCCCTATTCTCTTTGGGCATCTATAGGCCTTTGGTGCAAAAAAAATAACACACTGCCCCATGGCAATACAAACAACGGTGCTTACACAGGTGATACAGGTGAAAAAGGAATAATTTCAACGGAGGATGAAAGTATTTTTAAAAGAACCGCTGTCGGAAGTGGGCCGAAAAACTGGTTTCACGATCGCACACTTTATGGTATTGCTGATATGGTTGGGAATGTACAAGAATGGTGCAGCGGTTTACGAGTGGTAAACGGCGAAATACAAGTAAATTCAAGTATTCTTAATAGCGATTGGTACGCTATAAATCATTTAGGCACCCTTATTGAGCCGGGAAGTGAGAATACTTTAAAATTTGATTTACCAAGTACTCAAAGTAGCCTTTCAATCGCATACCAAAACAATCCTCAAGATTTTAACGTTTCGACGTACAAAAAGATTGCTGACATTACATCAAACATAGCGAATATTTGGGATATTCAACTATTAAAGGAATTAGTGCTTATCAGGCCGGACAGTAGCGATTTTCCGGATTCATACTATGAATTGGACGGCTTTGCAGGTACAAAATATCCAAAGTTAGGAGGATGCTATTTTTCAGGTATTTACACCAACATTTTCGGAATATCATTTTCCGGATCTGTAAATTCCTATAAAAGTGGATTTCTCGGCTTTCGCTCTGCTTATTATGGTTTATGAGGTGCGCACGCATGAACTGCAAAAAGGTAATACTCGATACCGGAAAAGCGAATATAATCCCACCTATATACGCAAAGCAAGGTGATATTAAATCACGATATATAAATATATCCCTCCTTAATAATGGGCGCCCTTTCAATATTCCCGATGGGGCCACAGCACTTCTGAATATTCATCGTGCAGATAATGAAGCAAAAGCATTTTTCTGTGAAATAAAATCGAATATCATAGTGGCTGAGCTCAATAGTTGGATACTTGAGCTCCCCGGAATTACCGACTGCGATATTAGTATAATATATGAGGAAAAGAGGCTTACCTCAGCAACATTTCAAATAAGTGTAGAAAGTGCTGTATACACAAATATTGATATTGCCGAAAACGATAATTACGATATCTTAATTGAGCTTATTAAAAGTTGCAGTGCGGCTGCAGATAAGGCAAATGAAGCGGCCGATCGAATAAGCTTGCCAATATCAGCATCAGATATCGAATATAAGCAGCAAGAAAGTACTATTGATTCTAATAATGTACAGGGGGCAATAGCAGAGCTTGCCATAAAAGTAAATAATCTGTATGGCATGGCGGAAATTGATATATCCTCATGGGAAAATGTGCAATCGATAGTGCAATCTGGGCTTGCCGATAAAGTTTTTAAGATTGGCGAGCAGCTTATTTGTGATCATGCCTATTTCGGAGAGCTTACATGGGATATTATCGGAATAAATTTTGATCCTTTAGGCAAAGAAGAAAATCCTAGGAATTTGTGGCTACAATTGCACGATACGCTACCCGAGGCCTTGCCATTTGATGCCGCCGAACCCGATAATCCGGATGCAGATATTGCACAAAATGGATACAATAGGTGGAGTAAATCGGCCATACGGCAATGGCTTAATAGCGATGCAGCGGCAGATGAATGGTGGCAAACGCAGCATGAATATGATGCACCGCCTGAATATGCTAATGAATTGGATGGCTTTTTATATGATATAGATCAGGATTTTATTAAAGTAGTAAAGCCGGTAATGGTTCAAACAGAGCTAAATCAAGCAGATGGTGGAGGGCACGAGGGAACAACGGATAGATTCTTCTTGCTTTCAAAAGGTGAGGTATACGGCGAAATTCAGGGGGTGGAGCAATTTCCATATTACAAGCTTTCCGGCAAAAAAAATAAGCCATCAACTACAAATCGTGATGGCTTTTGGGGGCTGCGAATACCAAATATAAATAATTCACATATGGTAGGCACCGTATATTATGGAGGTGGGTACTCTACCGTAGGTAGTGTATACAATAGATTTCATGCCCCGGCTTGCTGTATAAAGTAAAAGGAGTGATACGATGTTTAAATTTAAAAATGCTTTGGGTCTAATCATAGATTTGCAAAATGAAAATAAATCATTAGAAGCTAATATCTTAAAGCAGCAAAGCGATATGGATTATATCGCCATGATGGCAGATATCGAATTGGAGCAGGAGGGTGCGAACAGTGAACAAATATGAAAAAGTGAAGCACTATTATAAAACAGGATTATGGAACATTGACCGGGTCCGAAATGCCGTAATCAAAAACTGGATTAAAAAAGAAGAATTTGAGGAAATTACAGGCGAAGAGTATGAGCCGTAAAGAAAGGAAGTAAATATAAATGAAAGAAATGATATGTACAATCTTAGGGGCGGTAGGAAGCGTCATAGCCGCTGTATTTGGCGGTTGGGATGCATCCTTGCTTACGCTTATCATATTTATGGCAATAGACTACATAATGGGCCTTATAGTTGCAGGAGTATTCCATAAAAGCGGCAAGTCTACAAACGGAGCACTTGAATCCCATGCGGGGTTTAAAGGCTTATGCAAAAAGAGCGCTGTACTACTTATAGTTTTAGTTGCCGCAAGACTTGATATAACAATAGGTACCACATACATAAGAGATGCGGTCTGCATTGCCTACGTAGCAAATGAAGCTATTTCTATTGTCGAAAATGTAGGCTTGATGGGTGTGCCTATGCCGCAAGCGATATTAAAGGCAGTAGATATTTTAAAAAATAAATCAGAAAGCGAGGAATAATAAATGAAATATTCAAAAATGGGCATAGATGTATCCGAATGGCAATCGGATATAGATTTCAAAAAAGCGGTTAATTCCGGTGTCGAATTTGTTCTTATACGCAGCAGCTA
>CAZTEJ010000052.1:0-7745 GCA_964612605.1 uncultured Clostridium sp. | reverse complement strand
GCCTCTCTAGTTTCTGTATCTGCTGCTAGATTTACCATATAATCACTTAATAATATGGGTTCTTCATTAACTAATATCTTACCATTAAAGTATGCTCCCTTATTCTCATCTTGATTTACTCCTGTATCAGGAAATTGCATCTTTAAATTAAATGTAATACTTTGTTCTTCTTGATTCGGTTTAAATACACCAGTTACTAACTTAACATATATATCATCAGGACTAAATGTTCCATGATTATATCCAGTTTCACTTGTACCAGGTATACTTGATACATCACCTATGATACTTGATGTTACATTACTATTACTATCAGTTCTCTTCAAATACCAATGTAACTGTCCATCACTAAATGTACTTTCATACTCTATACCAATATAATAATCCATATCAAGCCCAGTATCAGCAGTAGCCGTATTCTTTCCTACCAATGTAAAAATCTTATCTACTAAGATATCATTACCAGGTTGAAAATCAGTACTTGTTAATTTACCTCCTAAATCATTTGTTCCATCACTATACGTGATTTTCATTGCACCACCAGTAACCGCAACTGTTGATGCACTTATGTTATTATTACTTGCTGTAAAAAACGCATACGTTACCCCAGCAAACATAACAACCAAAATTGCAACTGTTGCGATAGCAACAATCAAAGTTTTGTCTTTTTTCATAATTTTCTCTCCTACTCTAAGAAAATTATAGCACCACCCCCCCACCTGTCAATATGCAAACAAACGTTCAAAATGTATAAAATAATTTGCAAATATATGAAAAAAAAACAAAAAAAGATTTATTGATTTTTTCATTAAATTTAATTATCTTTATATTACTAGCATTACTCTTTAAAGTAATATAGTATAAATAAAACAGCACTCAATCTAATTCAATAGATTAAGTGCTTTCACAAATCTATGTGGTAAGTACTCAACTTATAATTTGTTAAGTACCTCCCATACTATCATATAATTCAAACTTTCTCTATATACTTTACTACATTATCAAACATTACATCATATCCATTACCTATATCAAACCACTTAACATCCATCTTATTTCTAAACCAAGTTAACTGCCTCTTAGCATAATGTCTACTATTTTTCTTAATTAACTCTATCGCATCCTCTTTAGATATCTTACCATCAAAATACATATACAATTCTTTATACCCTATACAAGTCATAACAGCCTTAGAATAAACATTATTATCATATAACCCCTTTGCTTCCTCTATTAACCCATCTTCAACCATTATATCTACTCTTCTATTAATTCTATCATAAAGCACATCCCTATCCATATCAACAGCAATAAACTTAGCATCATATAATAATTCATCACCCTTATTAGAATGATCAACCTTCTTATTCATCATTCTAACCAATCTTTTCCTATTATTAACATGTATATCCTCATCAGGATACTTTTCCTTAACTAAATCATATAACTCTTCATTACTCATATCCTCATACATTTCATAACTAGTATCATCATTAAAATCATAATTATATAACCCAGCCTTAATATACAATCCAGTACCACCAACTATAACTATATTCCTACCCCTATACTCATCTAATATCTTTCTCAAATCCCTTTGATAATCATAAACAGTATACATATCATTCTTATCAACAATATCAAATAAATAATGCTCTACCCCTTCTTTTTCATCCTCTCTTATCTTCGCAGTTGCAATATCCAAATCCCTATACACCTGCAAAGAATCCGCATTAACAACAATCCCATCATACCTCTTAGCCAAATCAACACTCAATTTAGTCTTATAAGAAGCCGTAGGCCCACAAACAACAATTATCATCTAATTCATCACCCTCTTAAACAATCTTTCTAATTCATACCTAGTAAAAGTTATAATAGTAGGTCTTCCATGAGGACAATTATACGGATTATCACAAAGCACCAATTGCTTAATAATACTATCTGCATCCTCCATCGTAATACTAGTATTACCCTTAACACTCATCTTACAAGCACAAGTAGCAGCAATATTATCATTAAACCTAACCTTATCAAAATCCCTAGGCATATCTATAACATACTCTATAATTCTTCTAATATTCTCCTCCTCATAACCACTTATTAACCAAGTAGGATGAGTCTTAATTAATATCGTATTAATTCCAAAATCATCTATCTTAAAACCTAACTCAATTAATACCCCTCTACTCTCATTAAACTTCAAATAATCACTAGGAGATAACTCTATACTAATAGGTATCAATAAATCAATAGTACTAACCCTATCCTCCCTTAACGATTTCAAAATCTTCTCATAATTAATCCTCTCCTGCGCAGCATGCTGATCAATTAAAAACATATTAGATTCATTCTGAGCAACAATATAAGTTCCCATAACCAACCCACAAGGATACATTTCTACTTTCTTTATCTCTTCATTCTTCTCATCCACTTTAAAATCCATTTGAACCTGTTCATTACTCATATCTAATAAAACATCATTAACAACAAGGGAATCCTCTTCAATTACATACTCTTCCTCTTCTTCCCTAACATACTCTTCCTTAATAGGAATTTCATATTGCTTCTTCTCCCTAACCTCTACCTTAGGAACCAACAAATTACTATACAAAGCATCCTTAATAGTTTTAGTAATTAACTCAAGCAAAACATCAATCTTACTAAACTTAATATCCTGCTTAGTAGGATGAATATTAACATCAATTAACGTAGGATCAGTTTCAATATTAAGAACAACAATAGGATACTTAATATCAGGCTTATAAGTATAATAAGCATCATTAATAGCCCTATTAACCTCACTATTCCTAACAACCCTACCATTAACAATAGTTATCATATAATTCCTATTAGACTTAAGAACACAAGGCTTACAAATATAACCAGAAATATCATAATCATCACAAGAATTACCTACCCTAATCATATTCCTACTAACATTAACACCATAAAGTTCATGAATAACCTTAAGCAAATTACCACTACCACTAGTACTCACCAAAGAATTACCATTATTAACCAAAGTAAAAGAAATACCAGGATAACTCAAAGACAACCTTTCAATAAAAGAAGAAATATAACTAAGCTCCGTAACATCACTCTTCAAATACTTTAACCTAGCAGGAGTATTATAAAACAAATCCCTTATACTTATAATAGTACCTTTCCTTAACTCACAAGATTCCTTCTTAATAAGAACCCCACCATTAATCTCAATTAACGTACCATCTACACCATCACTAGTCTTCAAAGTAACCTTAGAAACAGAAGCAATAGAAGGCAAAGCCTCTCCCCTAAACCCCAAAGTATTTATAAAAAACAAATCCTCCAACTTATATATCTTACTAGTAGCATGTCTTTTAAAAGCACAAACAGCATCTTCCTCATTCATACCACAACCATCATCTATTACTTTAATCTCCTTAAGACCAGAATTAACTAACTCAATCTTAATATTCTTACTACCAGCATCAATACTATTCTCAATTAACTCCTTAACAACATTCGCACATCTTTCAACTACCTCACCAGCAGCTATCTTATTACTCAAATCCTCATCCATTATCTTAATTTTATTCATACAATTTACCTAAATATACTTTCCCTTATCTCTATAATATCCTTATCAATATTATATACCTCAACATCAGTACCACTCTTAACATTAATAAAACCTAACCCCTGAACAACTATATCAGAGTTACTATCCAAACTAATCTTACTATCAAATTCAATATCATCTTTATAATACTTCTTACAATCCAAATCATAATAACTATAAATAACAATACTAGTCTTATTACTAAACTTCATATAAAACTTATCTACTCTAAGCACATCCCCCTCTTTAATCTGATAGACTATAGGTTTAATTTCTTTTACCATCTTTAAATCACTACTATAAGTATCAATAATAAACCCAGGAGAATCAATTAAAGTAAACATATTATTAATATTCAATCTAATAAAATCCAACGTAGTATTTCTCTTATTACTAATTGTAGTCTTATTAATCCTACACTCACAAACATCAATAATCTTATTAATTAAAGTACTCTTACCAGAATTAGATAACCCCAAAATATAAGTATCTTTAATATTATTATAATCCAAATACTTAATCAAAGAAATAACCCCATAATTATTATTAGAACTAATAAACTTAACATTATCTATACCATATTTAATAGAAATATATTTCTTTAACTTATCAATCTTAACATCCCTAGGTAAAACATCCACCTTAGATATCAATAACAACTTCTTACCCTTAATCTTATTAAAAATATCAATAACCCTATCAGATAAATTAAGAACATCACACATAAAAATAGTATGTTTATCATCACTATTAACCAAATAAAGAATCTCACTAATCTTCTTAGGTTCCTTATCATTAATTTCTACACCATAATGACTTAACTTATAACACCTCATACAATAAGAAGAATTATCCATCTTATCCTCAGGAATATAACCAATCTTATCCCTATCAACACATTGCAACTTAGCACCACAACCATAACAAATTCTACTCATAATATTCACCCTTCCTAAGAAGTTCCTTCTTCTCTAACTTATTATATATAAAAGGTTCAATAAACCTATTAAACTTAGTTAAAACATAATCAGTTTTCCCAATCGGATTAACAAGAATACTTAAAAAATCCATCCTATTAGCACCATAAATATCAGTAAGCAACTGATCACCCACACACGCTATCTGACCAGGTTTCAACTTATAAATATTCATAATCTTCTTATATTTTTTACTAAAAGGTTTACAAGATAAATAAGCAGAATCAACATTAAAAATCTCCTTAAAAGGTTCAACTCTCTTCTTCGGAGAATTAGATACAATAACAATCCTCAACTTCTTATCTTTAATATCTTCTACCAAATCCTTTAACTTCTTACTAGGCTTATTTAAAGAAATAGGTACCAACGTATTATCTAAATCAAATATAATACACTTAATCCCCTTCTTCTTTAACAAAGAATAATCTATATCATAAACACTTTTATAATACATATCTGGAATAAATCTACTTAACATACAAAAACCTCTTTTTCATAATATAAATTATAACATAACAAACAACAAAATATCTATAATGTCTTCTTATTCTTCAAAAACTCCTTTAATATCTTACTAATAACCTTCTTCTCTATCCTAGAAACATAACTCCTAGAAATATTCATCTCCTTAGCAATCTCCCTTTGAGTCATCTCTTTATTATTATATAAACCATACCTTTTAACAATAATATCCTTTTCCCTATCACTAAGTAAATCAATATACTTATACAACAAATCAATATTATCCTTAGTATTTAACTCCTCTATATTATCCTTATCATCAGCCTTTAAAATATCTATAAAATCAATCTCATTCCCCTCTTTATCATACCCAATCGAATCATTTAAAGAAACATTATTAAGATGCTTCTTATTACTTCTAAGATGCATTAAAATTTCATTCTCTATACACCTAGCAGCATAAGTCGTAAGCTTAACATTCTTACCTATCTTATAAGAATCAATTGCCTTAACAAGACCAATCGTACCAATAGAAATTAAATCATCAGGATCATACCTACTACCATCATACTTCTTAACAACATGAGCAACCAATCTTAAATTATGTTCAATCAAAACACTTCTAGCTTTTTTATCACCTAACATAAGCCTTTTAAGATATTTATCCTCTTCTTCATTAGATAAAGCCTTAGGAAAAACATTAACAGAATAAGAACCCGTAAAAAAAGTAAAACTCTTTAATAATAATAGAATATAATTTACCAATTAAATCACCAATAAATTATATGAAAATAACTATTAATTATTATAAGTTTTACTATAAAGAAATTTGATAAGGATTAGAACTAGTACCAGTACCAGAAGTAATTAAAGTATTAGTAGTTAAGTATAAAGTAGGACGAATAGAAATATCAAAACCTGCATGTGCAATATTTGCAGAAGAAAACCACGTATACACTATTGCAGCATTTAAATTTTCATAATAAGGAGTCAGTGTCCATTGCCAAGCTTGTTTACTCATCCAATTATATGTTTTACTACAATTATCAGAAATACTTAAATCATCCGAACAATTACTAATCCCATTATTAATAGCAGCAAAACCAAAATCACTTACATATGGAAGAGCAACCTTACCATCCCAAGTACTTGTCCTCGTTACAGTGTCATTACAGTTTGTTCCACAAGATGAACCATGATTCAGAGTTAAATAATTGTTTCTTTCATAAGTATATAAAGTTGCTGCACTTACACCACTTCTAGAATTATATGCTCCTAAATACCATCTTGCCTTTATCATATATTGTTGATATTCAGCACCTATTCTTTGCGTATAAGTAAATGCTCTGAAACTCTCCTCATTATAACCACTATACCAATATTGATCACTTGTTAAACTTGTATTTAAATAATCTCCATTTAATTCATTCATTAAGTCTGCTTGCGACCATTCATTTATACCATAACCACTATTTATGCTTGAAGAAGATGTATCCCATGAATAACTTGTATATGTATTTGAATTTATATTGGCTAAATTTGAATCAACACCTAACGCATTACTTCTTATTATCTTTAAAGCTTTTTCATAATTATAAGTACTCGCATTATATACCTCAAACACCCCTATTATTCTCCATAACTCATTATTAAATGATACATAATTAGGTACATCATCCGCATTCGTTCCAGAACCATAATATCTTAAATTACCTGTCCCATTACTTGAAACAGTCCAACCAGTCATATTATCATACCTTAAATAACTTTTACCAACATCACTTGTTTCCAAATTAACCAAATAATCTACCGCATTAATACCAGCCGGTGTAAACCATACCTTAACCTTACTAGGAACATTCTTAACATTAATATTCCATACCCCATTAGAACAAGTAAGTTTAACCTCACTATCACTTGTTTCATAACCATTAACATAAGTTTTATAAGTATAATCATAATAACAACTATCAGGAAAATTACTCTGTTCTACTCCATCAACATATGCTATAAAATCTATATCTTTATGATACTCTTCTATTTGATTAACTAAAGCAAGCTCATTCCAAGAATAACCAGCATTTAAATTTAGTTTTATATAATAATCAGTATCAGTACTATTATTAGAAAGTAATATAATATTCGTATTCTCATTAACAACCAACGTATCAGTAATCAATCCTTTAGAATCATTACTAATTCCAAACACCATATCATCAGGTAACTTATCTAAAGTACTACTACAACTACTATCACTACATACCTCATATATTAACTCATACTTAACATCCATATCATTTAAATTAGTAACAATAACATTAAAACTTTCTAACGTATTAGCCTTAAGTTTTAATATCCTATCATCACTTTCCCCACTATTAGTAGTCATATTAAAACTTAAACCATTCACCTTTATATTAGCTAAATCTCCCTCTCTACTATTACTAAACATAGATAAAGAATAAGATAAAGTACATACAAACAACACTCCAATTGTAATAACAAACAATACTTTACTCTTCTTATCACTCTTAATTATATCTATAAAATCCCTCATAAACTATAGTTTCATCTCCTACTCTAAGAAAATTTTACCATAACACCCCCCCAAGTCAATTCCGAACATTTGTTCGTATATTTTTCCATTAAAAATAACTGATTCTCTCAGTTATTGTAAATCTACTTTATCTATCTCATCTACT
>CAZTEJ010000051.1:5190-7747 GCA_964612605.1 uncultured Clostridium sp. | reverse complement strand
ATTTTATTTTTAAGGTATTGCTTTAAATTCATTGTTTTGGTATACTATTTTTGGTGATATGGAATGAAATTTTTAAATGATTTATGGGAAAATCCTTTAATGAAAAAGTTAATTATTGGTATGGGAATATTTATGCTGGTTATTATTTTTCTTTTAATGTTTGTATCTTGTACAACAGGTAGTAAGGTTTATACTTATGAAGAGGTGGAAGATTTGCTTGTTACTAAGGTTATGAATAAGTATAAAGATAGTGATTATTTACCTAAGGATAATAGTAGACTTGAAGTTAATATTAATGATTTGATTAGTAATGGTGATATGAAAAATATTAATGAATATGTTGGTAATCAGGATAGTTGTTCTGGTAAGGTAACTATTATTAATAATAATGGATATTATTTATATGTTCCTTATATTAATTGTGGTTCTAAATATAAAACTAATACTTTGTATGATAAGTTAGTTAATGATAGTGTTACTTCTACTGGAAATGGTTTATATAAAGTAAATGATGAATATATTTTTAAGGGAGATAACGTTAATAATTATGTTAGTATTGAGGATACTACTTATAGAATTATTAGTATTAATAGTGATGAGAGTATTAAGTTAATGAATATGAGTAAAGGTGATAAGGTTTCTGCTGTTTGGGATGATAGATTCAATATAGATAAGAATATGGATTTTGGTATTAATAATTATAGTTTGAATGGATTAAATAGTAGAATTAAGGATACTTTAGAGAGTATGTATAGTGGTAATGAATATTTTAGTGATGTAGAAAAGGCTTATTTTATTCCTTATGAGTATTGTATTGGTAAAAGGTCTTTGAGTGAAAGTGATAATAGTGGTAATATAGAATGTAGTATTAAGTCTGAAAAGTATCCGATTGGTTTGTTATCTTTATATGAATATTATAGGGCTACTTTGGATGGTAATTGTAATGGGATAGAGAGTGAATCTTGTGCTAATTATAATTATTTAAGTAGTGATGATTTGGGTAGTATTTGGACAATGACTGCGGATAAAGATAGTAGTTATAGGGTGTATAAGATATCAAATGGTAAGCCTGGTTTAAGTAATGCATCTAATTTAGGTAATATAAGGGTTGTAATTAATGTTAATGGTGAGTTAGTTGTTGAAAGTGGAAATGGAAGTAAAGATAATCCTTATATAATAAAAAGTATGAGTTAGAAATAATTCATACTTTTTTATATGCTTAATTGGTAGGGGAAATTTATCTTTATATTACTAGCTTTAGTATTTATCTTAGTAAAAATATAGCACTCAATCTAAGTTCAATAGATTAAGTGCTTTCTCAAATCTATTTGTGGTAAGTACTCAACTATGAGATGTTAAGTAACTTCCCTTTTTTATTTTATGTAAGTTCTTCCTTACATATTCAATATATCATAGAATCTATTCTATTTCAATGGATTTTTCTTTGAAAAAAAAGATTTAATTATGATATTTAATTAAACCTTTGTCGATTTCTTCAAGTGCTCTACCTAAATCCTTTTTGTTATGATATTCATTCATAGGCATTTGATAGTGACCTGTTTCTTTCATTTGTATACTTCTTTGTGCAATAATATGTACTAATTTATATTTTGAATCAACATAATTTAGTATTTTATCTATTGATGGGTATAGCATTTTTTATCTCTCCTCTATGTTTTAAATATACTACAATTATTTTTTATTTTATATAGTAATGTAAAATATTATACATTTATTTTACATTACTATTTAATAATTACAGTTATTATCATAAACATTACATATTTCATCTTCTTCTGAACATGTAAAACATGGGGTATATGTATGATGGTATATGTGATGATTTATTATCCTTGTGTGTACTGGTTTAATGTGTCTTATTTCATGATTTATCTCTCTATGACAAATTTTTTCGCAACAAGGTTCGTAAATTGGTGGTTGCATACAGTTTGTCTCAACTTCATCAACGCATCTTTTTTCTTTCATAAAAAAATACACTATCCTTTCTAGTGTATTTTATGTTTATTTTTTAATTAGGTTATCTTCTTTTTGAAAGATATTTACCTTTTGTTTGTCCTTGAGCGTATTTTGCTTGATATTTTTGTTTGTCTTCGAATACTTTATTAGCAAGATATCCTGCTCCAAATAATCCTAGTCCGGTTGCTGCAGTTATTGTACCTAGTAACGCTAAGTTAGTATCATCTCCTGTTTTTGGTGAAACTGTTGGTTCAGTTGGCTTAGTTGGTTCTTCTTTCTTAGGTTCTGTTGGTTTAACTGTAGGTGTTGTTGGTTCTTCTACGTTTGTTTTATAGTATTCTTTTTTTGTTTCTTTACAACCTTTGTTTGTACAATGATATTCTATTTCGTAACCTGATTCGGTTATATTTTTCTTTTCTCCGTTATCCCATTTGTGTCCTGGTGCTGCTATATCGTAGTGTACTATTTTTGAACCACCACATGAACAATAATATACTTCATCGTATGATCCACCTTTTGTACATGATGGTGTTACTTGATTAATTACATCGTCTGCTACATTACTAAATGTATGTTGATG
>CAZTEJ010000051.1:0-5090 GCA_964612605.1 uncultured Clostridium sp. | reverse complement strand
ATGGTGTTACTTGATTAATTACATCGTCTGCTACATTACTAAATGTATGTTGATGTTCTTCTGGTGTTGTTTCTTTAGTTGGTTCTTCTGGTGTAATAATGATAGTTATATTATCTTTTTTCTCTTCAGTTGGTTCTTCTTGTTTAGTTTCTTGTTGTACTGGTGCTGCTGGTAAAACAGCAGTGTTTTCATCTGGTATTAAGTTTTTCATTGCTTCATCAATATCAACGTAGCTCATATCTACATCTTCTAGTGTTTCAGCTTTTACAGTAGTTTTTACTCCTGTAAACATTATTCCTGCTAATGCGATAGCGTACAATCTTCTTTTTAAATCTTTATTCATATTTCAAAACCCTCTTTCTTGAATACAATTAGATTATAGCATATATATTGTAAAAAAGCAAACATTTTTTCTATTTTTCTTTTTCTAATAGTTCTATAATGGCGTTTTCTAATTTTTCTTTATAGAATTCTAAAGTATTGTTTTCTACTTTAAATGCTTCTCCGAATTCTAAAGTTATATTTTTTCTAAATTTATATTTTCCTGTTATTGCACATGGTACTATATAAGCGTTTGTTTTATTTGCTAATGATACTGCTCCGTATTTAATTGGTAATAATTTGCTTTTATTGTATTCTTCTTTTGTTATTACATTTTTTTCTAATAGTTCTTTAAGATATTTATTAATATTTAAAGCATTATTAATATATTCTTTTTCTGTTATTCTATTATCTTCTAATAATTTGTTTAATAAATCTAATTCGGATATTTTTACCATATTCTTTTTTAGTATTTTAATATATTTTTTATAACTCATTTTATCTTTGTAATATTTATATAGTTCTTTATTTATTTCTTTTTTTCCAAATAATTGATTTCTTGTTCCTTCTGGAAATAATCCGACTATGTAATTATTATTTAATAAGTCTAATGCTTCTTTTTTGGCTTCTTCATCGTGTATTTCTCTATCTACTCTTATACATCCTGCTAGTTTAAATAACCAACCTAATTTTCCGTCTAAATGTTCTTTTTTTGCCATGTAATGTATCATTCTATTAGTTGATAGAATGGCACTATTTTGATCGAATAGGTGGATATGATTACAACATAATATTACTGGGCCTTCTTTAGGTATATTATCTTTGTTAATAATGGTTGGTTTATAATATAATGTAAATATTGGATATAATATTGTTCTTAGTATATTATAGCTTATTTTATGTGGTTCTTTATTTTCCATATTTCTTACTACATTCCTCTTCTAATTTTTTATAATTTGTTTTACCTATTAATGTTTTTGGAATATTTTTTATATAATGATATCTATAAGGCATAGAATATTTGGCAATTGATTTTTCGCAGAATTCTTTTATATTTTGGGTTAATTCTGTGCTTTCTTGATAATTGTCTTTTAGTTTTATACAGGCTACTGGTACTTGTTTTTTGTAGGGATGTGGTATTCCTACTACAACAACGTTTTCAACTGCTGGATGTTCTAGTATTATTTTTTCCATTATAGTTGGATATATGTTGTAACCGCTGGTTATTATCATTCTTTTTAATCTTGATTTAAAGAATAAGTAACCGTCTTTAGAAAGATATCCTAAATCTCCGGTGTGTAGGTATATTTTACCATCTTCGTGTTTTTGTAAGGTTTGTTTGGTTTCTTCGGTTTCGTTTAGGTATCCAATCATTACGGTTGGACCTGATATGCATATTTCTCCTACTTTGTTTGGTTTTAATTCTTTTGTTGTTCCTTCTTTAACTATTTTAATTGTAGTATCTGGTAGTGGTTTTCCTACGCAATTTTCTTTGTAGAAATAGTTTGGGGTTAGTACTACTGCTGCGGTACTTTCGGTTAGTCCGTATCCTAGTCTGATTTGGGCATTGGAACCGTGCTGGCTTAAATATTTATTTACTTTTTCTTGTAGACTTGGTTGTAATAAGTCTCCACCACAAATAACGTTTTTTACGCATTTTAGATATTTGCTATTGTCTTCATTTTGGGTTAGGGCTTCGTACATTGTTGGTACTCCGGTTAGGAATGATGGTTTGTATTTTTTTATAAGTTTAGCGAAGTCGTTTGTTTTGAATCTTGGGATAAGTACGCATCTTAATCCGTTTATTAAAGGGGCATGTACACTGACTGCTAGTCCGAATCCATGGAATATTGGTAGTATTACTAATACTGAATCTCCTACGTATGCTCCTGTTGCTTTGGCACATTGCATTGCGAGGGCGTTTAGATTTAAATTGGATAGTCTTACTCCTTTTGGTTTTCCGGTTGTTCCTCCGGAATATAGTATTACTGCTTCGTCTTTGTCTTTCATTTTTTCTTTATAGTTGTCAAAGTATGAGTAACCTTGTACCATAAAGTCTGCCCATGTTATGATATCTTCTCCGTTATATTTTTTCTTTTCTTTTTTGTTTATATAATCTGTTACTCCGTTGTAGATTGTAAGTGCGCTTTTTAATGGTATGTTCATGTATTCTGATACTTTTGTTATGATTATTTTTTTGGCGTTTACTCTTCTTGCGGCTTCTATTACTTTGTCTTCGAATAAATCAACGGTTAGGATGTATTTACTTTTTGCTGCATCTAAATAGTACTCTATTTCGTTAACGCTTGCTAGGGGATGTATCATTGATGCTACTGCTCCTATCATGTTTATTGCATATAGCATTATAACTGCTTCTGGCATGTTTGGCATGCAGATTGTTACTTTATCTCCTTTGTTTACACCTATTTGTTTTAAACTTTTGGCACATTTTTCTATTTTGTTATAGAATTTTTCGTATGTTAGGGTTCTTCCGTAGTATTCTATAGCGTATACTTCGGGATATTTTTTTACAATTTTTTCTACTTCTTCTAGGATGGAACCTGTTGGATAGTCTATGTGATCTAGTTCTTCGCATTTTGTTATTTCTGTTCCTTTGTTTAGTATTCTTTTTAAATAATTATTCATTTATACACTCTGCTTTCTTAAGTAATTCTTTTACTTTATTTTCTAATATTGTTATTTCTTTGTCTATATCTTCTGATGGATAGTATGGTTTTCCGTATATTATTACTAAATTGTTTTTGGTATAGTTTCCGTTAATGGCAAATGGGATTATTGGTGCGTTTGATCTTGTTGACATTACTACTGCTCCTTTTTTGAATGGGATTATTGATTTGTTTGTTTTGTTTATTGTTCCTTCTGGAAATATACCTATTATGTTGTCTTGGTTTAAGAGATTAACGCAGGTTGGGATTACTGTTTTGTCATGTATTTTTCTATTTACTGGAATTAGTCCTAGGGATTTAAAAAAATATTTTTTTATTCCTTTAAATAGTTCATCTTTGGCAACGTATCTTATACATCTATTGGTACTCATTCCTAGTAGCATGAAGTCGTAGTTGTTTGTATGATTACCAGCAAGGATACATTTGCTTTTTTTAGGTATATTTTCTTTATTTATTACTTTTGGATTATATTTAATTTTAATAAATACATATAATATTGGTCTTATTATTTTATACATTATCATCATTTTTTATCACTACTTAATAGTATCATATTTTTTTTAATAATAAAAGAACTAACCTTTGTTATGCTAGTTCTTTATGATTTTTATTTTTTTCCTTGTTCTTTTAATATATCTCTTATTTCTTCTAATAGTAATTGTTTGTCATCTTTTTTTGGTTCTTCTTTAGCTTCTTCTTTTTTTCTTTGAAAGGTATTAATTAATTTAATACATACGAAGATACACCATGATACGATTAGAAAATCTATTACTGTTTGAATAAAGACACCGTAGCTTATGGTTGCGTCTTTAAATTTGATTGATAGGTTGGTAAAATCTATTCCACCAATGATTATACCGACAAGTGGCATAATTATATCGTTGACTAAGGAGGTTACTATTTTGCTAAAGGCTCCTCCGATTACAACTCCGACAGCTAGGTCTACTACGTTTCCTCTTGAGATAAATTCTTTAAATTCTTTTATAAATTTTTTATTTTCTTTTGCTAGTTTATCGGTTGTTTCTCTTATTTCTTTTTTCATTTTAGTTTTCCTTCCCATAATCCGTGTTTGTTGCATAATGCATATACTTTAAGGTTTCCTTGGTAAGGAAATGCGAATGCGATTTCGTCTTCTGGATTAAATGTATATTCTATTAGTTCGTTATCTCTTTGGATGTATATATTGGAGATATAGTGTTCTTCATCCATTTCGTGTTCCATTGTTATGTATAGGGTTTTATCTTTTTTGGTAAGTAGTGGAACGTGTGGGTTAGAATTATCATCTGTTTGTATTTCTAGGGTATTCATTTCTTGATTACAGCATGTTATGTTGCAGTTATCACAGTTGCATGGGATAATGTATTTTATTACTGCGTTGCATTTTTCACATTTTTTAATTATTAAATTTTCCATTTTTTATCTCTCCTTCTATTTTATTGTAACATTTTTTTATTAAATATGGTATAATAAATTTATCTTGTTAGGTCTTTGTAGCTCAGCTGGATAGAGCGATCCCCTCCTAAGGGATAGGTCGGAGGTTCGAATCCTCTCAAGGACACCAGAGGTAATTATCGTCACACTTATATAGCGTGACGTTTTTTGTGTAAAAGATAATATGAATAACCTTAATAACTATAATTGTATGATATATGCAACAATAGAAAAAGAATTAATATTATAATTTAAGCCTTTTTACTTTTGTTTTAACTTTTAAGTCTTTTTCAACTTCCATTATACATTGTGAATTTGATAAATAGTTTACTTTACTTAATTCTTCATCAGTATGATCGTGTGAATGTCCTCGTTCTGAATCTGATTTTACATAAACATCATATGTTCCATCTTTTCTCTCTAACTGTATAATCAGACTGTCCATATGTTCCAGATTCATCATATGTATAATTTCCATCTTTCCCTTCCTTTGGTATACCTTCTTTTTTTGATTCTTTTGCATCAAAAATCGAACCAACCCCCTTTATTTTCCTCCTTTCCTAAGATAAATCTCTCTATTATAAATACCAACTAGAGTATTATCTTTTATGTAAAAATTATAATCTGGCCCAAAATTAGGTATATTATCAT
>CAZTEJ010000050.1:0-7756 GCA_964612605.1 uncultured Clostridium sp. | reverse complement strand
ATAATAATCATCCTCAACACCATAAACAGGTTTAAGATTATTATTAATTCCTCCTTTATTAAATATTACATATTCACTAGCATAAACAATATCAAAATTAATTAGAATAGCAAATATAAAAAGAAAAAATTTAAATATTCTATTCATAATATACCTCCTTTCTCAAATCATATAAACTATCACTATCTCTAAAATATAAATAACACATAAAGAAATAAAAATCAACCAAAAACTATTAATCAAAAAAAATATGATGATACTATTCATCATATTAACCCAACTTATTCTTCAAATACATACCAGTATAAGACTCCTTAACCTTAACAATCTCATCAGGAGTCCCCTTAGCAACAATAGTGCCACCATCATCCCCACCATTTGGACCAATATCAATAATATAATCAGCACACTTAATAACATCCAAATTATGTTCAATAACAATCACAGTATCACCATTATCAACAATCCTCTGTAAAATAACCAATAACTTCTTAATATCATCAGTATGAAGCCCAGTAGTAGGTTCATCAAGAATAAATACACTCTTACCAGTAGGTTTCTTCTGAAGTTCCTTAGCAAGCTTTACCCTAGCAGCCTCACCACCACTCAAAGTAGGCGCACTTTGACCTAACTTAATATAAGAAAGACCAACATCAATCATAGTTTGCAACTTACTCTTAATCTTGGGAACACTATCAAAAAATTCAATAGCCTCACTAACTCTCATATCTAAAACCGCAGCAATATTCTTTCCTTTAAACTTAACATCCAAAGTTTCCCTATTATATCTAGTACCATGACAAACATCACAAGGAACATAAACATCAGGCAAAAAATGCATTTCAATCTTCTTAATACCATCTCCCCAACAAGCCTCACATCTTCCACCTTTAACATTAAAAGAAAATCTTCCCTTATCATATCCTCTAATCTTAGATTCCTTCATCTCAGCAAATAAATCCCTTATATCATCAAAAACCCCAACATAAGTAGCCGGATTACTCCTAGGAGTTCTTCCAATAGGTTCCTGAGAAATATCAACAACCTTATCAACATACTCTAACCCCTTAATCCCCTTATTCTTACCAGGAATAACCATAGTACCATACACCTTAGCCCTTAAAGCCTTAACAAGAGTTTCAGTAACAAGACTACTCTTACCACTACCACTAACACCAGTAACTAAAGTAAAAGTGCCAAGAGGAAACTTAACATTAATATTTTTTAAATTATTTTGACTAGCACCCTTAATCTCAATAAACTTTCCATTTCCCTTTCTTCTCTTTAAAGGAACATCAATTCTATATTCACCAGTCAAATACTTACCAGTAAGACTATTCTTATTATTCATAACCTCCAAAGGAGTACCACAAGCAACAACCTCACCACCACGATCACCAGGACCAGGACCAATATCAACCAAATAATCAGCCGCCCTCATAGTATCCTCATCATGTTCAACAACAACCAAAGTATTACCTAAATCCCTCATCTCCTTTAAAGAATTAATTAACTTATCATTATCCCTTTGATGAAGACCAATACTAGGCTCATCTAAAACATACAAAACCCCAGACAACTTACTACCAATTTGAGTAGCCAATCTAATTCTCTGAGCCTCACCGCCACTTAAAGAGCCAGCCTCCCTAGCTAAAGTTAAATAACCAAGACCAACATTAAACAAAAATTGTAATCTATTTTTTATTTCCTTAACAATCAAATCAGCAATCTTAAACTGTTCATCACTTAATTTCAAATCATCAAAAAACTTTATCAAATCCTTAATACTCATTAAACAAACCTCATAAATGTTTAAACCATTAATCTTAACAGCCAAAACATTATCAGCAAGCCTTGCCCCCTTACACTTAGGACACTCCTGATCAACCATATAAGAACCAAGCCATTCCCTTATCCATTTACTACTAGTTTCCATATATCTTCTTTGAAAATTAGAAGCAATCCCCTCAAAACTATCACTAACATACCTCTTATTACCATTCTTACTTACATACTCATAATCTAATATCTCATCAGTACCGTATAAAATAATATCTAACTCTTTTTTACTAAACTCACAAACCTTCTTATTTAAATCAATATTAAAATGATTACAAACAGTTTCAAGCTGAGTTAAAGCAATATTCTGTTCCAAACTATACCCCTTAATAGCACCTTCATAAATACTTTTATTCTTATCAGGAATAAGCAAATCAATACTTAAAGTCTGCTTAACCCCAAGCCCCTTACACTCAGGACAAGCTCCGTAAGGAGCATTAAAAGAAAACAACCTAGGTTCAAGTTCCGGTAAACTAAAATTACATAAAGGACACGCATAATGTTCACTCATTACAATCTCATCACCATTAATAATATGAACTATAACCTTACCACCAGCCATCTTAGAACTAAGTTCTAAAGCCTCAAAAATCCTACTTCTTTCATCACTACTAACAACAATACGATCAATAACAACATCAATATTATCCTTCTTATTCTTCTCTAAAACAATATCCTCAGATAAATCCTTAACATCACCATTAACTCTAACTCTCGAAAACCCTTTCTTCCTTAAATCATCAAATAAATCCTGATGAGTACCCTTTTCCCCATGAACAACAGGAGAAAGAATTTCCAACCTAGTTCCCTCATCAAACTCAAGAACCTTATTAGTCATCTCTTCAATACTTTGACTCTTAATAGGTTCACCATGATAAGGACAATAAGGAGTCCCCACCCTAGCAAACAATAACCTCAAATAATCATAAATCTCAGTAACCGTGCCAACCGTACTCCTTGGATTATTATTAGTAGTTTTCTGATCAATACTAATACTAGGACTAAGCCCCTCAATAGAATCAACATCAGGCTTCTCAGAACCACCCAAAAACTGCCTAGCATAAGCACTTAAAGACTCAACATACCTTCTCTCACCCTCAGCATAAATAGTATCAAAAGCAAGACTACTCTTACCACTACCACTTACACCAGTCATAACAATAAGTTTATTCTTAGGAAGTTCCAAATTAATATTCTTTAAATTATTCTCCCTAGCACCTTTAATTATAATTTTATCCATAACACATCACTTCTTCATTAAGTATTCTACCACAAAAATCATAAAATATTAAAAAAAATAGATAAAAAATATCTATTTAACAAAATCAATATACTTAGCATCAATATAAGGAACATTACCATTAATATCCTCATACTCACCAAATACCTTAACAATATCACCATTTATAAACCCATACTCATAATTACTATCCTCAAAATAAACAGTAACATACTCAACCACACCATCATCAAACAAATTCAAATTCAAAGTAATTTCCATATTATTAGAAAAACCATCACTAACCCCATTAACATCAGCAACAGTACCTAAAATAACAACATTACTACCCAAATAATCCTTAGGAACCCTTACCAAATTCTCATAAGTAACCTCACTACAACCTGCAACATAACTATCATAACTCTGAACATTAACAACATACTTTTCAATAAAATGAGCAAATAAAATTATAAACAAAAATACAATACCAAAAACAATAAAATATAACAAATTATAATTACTATTATTCCTCTTCCTACACTTAGGACAAATACTCATACCCTTATCAAACAAATTACCACAATTACCACAAACCTGTAAATCATCACCTTTAACAACAACCTTCTCATTTACAGTTTCATTTAACTTACTAACCTTTTTCCTAGTACTTTTCTTAACATTCTTATCTTTACTTTCCATCCCTTTATCTCCTTCTTTACTCTAAATAAATTATATACTAATAAAGCACTAATTTCAATTAAAAATTCATACCCATTAAATAACTATCTAAAATCTTAAACAACTCATCACTACTCTTACACTTACAAATTTCATTCTTAATATAACTACTATTCTTTAATCCCTTAATATACCACAAAGCATGAGACCTAATCTCCATTATAGCCTGCCTTTCAGAAGTATTCTCAAGAAGTAACATATAATGCTTCCTAAGCATCTCAATCTTATCAAAAGAACTAACCTCATCTAACAATACACCATCATCCAAATACCTAACAGAATCCCTAATTAACCAAGGATTCCCCAAAATACCCCTACCAATCATAACCGCATCGCAACCAGTAAAATCAATCATCTCCTTAGCCTTTAAAGAACTAGTAACATCACCATTACCAATAACCGGAATACTAACACTATCCTTAACAAGCCTTATTACATTCCAATCAGCACTACCACTATACCCTTGAGCCCTAGTTCTCGCATGAACACTAATCGCACTAGCCCCAGCTTCCTCTATTATCTTTGCAACCTCCACCGCGTTAACACTATTACTATCCCATCCACTCCTAATCTTAACAGTAACAGGAACATCAACACTTTTAACAACCTCTTCAACAATACGTCTTATCTTTTCAGGATTTTTAAGAAGCGCACTACCAGCTTCAGACTTAATAGCAACCTTAGGCACAGGACATCCCATATTAATATCAATAAAAACATTCTTATATAAATCAGTAATAATTCTGGCTGCTTTCCCCATCGTAACAGGATCACTTCCAAAAATTTGAACCCCAACAGGCATAGTAATCTTATCAATCCCATTAAGCATATCAAAAGTCTTCTTATTTTCCCTAACAATAGCCTCTGCACTAATTAATTCAGTAACCGCATAACCACAGCCCATCTCCTCACAAATCTTCATAAAAGAAGGATTAGAAACACCAGCCATAGGTGCAAGAACTATCCTATTCTTTATTTCTATATTCCCAATATACCATTTATTCATCAATTTCACATCCTCTATTTAAATTCTATAACATCCCCATTATGCATATCATAATAACTTTCTTCATCCTTATCAATATGAAGTTCAACAAAAGCATCATCACTTATCTTAATCCTAGCATCCATAACTTTTACATTATCCCTATAAACCCCAACAACATCATAATTACAATACCCCATTTTCTCAGCGCTACACTTATCCAAATGAACATGAGCATCAGCTAAAATAAGACCCTCATCCAAATCAACACATCCACAAGGACCAATTAAACTAACAGCCAAACTTCCTTTCAAATCACCACTCTGTCTTCTCGGAGGAACAACACCAAGAACCTCAGCATCACTCAAACTAATCTCAACCTGATTATAATCTCTAATCGGACCCACAACCCTTAAAAGCTCTATAACAACACCATTAACCTTAATATCAACAGTAGATTTACTTGCAAATTGACCAGGTTGATTCAAATAATTCCTAACCTCAATAACCTCATTTCCAAATAACCTATTCCACACTTCATCACTCAAATGAACATGTCTATTACTAACCCCAACAGTACAATTCATAATCTACCTCCTAATACATCTATTATACATCACATAACCCCAAATTTCATTAACTAACTATTAATAATAGAAACAACCTTCTTCCTAGAACCAATTATAGCCGGTACCAAACTCGCAATATAACACAAAAACAAACTAATAATTAATATAAATAATACACAACCAAAATTCATACTAACAATCTCACTAATACCAATCAAACTATTAACATAACTATTAATTATATTACTAACAACAAATATAACCATAATAGCAAATCCCCAACTAACAAACCCAATAATAATATTCTCAAACACAAACAAATTTCTAATATCTTTATTTCTATAACCTAAACACTTATAAATACCAATATCCCTAACCCTTTCAATAACAGAAACATAAGAAATAACCCAAATCATAATAACAGAAACAAGCAAAGAAATCATACTAAATAAAACAAGAACAACACTAATACCATCAATTAAATTACTTAAAACATCAGTAACCTCCTCAGCATCATCTCTTACATAATAACCATTTAATATATCCTTAACCCTATCCTTACTATCTAAATCCTTAACATAAATATAAATATCAGTAATCTCATTATCAAACAAATCATTAGAATAAAGAATACCACTCATTCCACTAAAATAATCATTATTAGACCTAACAATACCACAAACAACAACACTCTTACCATTAACAACAAAACTATTGTTAATAACCCCATACTTATCAACATCCAAATACCTATAAACATCCTCACTAATCGAATTATCATCATCCATTAAAACAACAACCTCATTACTATTAACCGGCATTCTCCCCTCAATAACATCAAAATAATAACTATTAGGCATAACCAAAGAAACATTCTTAAAATCCTCATCAATATCCCTAATATAAGCAACCCCATTAACCATATCACTACCTAACCCATTAACTATATCATATAACTTATCATCAAACACATTTCTAACAATACCACCATCCTTAACATTAAAACCATTCTTAACATTAATATCAGACTTATAATTATCAACATAATTTACCCTACTTATAATCAAAGGATAATTAAACAAAGAAGACCTATTTAAAGAATCTAACTCCTTACTAAACCCATTACTAATCGAAATAACAAGCCCCAAACTAAACAAACCAATCATAAACGCTAAAACAGTCAAAAAATTTCTTAACTTCTTATGCATCAAATTCTTACAAGCCATCCACAACTTATGAACAAACCTAAACCTAAACTTTTCATCACAACATAACATATCATAATCACCACAAGAACAACTACTATTACTCTCAATAGAACCATCCTTAATACATATAATACCATCAGCAAACCTATAAGCAAGCTTCTTATTATGAGTAACAACAATAACAAGCTTATCCTTAGATATCCTTTTCAAAATACTCATAATCCTTAAACTATTAGAAGAATCAAGCGCACCAGTAGGCTCATCAGCAAGAATAATCTTACTATCCTGAACTAAACTTCTAGCAATAGCAACCCTTTGCTTCTCACCACCACTTAATCTACTAACCTTCCTATTAATTAAATACTTAATCTTAAGAGCACCAAAAACATCATCCAGATCATAATTAGACTTATTACTTCTTATCATCAAAGGCAATAAAACATTCTCCCTAACACTATACTTATCAATCAAATTATAACTCTGAAATATATAACTAATAATACGATTATTATAAAAAGAACTATCAATCAAAGAAATATCTTTCCCATCATAAAAAACACCTCCCTCATCCGCATTCTCAATCCCAGCAATAATATTAAGAAGAGTACTCTTACCACTACCCGATTCACCAATCAAACAATAAAAACCTGTATTACCAAACTTTAAATTAACACCATCCAAAACCTTTCTATCATACTTCTTACTAACATTTCTAATTTCTAACATAAAATTCCTTCTTTCTAGCCAAATACTATAATAAGAAGTCAAAAAAAAAGCAAACCATTAAAAATTAAAATCTGCCTATAGAATTTCACAATTCACCTAGCAGATTTTACAAAACAACCCTATTTTTACCCAAAAAACATACAGATTTTAAAAATTAAGTAAAAACAAAAAAATTATTATTTTTTATTAAAAACAATTAACTTACTTATTATATAATTACCAATTACAACAACAACCTGAACAACTAACTTACTAACAAAATCATTCATACCAATATAATTAACAAACAAAATCATCAACACAGTATCCAAAAGCAACGTAACAACTCTACTACCACAAAAAGATATAAATTCCATTATCTTATTAGAATTATTACTCCTAAAGACAAAAACACGATTAGTAAAATAAGCAAAAAGAACAGCCAAAACCCAAGATATAATATTAGAAACAATTAAACTTAATCTAAAAC
>CAZTEJ010000049.1:0-7829 GCA_964612605.1 uncultured Clostridium sp. | reverse complement strand
ATAGATAAATGATTTTCCTTTACTTACTGGATTTATCATTGTTTTATCTACTATAGTTGTATCATTGCTTACTAGTTCGTAATATAGTACTCCGTCGTTTGTTGCGTCTGTATAATCGCTGTATTCTATATTTAAATATATGTATGCGCTTACGTCTTTACTTGATGTGTTTTTTACTTCTAAGGTAAATTCTTTTGTTCCTATTACATTATTACTTGGTTCTATGTCTGTTAGGTTTATAGTACTATCGCTTTCGTAGTTTGCGTATATTTCTGCTCCTTCTATTTTCATTGTTGATTCGCTTTCTGATGGTATTTCTGCTTGAAAGTATGCTAGAGTTAGGGATGATAAAATCATAGTTAAAAATATTAGTATTGTTATAAATATAATTATATACCTATTCTCTTTTATAAATTTCATAATTTTATCATCCTCTCTTTTTGATTATATAATATTTTTTTATTATTATCAATTATAATTCTGCCATATATTCGAGTAATTTTAAGAACATGGTTACGTACTTAGGATGTAATCCTTTTTTTCTTAGTTTACGTATGTCTATTCTTTTTTTGTTAATTGCATCTTCTCTAAATAATACGTTTGCTACCATTTCTTTTAAGTCTGTATTGATTTGTAAATCACTTAGGATGCTGTCTAAATCTTCATTGATAATTCTTTCTGCTTCTATTTCTATGTCTTTTCCTTTGCAATTGATTGATAATTGGATATTGGTTGGAACGTTTGTTATATCTACTACTAGATCGTTTCCTTCTATATCGTATTTAAAATTATCTATTTTATCGTTTCCGATGTAAACGATTACTTCGCTTGGTTTTCTTACGTTTCTAAATCTTATTTTATAGTTACGTTTTTCTGGTAATACTTCGCTAGTTCCACTGGTTGGTCTAATTATTACGGTATAGTTGTTTTGTTGATAGTTGTAATCTATGTCTGTTATACAGTATTTTCCTTTGTTGTAATCTAGGGTTATTCCATCGTCTTCGTATAGTTTATAGGTATTACTTTTTCCTGGGAAGATGTGTATTTCCATGTTGGAAGGGTTATCGATGTTGTTGTAATTATCTTTATCTAAGATACTCATTGGGATAATTGTTCCTTGTTTAGCAAATACGGGATAGTCTTCGTCTTCATAGAATGTAACGTATCTTTTTCCTCCGATAAATTTTTTTCCTGTTTTGAAGTCATACCATATTCCGTTTGGCAAGAATATTCTTTGTACTGTTCTATTCATGATTATATCTTTTTTAGTTGTTATTGGTGATATGAATAGTTCGCTTCCGAAGTAGTATTCGTTTTTGTAATCTATTTCGTCGTATATTTTTGGGTATCTATAGTATACTGGTTGGATTATAGGTAGTCCGGTTTTGGCGTATTTGTATGCTTCGGTGTATATGTATGGTATTAGTCTGTGTCTTAGTTCGAGGTATTCTTTAACTACGAGGTAGGTTTTTACGTCCCATAGCCATGGTTTTCTTTTGTAGTAATGGGAACTGTCTGATGATAGTCTTAGTATTGGTGAGTATGTTCCTAGTTGGATGAATCTCATGTAGAGTTCGGAATCTTCGATTCCGCTTTTGTATCCTCCGATGTCATGGGACCAGTAGCTCATTCCTATGTTTGATGCTTTTGAATTGAATTCTGGAATTAGGTTTAGGTTTTTCCAGCTTACGATTGTTTCTCCGCTGTAGTGGACTGGGTATTTGTGGGATGCGATTTTTCCGTTTCTTGATAGTATCATGCTTCTTCGATTGTAGAATCTTTTGAAGTCGTCTGTATGGTATCTGTTTAGTATTCTAAGGGAGTCTATGTCTTTTTTGTTGTTGTAGTCTATCCAGAAGAAATCGGTTCCGATGTCATATAGGGGTTTTATTAGTTCGTTAAAGTATGCGTTGATAATGTTTATGTTGTATACGTTAAATGGGATGATTCCGTCTTCGGTTATGTTTGATGTTTGTTTGAATCTTTCGTATCCGATTTCTTCTGGGGATATTCCGTTCATGGGATTGATTTTTAATCCGAGTCTGATGTTTTTGTTATGCAGGTTGTCTATTAGTTCTTTTGGGTTGTCGATTAGGTCGTAGTTGAATGTGAATCCGTAGGTGTTATCGTCGTGTTTGATATACCAATCTTTGCTTAGCATTATTATTGATAAGGGTATTTCGTGTAGTTTGAATTCTTCTACTAGTTGTTCTATGTCTGTTTTGGTATATGTTATATTTTTGCTCCACCAGTTTCCGAAGGCGTATCTTGGGATTAGTGGTGGTTTTCCGGTTAGTTTGAAGTAGTCTCTTAGGCAAAATCCGAAGTCTTTTCTGTACATGAATAGATATGTATCTATTCTATCGTCATTTCTTTTGATGAAGGAACCGTCTTCTTTTAGGATTAGGGATTTGCTATCGTCGATGGAAACGAATCCATCGGTTGAGTATAGTCCTTTTTCGTATGATACGTTTCCATCGACTTCGTCTAGGGAGTATGCTGATGCGTTAAAGTTTCTTGCTTCTGCTGCTCCGAAATACCATATTTTGTTGGTGTTGTTTAGGCTTACTCTTAGGTTAGCGTCTGGTTGTAGTTTAGTTCCGTAGAATGGTTTTTCTTTTTGGTATTCTAGTTTGAAATAGTTTGTTGATATTGTTAGATATTCGCTTTCGTTTTTGATAAAGAATTTTGCTCCTTTGAAGTTTCTATCTATGACTAGTTCGGTTGGT
Organism: uncultured Clostridium sp.; assembly: GCA_964612605.1. Taxonomy (GTDB): domain Bacteria; phylum Bacillota_I; class Bacilli_A; order RF39; family UBA660; genus CAG-533. Next base: position 5,100 of record CAZTEJ010000049.1, on the reverse strand, counting down.
CTGTCTTCGAAGTTTCCATCTTTTGAATATTCTAATCTTATTAATATGTCGCTTAGTATTGTTATTCTATAGGTTTTTCCTTTTATTATTTGTTCTTCTTGTGCACGTGAATTTTGATAATCTTTTATAGCAAATTGTTCTAATAATTTATCCATTTAACATACCTTCTCTACTATTATTAATAATATCATATAAGATTAAATTTGACAAATATATATTTTATGGTATAATAGTTTTTGATTTGAGGCAGTTTTTTGCTTGTATATCAATTGTTTATTTGAAATAACTTTAGTAACTTAAACTGCCTAAGGGAAAAAGACAATAAACAATTGATATTATTAGTAGGTAAAATATTCTCTTATCAAATATAGAAGAAAGGAGTTAAATGATATGTCAAGATATACTGGACCTGTTTATAAGAAATCTCGTAGATTAGGTTTTTCTGTTTTAGAAAATGGTAAGGAACTTGCTAAAAGACCTTATGCTCCTGGTATTCATGGAACTAGTAGAAGAAAGAAATCTAGTGAGTATGGAATTCAGTTGGAAGAAAAACAAAAGGTAAGATTTATGTATGGGTTAAGTGAAAAACAATTTGCTAGAACTTTTGAAAGAGCTGGTAAAATGGATGGTATTCATGGTGAGAATTTCTTAAAGTTACTTGAAAGTAGATTAGATAATATTGTTTATCGTATGGGTTTATCTAGTACTAGAAGAGGTGCTAGACAACTTGTTAATCATGGTCATATAACTGTTAATGGAAAGTCTGTTAATATTCCATCTTATACTGTTAAACCTGGTGATGTTATTGGTGTTAAGGAAAAGTCTTTAGAACATCCTGCTATTAAACAATCTCTTGAGAATGTGGTTGGTAGGGTTAAATATGTTGAGTTTGATTCTAATAAGATGACTGGAACTTATGTAAGATATCCTGAAAGAAGTGAGCTTAACGCTGATATTAATGAATCTTTAATTGTTGAGTTTTATAACAGATAAAATTAATTGGGTACTTAAATTTGGTTTAAGTACTCTTTTTTATGGATTAATTATGTTATTTATACTATAATAAGGTTATGTTTTGGTTATGGGAGGTTGTTGTATGAATAATTTAGCCGAGATTTATTCTAATTTGTATCAGTTAACTAGGATTACTTTTAATTTGTATAAGAGATTGAGTGAGGTTGATTCTAATGGTTATGATAAGTATCTTAATTTGTTAAGACTTCAATCTGTTATTGAAAGTAGTTATTATAATTCGATTTGTGATAATAATGTTATTATGGAATTATTAGATATGATAAATAATGAATCTTTGTATGAATATAGTGCTCATCCTATTATTATGCTTGCTGATATTGAACTAGATGATGAGTTAATTAATTATAGGATTTATCAAATATTATCTAGAAAAGTAATGATGGATGATAATTATTTTAAGAATACTTTGGATGATGATTTTAAGATTTATACTTCTAATAGTGAAAGTACTAATTATATTAAGAATATAACTACTCTGCTTAAGGAGGAGGAAGCTAGGCAAACTATTAATTTGTTAGGTGATGATAAGTTTAAATATTGTTTTATTAATCCAATAATAGAGGAAGAGTTATTGGAGAGTGATTTTAAAATTAAGAATAGTAGTTTTAATGATAATATTAGTTGTCCAAGTACGTATGATATTTTTAAAAATTATATTTATTCTAAGTATGGTATAAATAATTCGATTGATTTGGTTGATGAATTGATTAATTTATCAAATGATCCTGAGTTAGATATTTATGATGAGGATAGTTTTGGTTATAATTGTTTGAATTTGTTTTTAACTAGTTTTAAAGTTAATTTGTTATTTATTGAATCAGGTAGGATAGATGTTTTGTATAAATATTTTTCTATAGTGTTTGATAAAGAGAAATTGAAAATAAGTGAAGAGGAACCTGAGAAGGAAGAAAAATTAGAGTTTATAGGTAATTTAATTGAAAAGACTTTTGATAATAATGATTTGTATAGACAAATGGTTAATAAGGATAGTAAGATTAAAAGATTGATAAAGTAAAAAAATTCTCTTGTTTGAGAATTTTTTTATTTGTTTATAACTTCGTTACATCTAGGACATATATCTGTTATTAGTTCGTCTACGTAGTTCCAGCATCTGTTGCATTTGTGTCCGTTTGATTTAACAACTTGTAATTTGATATTATCTCCTTTTGGTAAGTCTTCTTCTGTAAAGATAACTTTAGATACGATTAGTAGTTGATGTAGGCAATCTCCTAGTTCGTCTTTTATTATAGTGTATTTATCACTTAGGTTAAGTTTTATTTCTGCTTCTAGGGATGAACCTATTGTTTTTTCGTTTCTAGCTTGTTCTAAGGCTTTATTAACATCGTTTTTAACGTCGAAGAATAAGTTCCATAGTTTATCATCGAAGTCGTATTCTTTGATGGTTGGCATATCTAGTAAATGTACACTTTGTTTTTTGTTATCTCCTGGGATATATCTATATGCTTCTTCTGATGTATATGGTAGTATTGGTGCAAGTAGTGTTACTAGGTTATTAATTATGTTATATAGAACTGTTTGTACGCTTCTTCTCTTTTTAGAGTTTTCTTTTTCTATATAAAGTATATCTTTAGTCATATCTAGATAGAAGTTAGATAATGTGAATGAGATAAAGTTATTAGTTTCTTTATAGACGTTATTGAATTCATATTTTTTATATGATTCTAGGACATTTTTAGTGTATTTGTTTAATGCGTTCATCATATATTTATCATATGAGTACATATCGTTGTAATTGATTGTATCTGTGTTTGGATTGAAGTTATTTAAATTACCTAGGATAAATTTATAAGTATTTCTTATTTTACGATAGCTTTCTTGAACTTGTTTAAGTATTTCATCACCGATACGAACGTCTTCTGTGTAATCGGTTGATGCTGCCCATAGTCTTAGTACGTCTGCTCCTCTTTTGTTAATTTCAGCTAAAGGATCGATTCCGTTACCTAGTGATTTACTCATTTTATTACCTTTTCCGTCTAGGGTAAATCCATGGGATAAGCATTCCTTATAAGGGCTTTTGCCGTGTACGGCAACGCCTGTGATTAGTGATGAGTTGAACCATCCTCTGTATTGGTCTGAACCTTCGAAATACATATCTGCTGGATAGTCTAGGCCTCTAGCGCATAGTACGCCTGTGTGGGTTGAACCTGAATCAAACCAAACGTCCATGATATCTTGTTCTTTAGTGAATTTTCCGTTTGGACTTGCTTCGTTGGTATATCCTTCTGGAAGTAGGTCTTTGGCTTCTCTTTCGAACCATACGTTGGAACCGAATTGTCTGAATAAATCTGCAATGTGCATCATAACGTCGTAGTCTAGGATTGCTGATCCGTCTTCGTTATAGAATATTGGTAGTGGTACTCCCCATACTCTTTGTCTTGATATGCACCAATCTCCTCTTCCTTCTATCATATTATGTAGTCTTATTTTACCCCATTCTGGGTGCCATTTGATTCCGTTTTCTATTTCGTCTAGGATATCTTTTTTGATTGGTTCGATTGAGCAGAACCATTGTGAGGTTGCTCTGAATATGATTGGTTTTTTGGTTCTCCAGTCGTGTGGATAGCTATGGGTTATTTCTTTAACGCATAGTAGGTTTCCTAGCTGGGTTAGTTTGGTTATTATTGCTTTGTTTGCGTCTTCGAAGTATAGTCCTGAGAATTCTTTTCCTGAATTGTCATTTAATTTTCCGTCATCATTAACTCCAAAAATCATTTCTAGGTTATATTGTTTTCCCCAGTTGAAATCTACTTCTCCATAACTTGGTGCAACGTGAACAAGGCCTGTACCGTCTTCGTCTGAGACTTCGTCTCCGAAGATAACTGGGCTGATTCTTTGCACTAATGGGTGTGAATATTTAACGTTTTCTAGTTCTTTTCCTTTGAATCTGCTTATTTCGTTAATGTTTTCCCATTTGAATAGTGGGGCTACTTTGTCTAGAAGTGTTGCTCCTACTATGTAGTTTTTATTGTTTACGTTTACTTTAACGTATTCAAATTCTGGGTTAACGCATATTCCGGTATTTCCTGGTAAGGTCCATGGTGTTGTTGTCCAGATTACTAAGTTATCATCTTTGGCAACTACGTTGTTTCCTTCGGAAACAGGGAATGCGACGAATATTGATAAATCTTTTTTATCTTTGTATTCTATTTCTGCTTCTGCTAGGGCTGATTCTGATGATGGGGACCAGTATACTGGTTTCATTCCTTTAAATATTAATCCTTTTTTTGCCATTTCTGCAAACACTTCTATTTGTTTTGCTTCTAGTTCGTGTTGGTAGGTTGCGTAGTAGTTATCCCAATCTGCTATTACGTTTAGTCTTTTGAATCCTTCCATTTGTTTCATTACTTGTTCTTTGGCGTATTTTTCACAAATGTTTCTAAATTCTGCTTTTGTCATTTCTTTTCTGTTAACTCCGCTATTTGTTACTGCTTGTTCAATTGGTAATCCGTGGGTATCCCATCCTGGAATGTATGTTACGTCTCTTCCACTCATCATGTAATATCTGTTAACAAAATCTTTTAACATTTTATTCATTGCATGTCCTATATGGATAGCTCCATTAGCATATGGGGGGCCATCATGTAAAACGAATGGTTCTTTTCCTTTATTTTTTTCTTTTATTTTAGCATATAGGTTCATTTCTTCCCATTTTTTTGCTTGTAATACTTCGTTTTCTACTAAATTTCCTTTCATTTGAAATTCTGTTTTTGGCATTAATAGTGTGTCTTTGTAATCCATTTTATTTTTCCTCCTTTAACAAAAAAATTCATAAACATAGAGACGCATATTTGCGTGTTACCACTCTATTTTATGAATTTTATTTCATACACTCTTACTCTTAACGTGAGTTTGCCCGTACTTTCCTTATCCGAAAGTCGCATCAGAAGTGATTTATATTATACTTTATTATATCTTAATTTCACCAAACATAAGACTCTCTATATAAACGGTATAATATCGTCTTCATCAATTGCTTTATGTATTAAATTATAAAAGTTATTTTATGGTTTGTCAATTGGTTTGGTATCTATTTTGTTTAAATTG
>CAZTEJ010000048.1:0-7945 GCA_964612605.1 uncultured Clostridium sp. | reverse complement strand
TACATACCACTTACGATCAACAGTTTCTTTAGTTTGCATAAATGTTTTCATATTTCTAATTCCTTTCTTTATTAATTGCTTACATTATCACCCACATAACTACAGCAACCAATAAAAATGTACCAATATGAATTATATGGGAAACTTCCTCAAAAGTCAATAAAAACAATTCCCTTTTTCCAAAAAAATGTGAATTTTAATTCAAATAAGCCTCAATATCATCAATAATACCCAACCCATTAAGCCTATAAAGCATCAGTTCGTAATTAAGAGCCTCCTCAAAATAAACCTGCTCAACCAAATTATATTTATTAATATCAACATTCAAATACTTCGCATTACTTGCACTTATAATAGAAGCATCCTCAAGCCTCCTAATAACATTTCTATAAGACATCCTATAACTCTTACTAAAAATAACAATCTCATTAAAATTAATTCTCTTCCTCTCCTCACCAAAATCCCTAACCAAAGCCTTAGCCGGAATAAGAAAAGACAAAGCAAAAACAGAACTATACCTATCTTTATTATTATCAGCAACAATAAGCAATTCACCTAAATACTTAGCAACATTAAACCTTTGCTCATACCCATCATCCTCCTTAGGAACAACAATAACAGGAACATTATTTATAGTCTCATAAAATCCTTTAAATCCAGAAACAATATCAGATTTATCCAAAGTAATAATCATAATATCATGAGATTCCAACAAATAAATTAAATTACTAATAGGAGAATCAGTAGAAATCTGAAAAAAAATCCTTAACTTAGTAGCCAAACTCTCAGCCTCACTAACAGAATTAATAATATGAACACCAAACTTATTAACAAGCTTAATTCCAGATTTATCCAAAAGTTCAAAATAATTATCAACCTTATTTTGAATAACAGATTTAATCTTATCCCTCTTAGCATCACTAACCCAATTCTCAACATACAAATTATTAAACTTAATCTCATTCTTAGAATCAACCTTAAGAACATCATCCAAAGTAACCCCATAAACATCAGCAAGTAAACTCAATTTATCAATAGATTGATTAATCAAATTCTTTTCATACTTCATAAGCCCCGGAGCAGACAATCCAACCGCCTTACCAGCCTCAGTCAAAGATAGCCCACATCTTATTCTATATAACTTAAGATTATCACCAATACTTTTCATAAAAAATCACCCGTTAATATCTTTCTAATAAAATTCTACCATATTAACCAAATAAAAATCAAGTTTTTATTTACTTATTCTAAACTTTATGCTTTAATAATACTTAAAGGGTGGTTAATTATGTCTAATAAAACAAAAATCGAAAGTATTACAAATTTCTCAAGAAATCTTCAATACTTATTTAAAACAAATAAAAATATAACAAAAGAAAAACTTGAAAAAGAATTCTATAAAAATTCATTAAATATAGAAAATAATTCTCTAATAAACTTATTACTAAGTAATAATGTTATCTATGAAATAGATAACAACTTTAAACTGCTATCAAAATACGATGATCTAACAAAACTAAATCAAAAACTACATACAATTAAAGAATTTCAAATCACACAACTAATTATAAACTTTAATCTAACACACAATGAAACAGAAGAAATAACATCAAAAGAACTAACTACATATCTTCTAAACTATACTAACTACAACCAAACAATAAACGAAATAATAAAGTATTTAATACAAGAAAAAATACTATTTCAAAAAGACGAATACATAATTATTTCATTAGAAGAAACTAAAGAAACAAAACTTAAATCATTCCTAAAAAAATATAAAAATATAAATCAAAAAGAACTAATAAAATATTTAAAAAATAATACAGGAATCCTAATGAATGAATTCATAGAAGATATTATAAACGTAACTGAAATAATAAACACTATTAACGAATTAAAAACAAAACTAGAAGAAACAAATAATATATATAACTATTATAATAACTATATAATAATACATAATAAAGATAAATATAAACCTAATACAAAAGAAGTTAATATGGATTTAAAAGAACTAATTAATCAAATCAAAACACAATACACAACAAATCAAACAATAGAATTTGATGAAATAATTAAATTAATTAAAAATAACTACACACAAAAAACACCCCAAGAAATACTAGAAATATTAGAAGAAGAAGAAATCCTTTATAGTATAGATAACAAATATAAAATATTTCCAAACTACTACAAAGTTAAAACAATAGAAGCAAGTTCCAAAGGAAATCCCTACATAATATACAAAAACAATACATATCTAATAAAAAAAGAAAACCTTAACGGCGCATTACCAAACGACAAAGTCATTGTACATATAGATGAAAGAAAAAAACCAATTACAATAAAAGTAGTAAAAATAATAAAAAGAAATTCATCACCAATACTTTGTCAAATAATAGAAAAAGAAAACAAAAAAATACTAGTACCACACAACGTAAAAGGAGTGCTTAACTTAAAAGTAAACATAAACGAACTTAGTAAACTTCAAAATGGAGACTTCATCCTAGTAAAACCAGATAAAGAAAAAATAAATGACAAATTTAACTGTGAACTAGTAAGCGATAAAATAATCCTAACAGACTCAAATCTAAGTCCCGCACTAGTTATGATCGCATTAGAACACGAATGTAATCCAGAATACAGTAAAGAATGCTATAAAGAAATAAAACAAATACCAACAACAGTTTCTGAAAAAGAAATAAAGAAAAGAAAAAATCATGACTTTAGAAACAAAAAAATATTTACAATAGATGGAATATCAACCCAAGATATGGACGATGCAATCGGAATAGAACAACTACCAAATGGAAACTTCGAAATAACAGTCAATATTGCAGAACCAAACTACTACGTAAAAGAAGGTACTGCACTATATCAAGAAGCACATCAAAGAAAATTTTCAATGTATTTACTAAATACAGCTATCCATATGTTTCACCCAGCTCTAGCAAGTGGAATATGTTCACTAAACGAAAATCAAGATAGATTAACCAAATCAGTAGTTATGGAAATAGATAATAACGGAAACATTATTAACTCTAAAATATGCAAAGCAGTAATTAATTCCAAAAAGAAAATGAACTATGATGACGTTAATAGTATACTAGAAAATGATATAACACCATATGGTTACGAAAACTTCGAAACTGAACTAAAACAAATGAAAACAATAACAGACAAAATATGGGAAAACAAAGAAAAAGAAGGACTATTAACCCTAGATATCAAAAAAAATAAATTAACTATTGATAACCAAGGAGAAATAATAATAACAGAAGAAAAAAGAGGAGCAGCTGAAAAACTAATAGAAATATTAATGATACTAGCAAACGTAGAAGTTGCAACCTTAATGACAAATTCACCATATCCAGGAATCTACAGAGTTCACGAGGAACCAGATCATAAAAAAATATACGAACTATGTGATAAATTAAAAGAACAAGGTTACGATATAGACAAAAAAGAAATAGATAAAGATCCTAGAATAATCAAAACTATACTAGACGAAGCAAAAAAACTTAACATCAACGACATAGACACACTTAGCACAATAATACTACAATCATTTAAAAGAGCAAGATACACAACCAATAGAGGAATACACTGGGCATTAAATCTACACAAATATACACACTACACAAGCCCAATAAGAAGATTTGAAGACTTTGTAGTACACACACAAATAGATAGATTATTCAAACTAAAAGAAACAGACGAATTACAAATAAGAAAAAATTATAACGAAATCAAATATGAAGAACAACTAGATCCAAAAGAATATATCTTAATGAAAGAAGAAATGGAAGAAGACGCAAGAGAAGCAACAAGAAAAGAAAAACTATATGACCAAGCAGAAAATGAAGCAGCACAATTATTAATCATTGAAACACTTAAAAAGAAAATAGGAACATCATACAAAGCCGTTATACAACTAATAACACCAAACTATATTGAAGTTAAAACATCAGAAGGAATAAACGGAATTATTTATTACAACAATATTAACGGAGATATATTCGATTATAGAGAAAAGAAAAAAGAAGCAATTGGACGAAACACAAAACAAATATATAGAGTAGGAAACACAGTTAACGTAACCCTACAAAACATAAACGAATACACAAACGAAATAGAATTCACATTAAACTACAAATACGTTAACAACATAAATAACAAACCAAAAACATTAACCAAAAAATAATCTATAAACATAGATTATTTTTTTATAACAAAAAGAGAGATAAATCTCTCCTACTCATTAATATCAAAACCTTGACCCTTAATATAAGATATAAATTTACTCTTAAAATTACTAAGTTCTTCATTACTTAAAGTATGATCATTAGAACCAATAACATAATTAACAGTAACACTCTTTACATCATCCTTAACATAAATATCCTTAAGACTTCTACTAATAATTAAATCATCATTAAACCTACTCAAACAATCATCAATACTTTGATACAAAACATTAGATCCAACTCTAATAGTATAATCTAAAGAAACACTAGGATACTTACTAACATCACTATAAATAAAATTAACATCCTTTAAACACTCAAACATATCAAAATCAATATCAGCACAAACATAACATCTATTCTTACCTACAATATTAGATATCTTCTTATTAAAAACATTAACTTTACCAATAACACTGTTATTAACAACAATATCCAAGCATAAATCCTTATTATAATAATCTAAACAATTACCAAGTTCAAACTTAACATCAACATTCTTAATACTTTTAAACAAATAAGATACAATTCCCTTAAGCCTATAATACACCTCAGCAATACATTCATTACCATCACTAAGCAAAATACCTAAATGTCTTTTAGACTCATTATCAAGAATAACAGTACCAATCTCAAAAATACCAAAACTATCATAATAATTAGAATTAACAACACTAGCTTCAAGCAAACTTAAATTCAAATCATCCCTCAAAACATTATCATCATTCTTACCAAGAAGCTTAACATTATTTATAGAAACCCCAATCTTTTTCAAAAACGAACTCTTATTCCATAAATAAGAATGAACCTCATTAAGATTATACTTCATAGCAAGTAAAGACTTAACATCATACTCCAAATCATAAGTAATCTCCGGATTACCAAAATTCATATCCATCTTCAAAGGAACATGTTCAAAATTCTCATAACCAAACATCCTACTAATCTCCTCAATAACATCAGCAGCAATAGTAACATCCTTAGTAGATCTAAAAGTAGGAACAATAACCTTAAAACAATCATCCATATTCTTAACTATAAAATCCAAAGATTGTAAAATATTAATAACACTCTCATCACTAATACAAAATCCCATATACTTATAAAGCAACTTTTTATCAAGAATAATCTCATTTTCACCTTGCTTAGTAGGATAAACATCAGTAATACTAGAACCATACCTAGCATCCGGATTCTCATCAAATAACAACTTAATAAACCTTCTAGTGGCAGTAATAGCCATATTAGGATCCAAACTCTTCTCATACCTAGCACTAGCCTCAGTTCTTAGACCTAACCTAACCGCAGTTTTCCTTACAGTAGAAGCCTCAAAACAAGCCGACTCAAGAACAATAGAATCAGTATCCTCTAATATTTCACTATCAAGACCACCCATAACACCAGCAATAGCAAAATACTTACCATCATTCATAATCATTAAATCATCACTAGAAAGCTTTCTCTCCTCGCCATCTAAAGTAGTAAAAACATCATAATCATTCGCGTTACCAACTTCAATATCCTTAACAACTCTAGAATCAAAAGTATGCATAGGTTGACCAAGTTCTAACATAACATAATTAGATAAATCAACAATCAAATTCTTAGACCTCATACCAGCATAATATAAAAATATTTGCATCCACATCGGAGTAACATTATTAGTAATATTATCAAGCTTAGTACCAACGTACCTATAACATAAATCAGAATTATTAATCTTAATATTCAAATTTTTCTTATTATCATCAGACCTATCAAGTTCCAAAGGAAGTAACTCATGTCCAGTAATAGCAGCAACCTCCCTAGCAATACCATAATGACCCCATAAATCAGGCCTATGAGTTAAAGACTTATTATCAATCTCAACAATAATATCCTCAATCGGATACAAACACTTCAAATCAACCCCAACAGGAGTATCACTAGGCAAATCAAGAATCCCAGAATTATCATCAGAAATACCAAGTTCCTTGCCACTACACATCATACCATAAGATAAAATACCAGCCAAAGGTCTAGGAGCAATAACTATATCACCAATATGACCACCAACCTTAATACAAGCACCAATCATTCCAACCCTGACATTAGGAGCACCACAAACAATTTGCAAAATCTCATCACCAACATCAACAGTCAAAACATGTAACTTCTTAGAATCAGGATGATTTACACAAGTAAGAACCTTACCAGTAACAACACCATCAATATTCTTACCTACCTCATAAACACCTTCAACCTCTGCACTTCTAATGGTAAACTTATCCCAAACACTCTTAAAATCAATCTTATCACTATCTTTCAAATGCTTCTTTAAAATATTACAAGAAATTTTCATCATAACACCTACCTAACATTAAATTTATCTAAGTATCTTAAATCACCAGAATTTAAAACCCTAATATCACTAATCTTATACTTCATCATAGCAAGTCTAGTCAAACCAAGTCCAAAAGCAAACCCAGAATACTTACTACTATCAATACCACCCTCTTTTAATACATTAGGATGAATCATACCACAAGGACAAAGCTCAAGCCATCCAGAATTCTTACAAGTTGGACACCCCTTACCATCACATATAGTACAAGAACAATCAAGTTCAAAACCAGGTTCCGTAAAAGGAAAATAACCAGGTCTTAATCTAACCTTAACATCCTTCTTAAATACCTCCTTAAGCATTCCCTCCATAGTATAAATCAAATTAGGAATAGAAATATTCTCATCAATAACCATCCCCTCTAACTGAAAGAAAGTATTCTCATGACAAGCATCTAAATCCTCATTTCTAAAACATCTACCAGGAGCACAAACCTTAATCGGAGCACCATACTTCCTCATACCCCTAACCTGCAAAGTACTAGTTTGAGTTCTAAGAAGCATCCCATTATCTAAATAATAAGTATCTTGCATATCCCTTGCAGGATGACTCTTAGGAATATTTAACGCCTCAAAATTATAATACTCACTATCCATCTCAGGTCCAGATAAAATCATAAATCCCATATTCTTAAGAATATCAGTAACCTCCCTACCAACAATCGTAATAGGATGTAAAGAACCATGCTTAACATCGCCATATACAGTAGGATCAAAACTAACTACATCCTTATTAATAACCTCATCCAAAGCAGAACTAAAGAGTTCCTCTAACTGAACCTTTATCTTATTAAATAAAGGACCATAAACCTTCTTCTCATCAATACTCATATCCTTAATACTAGCCATATATTCACTAAGCTTACTCTTCTTACCAAGATACATAGACTTAACATTAAGATAATCAGCCTCACACCTAATCCCCTTCGCACTCTCTCTAGCCTCATCAAGCAACAAATCTAACTTTTCATTCATATAAATCCCTCCAAAATAAAAAATCATAAACATAAGGGTGCAAAATAGCACGGTACCACCTTATTTCATGATTTATTCATGCACTTTATTAGGTTAACGCCCTATAACGATTAATACTCCCATAGCGAAATTCATTATAATAAATTAATTTATAAGTACTCCCAGCAACTATACCTACTCTCTTTAAATATCTATTAAACTACTTAACTATATTCATCGCATTACATCAATTATTTTACCATTTAAATATTCAATAATCAAGCAAAAAAATGTTTAAAAACATAAAATATCAATTCTCAAACTAAAAACACGTTTTTTATCTGGCGTGTTTTTAGTTT
>CAZTEJ010000047.1:0-8170 GCA_964612605.1 uncultured Clostridium sp. | reverse complement strand
GTGTAAATCCTTTATTATTTCTCATATCATCACCATAATAAATATATCATATAAACAAATAAAATCAAAGAAATTTTCTTTGATTTTATTTATAATTTAGCAATCTGCTGGATTCTCAATACATTCTATGCATATTTTATAATCTGCTTGAGTACTATCTACCATGTTTACTATTATTCTAATACATGTTGGTATGAAGAACACTACTACTCCGATTAATATTCTTGTTCCTAATACTTTTATTTGCTTACTTAAATCATCATTTTTTCCACTATTAACTATTTTATATAAGTCTAAGGAACCATATATAATTAACATTAATGGAACTGCAATTCTTATTAGTAGTAAGAATATTGAAACTAATTTCATAGTTCCTGAAAAATCTTGGCAAAATGTTTCTGCAACATTTTCTGCATAAACATTTGTAAATAATAAATTAAATATTTTATTCATAATCATATTTATCATCCTTTCTAGCCGGCAATAAGTTTCTTATTAGTTTGAATCCTACTACTGCTATTACTGTAACTATTATAATTATTAATATGGTTGTTAGGATATTACTATTGTTTTTTTCTTTTTTTACTATTTCTTTAATAATATTAAAATTGTATTCAATGCTTGTACTATCTTCTGCAACTATTTTTATTTTTATTATGCTACCATTAACTAGATTTTCGTTGTCCATAATATAATAACTACTTTTTTCATCATCTAGTTCAATATTAAAATTTAATGTATTATCTGTTTCTTTAATAATTAAATCATATGTATAAATATCACTTTTGAAGGTAAATTCGTATCCTTCTATAAGTATATTATTAACTAAAGTATTGTTAGATAATACTTTGTATTTAACATTAATGGTATAATCTTTTGTACTTCCGTCTTCGGCTGTAACTCTTATTAATATTGGACTGTTTATATCTATATTAATGTTATTTGAAATATTAGCACTAGCTTTATCTGATTCTAATTCGTATGTTATATTTAAATCTTTAATATCTTTATCTATTTCTATATTATAAGTTAAATTATCTTTATTAAAATCAAGGGTGTATCCTTCAATACTTAATGTTTTTAAATAATTATTATTATCTTTAGGTGCTGCGGTGGTAGCGGTTGTTGTTGTAGTTTTTTTTGTGGTTGTTTTTTTGGTGGTGGTTGTTTTCTTTGTTGTTGTCGTTGTTTTGGTAACTGATGGTATAATTGTGTTTGTGGTTGTGTTTTTAGGTATATATATACTTCCGTTATTTATTTTATCGCAATCATAGGATACTTTTTTGTAGCAATATTTTGCTTCTGAATTAGCACTTGAGTTGCAAGCTCCGATATATTCTGAGCAACCGTTATTTGTCATATAAGAGTATACGTCTGTATTTCCGTTAGCGCATACTAATAGGCTTTTGTTTTGGGCATAGTATGTTTGCCATACTCCGTTATTGCATACTGCTTTCATGCAATATGAAAATGTTCCGGTTCCGGTTGCGTTTTTATTTTGATCTTGGTAGTTGTAAACACAGTCAAAGTAACTTAAATCTGCTGCATTAACAAATAATGGGAATATTAATATTAATAATAAAATATTTTTTTTCATAAATATAACCTCTTTACTAAAATAATAATAACATAATATGAATATAATTGCTAGAAAATTAATGTTATAAAAGATTATTTAAAAATAAAACTAGTTTTGTCTAGTTTTAATTTACAATTAATTTAAGTACTATAGGGGATAATATTATTAATAATATTAATGGTATAAATATAAATACACTTACTAGACTTATTTTAATTGGCATTTTATTTATTTTAGCTTTTGTTCCTAGTAAGATTTTGTCTGATAGATAGCTTAATTGATTGTCTAAGGATTCTATTATATTTGAACCATATATGTTACTTTCCATTAGATTTAATATTATATTATTAACTGTAACTGATGGTATTCTTTGTTTTAGATCTTCTAAACTTTCGTTTAGACTTTTACCAAAGGAAATATCTTCGATTACTTTATTGAATTCTAAGGATAGGTTGCTATCTACGTTGTTACTTGTTAGTTCAATTGCTTTTCCTAAATTACTTCCTGATTCTAGGTTTAAACTTAGTATTTGAAAATAGAATAATGCTTCTTTTTCTAGTTTTCTGGTTCTTTTGTTTAATCTTATATCAAAGAAAATATATTCTGCTAGAATGTAATAAATTAATGTTATTAATATTGATGCTAATAGATTGAATTTAAGTATTATTAATAGAAGAAATATAAATAATGTTATTGTTATATGTGTTAAGAGAATTTCATCTATATTGTAGTTATGTGATAGTCCGAATAGTTTGTTTTTTTTCTTTATTCTTTCTATTGTTTTTTTCATATATATTTTGTTAACTAAATTATTCATAGTCCACCTTCAATATTTTTTTTATTATAATTATATAACTTATATATAAAATAATTATTAATAGTATTATTAAGTAACCTACAAGGTTAGATAGTAATGGTTTAAAATAATCTGGGCTTATCATTAGTAATATAGATATTAGTAATAGTGGCATTATTAATAAGACGTAATATACTAGTTTTGATGATGCTGTCATGCTGTTTAGTTCGTCTTTTAATCTTTTATTATTTGTAAATGAATTTTCTATATTGGTAAATACTCCTACTAGGTTTCCTCCGGTTATATTAAGTAGGGCTAGGGTACTTGTTATGTATTTTATATCTTGTATTTTAACTCTTTCGTAGAATCTATCGAATACGTCTTTTATTTCTAATCCGTATTTTAAATCGTTACTTATTTTATTAAATTCTTCGCTTATTGGTCCGGTTAAATCGTTTACTACCATATCTACTGCTTGGGTTATGTTATAACCTGATTTAAAAGCGTTGTTCATTATAACTATTGCTCTTAATAGGTCTTCTTCTATTAGTTTTTTTCTTCTTTTTTCGTTTATGTTTAGTATTATATTATAAATATAATAGCTTGTTATTGTTATTATAATTAAGATAAATATATTAAAGTTTTTATTATATAAACTATATATTATATAAATTATTGTTGTAAATATTGATATACATATTTTTGTTGATATTATATCTAGTCCGTTGTTATATTTGTTAGACTTATTAATTATATAGTTATTATTTTTTATTATATTATATATTATATTTTTAAATTTAAGATATAAGTTATAAAAGTAATCACCAATACTGAGGGTGTTATTTTTATTATTAATAGTGTATTTATCTATTCTATTATTTAGTTTTAATGTTTTGCTTAGTTTTAAAACGTAAATAATTATAGCTAATAATATTAATATTAAAAATATTTTTATAATTATATCTAATTTCATAATATATTTCCTTTCTATTTAAATATTTTATCTAAGTTATCTATTCCTCTTGATTTTAATAGATGATATATGTTAGGTTTTTTGCTAACTTTAACGAATTCTCCGTTTTCTTCTCCGGTTTTGGTCAAACCTTTTTGTTTAAATTCGAAGATGGTGTTTAATTTGATTGTATCGTTGTCAAAACCGATTACTTCGCTTATATTGGTAATTTTTCTTTTTCCATCGTGTAATCTTTCGATATTAATAACTAAGTCAATAGCGTTTTCTATATATTCTCTAATAGCTTTAATTGGTATTTCTATACCACTCATTAGGACCATTGTTTCTAGTCTGTTTAATGCATCCATGCAGCTATTTGCATGAAGGGTTGTTAGGGAACCGTCATGTCCGGTGTTCATTGCTTGTAGCATATCAAATGCTTCTTTACCACGACACTCTCCTACTACTATTCTATCTGGTCTCATTCTAAGTGCGTTAATTACTAAGTCTCTTATTGATACTATTGAACTATTATTGTAATTCATTGTTCTTGTTTCTAGGCTGATAACGTGTTCTTGTTCTAATTTTAATTCGGCTGCATCTTCTATTGTTATTATTCTTTCGTTATCTCCTATGAATGAACTTAGGATATTAAGTAGGGTTGTTTTACCACTGCCGGTACCTCCGCAAACTATTATGTTTAATTTACCTTTAACTGCTCCTTCTAGGAATAAGGCCATATCGTTAGTAAGGGTTCCTACTCTAATTAGATCGTCTATTTTTGTCATGTTGTTTTTGAATTTACGTATTGTTATGACTGGACCTTTAACTGATAGTGGTGGTATAACTGCGTTTATTCTGGAACCGTCTGATAGTCTTGAGTCTACCATTGGGTTTGAGGAATCTATTGTTCTTCCTTGGGGACCGATTAGTCTTTGGATGGTTCTTATTATATGTTCGTCGTTGATAAATGAAACACTGTCGTCTTTAACGATTTTTCCATCTATTTCTACGTATATATCTTTGGGACCGTTTACCATTACTTCACTGATGTTATCGTCTGTTAATAGTTCGTTTAGGGGACCGTTTCCGTTTATTTCATCGTCTATTAGGTTGTAGATATGGTTTCTTTCTAGGTTTGTTAGATCGTATCCTTCTAAGCATTTATCTATTTCGTTGTAGATAAAGTCGTTTAGTTCTACTCCTTCTGGTATTGTGCTATCTACTAGGTGTTCTATAATTATTTTTCTTAGTTTATCTAGTAGTTCTTTGTCTTTAAATACTTCGTAGTCTGTAACGGTATCTATGTTGTAGTTAGTTTCGTTGAAGTTGAATTCGTCTAGTAATGATTTTTTCATTATTTTTCACCTGCTATCTCGTTTGCTATAAGGTTAAATACTTTTAGGTCTTTGAATTTTTTATATTCATATGTTATTAGTTTTCCTTTAATTATTAGTTCGTCTAATTTGAATACATGAAAGCATTCGCTTATTGTGTAGTCTATGTTGTGTCCTAATATGGTTTTTATATCGTATTTGCTTAGGTATGTTTTGCTTAGTATTACTGAGTTATTAAGTATTATTTTGTATTTGTTAAGGTTGTTATCGTCAAATAGGTTAATAACGTTTTTTAAGTTTTTAAGTGATATTATATCGTTAGATGTCATAAAGTAAACTAGATCTGATTTATCTAGAGCAAATACGCTTGTTTCGTCTAGGGTATGGGTTGTATCTATTAATACTACGTCATATTTGTAAATACATTTATCTATTAGTATGTCTATGTGTTTTACTGTTATTCTATTTTTGTGTCTAGGATCTTTGGGGCTACTAATAAATGATATATTGTTATCGTATGTTGTAATGTATTTATCTAGGCCATCGTACTTGTTGTTTGTATAATCTTCAACGAAGTTAAATATTGTTTTGTTTGGTTCTTTGTTTAATGAGCAAGCAATTGCTCCGTTTGATAGATCTAAATCTATTATTAGTACTTTTTTATTCATATTTGATAGTACGCCAGCAAGAGATAAAACGAATGTTGTTTTACCTATTCCACCTTTAGCACCATATATTGCAACACTTTTACCTCTTCCCATATTTATTCCTCTTTATTCTCTTCTATTATTATATCATTATTTATAACTTTAACAATATAATTTATTTTTATTTTATAATATTTTATATTAATAATATTACCGAATGTACTGTCTAGGTAGTAATAGTTATTAATAATGGTATATTCTTCTCTATTTTCTATAGTTAGATTGTTATCTTTGTAACCGTTTTTATTATATAGAGTAATTATGTTATCTTTATCTAGGGTTGTTGATATTATTTGTTTGGATATGTTGTTGTATTTGTTTTGATTATAGATTATGTTAGAAATATCGTAAAGTATGCCTAAGCATGTTATAATAACTGGAATTATAACTATAAAAATTATTAAACTTTGTCCTTTGTTATTCATTTGTAATTACTCTTTCGCATTTAATTTTATAAGGATTTCCTAGGATTTTACTTAGTCCTGGGGTAATTGTTTCGTAGTTAGTACTGATTTGTAGGTATGTAAAGTTATCATCCGTTGTATAAGTAAAGTTATTATTGTATTTATTTATTTCATCTATTTTATTATTTTTATATAGTATAATTATTTCATTCATATTGGATTCTAGGATATTTTTATTGGAAAATATAACCATAAAGTCAACTATAATCATAATAATGTAAATAATAATAGGAAGAATAATAATAAATTCAATTAAAGCTTGTCCTTTCTTGTTCATAATATATCAACCCTTATCATAATTAAATTATAAGATAAATGTTAAAATTTTACAATAAGAAAAATATGATATGTTATATAAAACATATCATAATGAGATAGTGTAAGGGTTAGAAGAGGTACCATTACCTCCGGTGATAAGGGTGTTAGATATTAAATAAAGAGATGGATGGACATTATAAGTTATATTTACGTAGTTTCCTGTTGCTTTTGTTTTCATACAAAAGTATGTAAGATTTAATGTATCACCACCTATTTCTTCTTCAGCATAATAATTATCTGGGGTTATACTCCATATATTGGTTCCATTACTCATCCAATTGTATGTTTTTGAACAATATCCTGTATTAGTTATATCAAGTGAATTACTAAAATGTTTTGTTGCAAATCCGAAATCGCTTATGTAAGGAAGACCAATTAAACCGTCCCAATATTGATATGTTTTTGCTTCGGTTTCAGTACATATATTATAGCTACAATAATTAACTGACTTTTCACCATTTCTTTCAATATTATACATATTTATAACCAAACCATATTCGTTATTGCTTGAAGTATCGCTTATAGTATTAGGTCCACCTAAATACCATCTTGCGTTCATTATATATTGTTGATATTCGTATGAGATAACATTTGATATATCAAATTCAGCAGTTTTACTATTATATGCACCATTATACCAAGTTTGATTACTTGATAATGTTGGATTTAAATAATCTCCATTTAGTTCTTCTTTTAACTTAGAATAATACCAAAAATTTTTTCCAGCAAATATTTCAGAAGTATCTGATGTATCCCATGAGTATTCTCCTAAACTATCGTTTCTTATTAGTTTAACAGCTTTTTCTGTTTCTCCTGTATCGGCGTTATATGTATCAAACACGCCGATTATTCTCCATAATTCATTATTAAATGATACGTAGTTTGGTACGTCATCTGCGTTTGTTCCAGATCCATAGTATCTTAAGTTATTATCTTCTGTTTCATCATATCTTAAATAAGTTTTACCTGTTTCGGTTTTTTCTAAATTAACTAAGTAGTTTGATAGTGATAACTGTAATTTTCCTTCTTCTATTATTACGTATGCATTAAAAGATTTATTCATATCTTCATTTTGATTCTTATTTTCATCATTTGGAAAACCTATTACTAAACTATATGTATGAGTTACATCATTCTTAATATTTTCATCTTGATTAAATCTAGCAGTACCTACCAGCACTTCTCCAGTTCCTGTTGGTACTTTTCCAAATAATGGAGATAAAGTATCTGCATCATTTGAACTACTTCCAGTTAGTTCGAATCTTATTGCTCCATCTGTAAAAGTATTTTCTTCCACTACTAACTTTATTTGATAATCCATTATATCTTCATCAGTAATACTTGTATTATTTGAACCTACAACAGTAAACTCTTTAGTTTCACTCCATCCCGGTATAATATTCTCTCCTGTTATAACGTTTGAACCATTATACGTTATCTTTATCATACCACTATTGAAACTAATAGTAGATTCTGTTTCTACGCCACTTATAAGTGGTGCTATAAAGGAGTATGCTACTCCTATTATGGTTAACATAATACATACTACAAGTATAATTATCTTCGTGTTTTTTCCTAATTTTTCTTTCATAAAAATAATTCCACTCCTACTCTAGTGAAATTATAGCATAAGTCGCTCCCCCGTCAAGTTTGCGAACATTTGTTCGCATTTTTCTTATATTTTTATATAAAGTTGTAAAATAAACAATACAACTTTTTTTGTTTATTTTAATTATATTTTTACTTATTGCTTTGCTTTTTGTAGCATTAGCTTAAGAAGTATAAAAAAATATAGCACTCAATCTAATTCAATAGATTAAGTGCTTAAACAATAAACTTTTGTGGTAAATACTCAACCTTGAATTGTTAAGTAACTTCCCTTTTTTATTTTATGTAAGTTCTTCCTTACATATTCGTATTATCATAATTTTAGTACTAATTCAATAAAAAATAGATTGGTTTTATTCAATCTATTTATTTAATTTGTCTTTTACAAGAGTACTTACTTTACCCATAT
>CAZTEJ010000046.1:0-8189 GCA_964612605.1 uncultured Clostridium sp. | reverse complement strand
AAATTTGAAATTTAAGTTATAAATATATTGTAGATTTAGTAAATATTTTATATAATATATTTGTTAGTGCTGATTTAGTATAGTGGTAATACAGAAGCATGGTAAGCTTCAGCGAACAGTTCAATTCTGTTAATCAGCACCAGATTGAATTTTACTAGACACTCTATCAAAACGTAAGAGTGGCTATTTTTTATTGCTATTAAAAGTAAGAAGTAACAAAATGTTAGCAATGTATTAGATTAATGGGTTTGCTAAAAGTTTAATATTTGACATTGATATTTAATGTTGTGTGTGATATAGTTTGGTTATGAAAGAGTATAAGGAGGTTTTTAATATGGCTGTTAAAAAAATTAAGGTAAAACCTGGGAAATTGCAATCTAAGTTTGGATTTATTGTTGGAATTTTGTTTATGATTTTAGGCTTTGTTGTAGTAATTCCTATATTTGGATGGTTTGGACTTATTTGGACAGCAATTGCTGGCTTTATAGTTGTTATTAATTATAAAAATGGTTTTTCTGATGAAGGTATTGCTTCGCATGAGGTAATTGTTGAAGATAATATATTAAATAGTGATGATATTGAAGAAAAATTAAAAAAATTATCTTCTTTGTATGAACAAAATTTAATTTCTAAAGAGGAATATAATCAAAAAAGAAAAGAATTAATTGATAATTTTTAAGGAGGGATAGTATGTATTTTCCAAAGGATATGACTTTTCAGTATTTCTTTTTTGATACTTATATAGGATATTTTTTGCAGGCTTTACCTTTTGCTTTAGTAGTAAGTATAATATATGGGATTATTAAATTTAAGAATAAGAAAGATATACCTGTAGGTAAAAAAATATTTTCTTGTGTATTTGTTGGCTATATAACTGGTTTAATATGTTTGGTTGTTTGTTTGGATTTAATGCATATATTTTGGTATAATTTATTTTATTCAATGGATTCAAGTGTTACAATAAATTGGTTTGGTGGAGAGATTGATTTGATTTTCGATTTTTTTGCTAATATTAGTGGTGAAGTACTAGGTAATTTTTTAATGTTTTTACCTTTTGGTATTCTTTATCCTTTGTCTAAAGATGATGTAACGTTTAAAGAAATTGTTATAAAAGGTGTTTTATTTGTTATATTTATTGAATTATTACAACCTATTTTTAATAGGATGTTAGATATTAATGATATTGTATTAGATTCTTTTGGGATTGTTTTATCAGCAATAATTTATATAAGTATTAGAAAAATTAAAGATATGTTTTAGGTTTATTTTGTATGGTATTTATATGTAAAAAGTTTTAATTTAAATAAAAAGTATAAAACTTTTTTATTTTTTGTTAAAAATATCTTGAACTTTTATAAAAAATTTAGTATTATTAACTTGAGGTGGATAAGATATGAGTAATAAGATTATTATTGCAATAACACTAGTTGCGTTAACTGTCTTAGTAACATTCACTATTACATACTCATTCTTTTCACCCACTAAAAATGAAATCAGTGCTTCCACAGTTAGTACAACGGCTGGGAAGCTTATTATTAATTTTAATGATAATAATCCAAATGTTGATTTTATGGATGTGTTACCGGGACCAGCTGAAAAGGTAGAGGATGCGGTTCTAACTAAGTCTTTTACTATTAAAGGTATTAATACAACTGGGAATGATAATACTGAATCATTAAAATTGAAATATAAATTGTCTTATGTAATTCCTACTAATACTTTTGGGAATAATGATTTGGGATATATATTAGTTAGTAATAATAACTCTAATGGAAGTTGTGTTGCTAAAAGTTATAATTCATTTTCTAAGGATAATATAGTTAATTTAAGTAATGTTTCTCAAACTATTGATTTAGGTGATGGTTATTTTGATAAAACTGATGATGATGGAATTGAACATCAATATACTTTGTATATGTTTTATATAGATAATGGCGAGATGCAGGATAACTATGATAGCAATTTTGATGGACATATTATTGTAAGTGCAGTTAAGTAGGAAGGTTGAACAATATGAATAATTTAAATAAAATTTTATTAGGTATCGTGTTATGTGCTATAATTGTTGTTGTAACTATTGGAACTTCTTTTTCGTATATGACAAGTAATTTGTCTGGTGATGGTGCTTTAGAGGTTATAAATGTTGATGATGGTAAGTTGGTAGTTGCATATCAAGGTAACACTAATTATTATGAAGCGTATGGTAGTGATTTTGATAGTTCTTCTATTATGATTGGGTCTAAAAGTTTTTCTGTAACTGGTACTAATTATAATAATCAAAATTTATTGTATTATAATCTTTCTGTAGAGGTTGAAGAGAATAATTTTGAAGAGAATGATATTTATTTTGTAGTTAATGGTAAGAATGAAGATAATGGTAGTTTGTTAGAAACAACTGGTACTAAAACAAGGTATTATTTATCTAAGGGTAAAGATACTAAGATAGATTTAGGAAATGGTTTTTTTAATAATAATTCTAGTGAGGCTACTCATACTTATGTAATTCATTTCTTTAGGAATGATATTACTTCAAATATTAATAATAAGAAGTTTAAGGTTAATATTAAGTTTGATAAAGTTAATTAATACTGGATGATATCTAGTATTATTTTTTGAGGTTTGGTTATGTTTAAGAGAGTTTATATAGAAATAACAAATATATGTAATTTGAATTGTTCGTTTTGTCCTAGAAGTAATAGGAAAAAGGAATATATGAAGGTTAAAGATTTTGAATATATATTAAATAAGATTAATAATTATACTGATAATATTTATTTACATGTTAAAGGTGAACCTTTAATGCATCCTTATATAGATGATATTATAAAATTAGCTAATAGGTATACTTTAAACGTTAATATAACAACTAATGGAAGATTACTTAGGGATAGAATTAGTATTATTAATAATAATAAAATAAGACAAATAAATATTTCTTTACATAGTTATAGTAATTATGAGGATATGAAAGAAGTAATTGATTTATGTGATGATATTAAGGATGCTTATGTATCTTTAAGGTTATGGAATAATTTAGATAATAGTAAGATAATTAATTATATGGAAAGTAAATATAATACTAGGATAGATATTAATAAGAATAGAAATACTTTGAGTAGAAATATATTTTTAAGTATAGATAAAGAGTTTGATTGGCCTAGTATGAATATTCCTGTTATAAGTACTAAAGGTACTTGTTTAGCGTTAAAACAACAAATTGGTATATTAGTAGATGGAACTGTAGTAAGTTGTTGTTTAGATAATGAGGGAGATAATAGTTTAGGAAATATTTTTGATAATAGTTTAGAAGAAATAATTGAATCAGAAAAGTATAAGAGTATGTTGGAAGGATTTAATAATAATAAATTAGTAAGTTCGTTATGTCAAAGATGTGGTTATATTCATAAGTAAATAACACGAACAAATGTTCGGAATTGACTTGGGGGGGTGTTATGGTAAAATTTCACTAGAGGATAGGTGAAGTTTTTATTTATGAAAGAAAAATTAGGAAGAAGTACGAAAGTAATTGTATTAGTTTTAGGTATTATGTTAACCATAATAGGAGTTGCATACTCTTATTTGGCACCGCTTATAAGTGGTGTAGAGAATGAATCTACTATTGTTTTAAATAGCGCTAATCTAACTATTACATATAATGGAAGTAATGTTATTGAAGGAGAGAATATTATACCTGGGTGGAGTGATACTAAAGAGTTTACGGTTGTTGGGTTTAATGATGTAGTTGTTGATGATGAATCAATAATGGATTATAGAATAAGATTAATAGTACTTGAAAATACTTTTAGTGATGGAGCAATTAAGTATGAATTAACTGGAAGTAGTGCTAATGTTAATGATACTTTGGCTCCTTTATCTGGAAAACTAGCAACTGGATCTGGATCAACTACTTTAGGTACGGCTAGATTTAGTCAGGATGATAATATAAAAAATGGTGTAACTCATGCTTATAAATTAACTATTAGTTTTCCAAATGATCCTAATAAGAATCAAAGTGATGATTGGGATAAATCTTTTAGTGGGTATGTAATAATAGAAGAAGGTGAGTTGCAATTAACTTTATCAAATTATATTGCTAATAAATATAAAGATAGTGAAGAAACATTTACAGATGATAATAATGATTTAAGATTTAAATATTCTGCTACTTCTAATTATATATCATTTAATGATGAAACATGGAGGATTCTTGGACTATATAAAAATGAAGATTATGATGATAATGGGAATAGTTTAGGTACAACAAGTAAGAAAGTAAAGATAATTAAATCAGAAAGTATAGGACAATATGCTTGGGATACTGATGAAAATAATAATTGGGAAAATGCTAGTTTACAAATATATTTAAATAATGATTATTATGATAGTTTATCTTTAAATAAAGATATGATTGCAGTGAGTAAGTGGGAGAATGGATATACTCCATATCCATGGACTTGGATAGGCAAAATTGCGATTGTTTCGGAAGAAGAATATTGTCCAGAATCATATGATTATGAAAATAGATATTGTAATGATTTGACTCATACTTATATTGATAGCTGGTTGAAAAAATCGAATCAATATAAGTTTGGTTGGTTATTAGATGATTATATTAATTATGCTGCAAAAGTATTTAAATCTAAAACTG
Organism: uncultured Clostridium sp.; assembly: GCA_964612605.1. Lineage (GTDB taxonomy): Bacteria > Bacillota_I > Bacilli_A > RF39 > UBA660 > CAG-533. The sequence goes on along the minus strand of CAZTEJ010000046.1, from coordinate 3,541 downwards.
TATATACAGATGAACGAGCTAATAATAAATCTTGGACTGAAAACCTTGTTTTTCCAACTCTTTATCTTAAATCAGATATTCTTATTACTGGAGGTAATGGTTCTTCTTCTAACCCATTCGAACTCTCACTAAATATCCAATAACTGGATATTTTTCTTATCTAAAAAAGTACATAATAATTATGGTGATTAGTATGAAAAAATATATTATATTAATATTACTTTTATTATTTCCTTTTAATACTTTAGCATATTCTAATTATATTATTCCTGGTGGTCAATCTCTTGGTATTGAGGTTAAGAATAATGGTGTTATTGTTATTGGGTTTTATAGGGTTAATGGTAAGTTAAATAGTAATGGTTTAAAGGTTGGGGATATTATTGTTAAGGTTAATGATATTGATATTAGTTCTATTGATGAGTTATTAGATGGGATTGAGAATAATATTGTTGATAATAAAATTAATGTTACTATTAAGAGGGATAGTAAGTATATTAATAAGGAATTAGAGTTAGAAAGGATTAATGGTGTATATAAAACTGGTTTATATGTAAAAGATTCTATTATTGGTATTGGTACTTTAAGTTATATTGATCCTACTACTAAAATATATGGGGCTTTGGGTCATGAGATAATTGAAAGTACTTCTAATAAATTAATTGAGGTTAAAACTGGTTCTATTTTTAAGACTTCTATTACTACGATTGATAAGTCTGTTAATGGAGTAGCTGGTACTAAGAACGCTAAGTTTTATAATAATATTAATTATGGAACTGTAGTTAAAAATACTAATAAGGGTATATATGGTATATATAGTAGTGATATATCAAAATATGATACTTTAGAGGTAGGTGGGTATGAGGATATTAAGTTAGGTAAGGCTTATATTAAGACAGTTATATTAGGGGAAGAAATTAAGACTTATGAGATAGAAATTGATAAAAAGAATAATAATGAAACTAAGAATATTCATTTTAAAATTGTAAGTGAAGAATTGATAGATAAAACTGGAGGTATTGTGCAGGGGATGAGTGGTTCTCCTATTATTCAGGATAATAAGATAATTGGTGCTGTAACTCATGTTGTTATTGATAATCCAACTACTGGGTATGGTATATTAATAACTAATATGTTGGAAGAGGGAGAGAAAATATTGTCTAATTAGCTATTTATATTTTGGAATTTTTATGGTATTATTTAGTTATGGTAAAGGAGTAGGTAATAATGAAGAAATATGAATTAAGTAATGAGGAGTTATTAAAAGTAGCGTCTGACTATAATAATACTGCAATTGGTAGAAGAATGTGGATATATTCAAAGACACCTTATTTTGCTGGAATAACTTGTATAGTAGTTTATTTGTTATTAATAACAACTGGTATTATTAATCCTGAAATGAAGGAACTTTTACAAACATTCTTGTTGGGTGTTATTATTGTTCTTGGTGTATCTTTTATATTAGCTGGAATTGCTGAGATGATGTATTGGAAGCAAGTGTTGTTATATGCTAATGAATTGTATAAGGAAGAACCTAAGAAAGAGGTTAAACCTAGAAAAACTGTTAAGAAAACAACTAAAAAAGAAACTAATAAGAAGTAAAAAGGTTTGAACTAGTATTAAATATATGCTATAATACTTTTGCAAGTGAAAAAGGAGGATGAATAAAATGGCAAAGAAGAATGAAAATCGTGAACCTATTGCATTAAAATGTACTGTTTGTGGTCATTTCATAAGACCATCAGAAAAGAATAAAGCTAATACTCCAGAAAAATTAGAAATTAAGAAATTCTGTGATAACTGTCGTAAAGTACAAGTTTTTAAAGAAAATAAAGTTAAATAGATAGGAATAATGAATTATGAATGTAAATATTAATGATATTAAGAATGGTATGACTTTAATATTAGAGGGTAAGTTAGTTACAGTTGTTGAATTTCAACATGTTAAACCTGGAAAGGGACCTGCATTTGTAAGAATTAAATATCGTGATTTAAGAACTGGATCTACTATTGAGGATACTTTTAATACTAATTTGAAGTTAGAAAAAGCTCATATTGAAAAGTTACATATGCAATTTCTTTATAAACAAAATAATGATTTTGTGTTTATGAATACTGAGGATTATAGTCAAATGGAAATTAATAGTTCTATTATAGGTGATGATGCTAAGTTCTTAAAAGAAGGATTAGAGATTGAGATTCAGATGTATGAGGGTGAAATATTAGGAATTGTTTTACCTGAAAAGATAGAATATTTAATAACTGAAACTACTGATGCTGTTAAAGGGAATACAACTAATAATGCAATGAAGGATGCTACTATTGAAACTGGATATACTATTAAAGTACCTATGTTTATATCTGAGGGAGAAACTATAGTTGTTTCAACTAAAGATGGAAAATATGTTTCAAGAGCATAAATAAGATACTTAATTTGAAAATTAAGTATTTTTTTATGAGAAAATATACGAACAAATATTCGGAATTGACTTGGGGGGGTGTTATGGTAAAATTTTACTAGAGTAGGAGTGAAATTTATAATTTATGAGAGATTTAATAGAGATAATAAAGAGTGATAGGAAGAGTAAAGTATTGTTTGTTATTACAATTGGGGTGTTGTTTATATGTACTTTATCTTATTCTTTATCTATGTTTAATAATAGTAGAGAGGGAGATTTAGCTAATATTAAAGTTAATGGGTTAAGTTTTAATATGACTACTAATAGCGGGGAAAGTGATGATAGGATATTAAAACTTAAGGCTAATACGTTAGAAAGTTTTAATGTAATACTTACTAATTTAAATAGTATGGATGTTAAGTATGAATTAATATATGAGATATGTAGTGATAGTAGTTGTTCAAGTATTTTAGATAAGTTACCTGATGATGTGGTGTTTGGAATACATAGTGATTCTAATGGTAAGATAAGTGATACAATTGATATTAGTGGTAAGAAAGATATATTTATTTTATCTAATAATAGAACAGAACAAGATTATTATATAAAACTAAATTTAAATGCAGGTTATTCTTGGAATGAGCTTGTTTTAGTTAATCAAATAGAAATATATCATAAAGATATAGATTTTATAGCATATGTAGATGGAGTAGAACAAGAAGAATTTCCTGATAGTTGTTTCTACGATTATACATATAAAACATATACCAAAGGAGTAGAAACAACAGATAGTGAAGTAAGTTTAACTTGTTCTAACGGAGTATGGAAAATACTTGTTAATAAAATACCTAGTAAAGTTAAAGTTTGGTTTACACCAAAAGCAGTTAATGCGGTTGAGTTATTAACTAGTATAGAGACAACTGATACAGGTAAAACATATTTAAGGTATGATGGAATGACAGATAGTACCGTTTCAAGTAATGGAACAGGTAATTTAAGGTATTATGGAGGTTCTGAAACAGATGTAGATGCAGTACCTAATTATATTTCATTTAATAATGAGTTATGGAGAATAATAGGCGTGTTTGAAGTATATAACGCAAGTACATGGTCATATGAAAAATCAGTAAAAATAATAAGAAATG
>CAZTEJ010000045.1:0-8206 GCA_964612605.1 uncultured Clostridium sp. | reverse complement strand
CTTAAGTTTGACTGGTTTAGATGTGCGAGGTTGCTGATACACTAGGAGAAGTTGTTAAAACTTTTCTTAAAGTATTAGGGTATTCGTAACGGAATCATGTTTATACAAGATATAGACGAAGGGAGGACATGTTATGTCAAAGGTTAGAATCAAACTAAAGGCTTACGATCATAGAATACTTGATGTTGCTGCTGCTAAGATTGTTGAGACTGTTAAAAGAACAGGTGGAGTTATCTCTGGTCCTGTACCTCTTCCAACAGAAGTTCAAAAGATTACTGTTTTAAGAGCTGTACATAAATACAAAGATGCTCGTGAACAATTTGAAATGCGTACTCATAAGAGACTTATTGATATTAAGGATCCTAGTGAGGAAACAATGCAAGCTTTAACTCACTTAGATATTCCTAGTGGAGTAGACTTTGAGATTAAAACAAAATAATTAGATGGAGGAAAGAAAGATGAAAGGAATCTTAGGACGTAAAGTCGGTATGACCGAAGTATTTACGAAAGATGGAAAAATTATTCCTGTTACTGTTATTAGTTGTGAACCTAATGTAGTTATGCAAGTTAAGACTAACGCTACTGATGGTTATGAGGCAATTCAATTAGGTGTTGCTGATAAGAAGGAAAAACGTGCTACTAAAGCAGAAATAGGACATGCTAAAAAGGCTGGTTCTGCACCTAAGCGCTTCTTAAGAGAAATTAGAGTATCTAATGCTAGTGATTATCAAGTTGGAAGCGAAATTAAAGCAGACATATTTGAAGTAGGAGAGAAAATTGATGTTACTGGAACTAGTAAGGGACATGGTTTTACAGGTGTTATTGTTAGAAATAATCAATCTGAAGGACCTAAGACTCATGGTTCTAGATATCATAGAAGGCCTGGTTCAATGGGTACAATGAGACCGATGAGAGTTTTAAAGGGTAAAGCTTTATCAGGACATATGGGTTGTGATACTGTTACTGTTCAAAACTTAAGTATTGTTGATGTTAATTTAGAAGATAATTATATTTTAGTAAGTGGAAATGTTCCAGGTGCTAAGAAGTCATTGGTTGTTATTAAAGAAGCTATTAAGGGTGGAAAAAAAGGTACATTTGATTTAGTTTCTTATGAACAAGAAGTTAATGAAACTGAGGTAGTTGAAAGTCAAACTAATGAAGCTGCTGAAGTTAAGGAAGAAATGTAGGTGTTATAGATGGCAAAAGTAGATATTATTAACCTTAGTGGTGAAAAACTTAAAGATGTTAAATTAAACGATGCTATATATAATATAGAACCTAATGAAGTTGTTGTTAAAAAGGCTTTAGATTTACAACTTGCTTCATTAAGACAAGGAACACATAAAACTAAGACTAGAGCAGAGGTTTCTGGTGGTGGTAGAAAACCTTATAAACAAAAGGGAACTGGTAATGCTCGTCAAGGATCTATTCGTGCTCCTCATTATAGACATGGTGGTGTAGCGTTTGGTGTTACTCCAAGGGATTATTCATTTAAGATGAATAAGAAGGAAAGAGTTTTAGCTTTAAGAAGTGTTTTAACTATGAAGGCTAAAGATAAACAAATTAAGGTTGTTGATAGTTTAGCTATTGATAGTCTTAAGACTAAGGATTTGAAAAATATGCTTACTGCTTTAGGATTAAATGGTAAAGTATTATTTGTTACTTCTAATGATGCTGAAAATTTATATTTGGCTAGTAGAAATTTAAATAATGTTGGGGTGTTACTTACTAGTGAACTTAATGTTTATGATATGTTACATGCTGATACAATCGTTTTTGATGAAGAGGCTGTTAAGCAAATAGAGGAGGTGCTTAAATAATGAAATCTGATATTATTTATTCACCAGTTATTACTGAAAAAACTACTGCCTTAAGGGCACAAAATGTTTATGTATTTAAAGTTAGTAAGAACGCTAATAAGATTCAAATTAAAGATGCTATTGAAAGTACTTTTAATGTTAAGGTTTTAAGTGTTAATACTTTAAATACTAAACCTAAGAAGAAGAGAGTTGGAAAATACTCTGGATTTAGAAAAACTTATAAGAAAGCTATCGTTAAATTAGCTGACGGTAGTTCTATAGAAATGTAGGTGTTTTTATGGGAATTAAAAAATATAAGGCTATTACTAATGGCTTAAGAGGTATGAGTACTTTAACTAATACTGAGATTACTACTAGTACTCCTGAGAAGAGTTTACTTGTTTCAAAGAGTAAAACTGGTGGTAGAAATAATCAAGGTAGAACTACTGTTAGAGATATCGGTGGTGGTGCTAAGAGAAAGTATCGTGTAATTGATTTTAAGAGAGATAAATTTGATATTCCAGCTAGAGTTGCAACTATAGAGTATGATCCAAATAGAACTGCTAATATTGCTCTTTTGAACTATAAAGATGGTGAGAAGAGATATATTATTGCTCCTAAAGGATTAGAAGTTGGACAAATTGTTATATCAAGTAAAACTGCTGATATTAAAGTTGGTAATACTTTACCACTTGAAAATATTCCTGTTGGTACTGTAATTCATAATATAGAATTAAAACCTGGTAAGGGTGCTGAACTAGCAAGAAGTGCTGGAGCTTCTGCTCAAATTCTTGGTAGAGAAGGTAAGTATGTTTTAGTTAGATTACAATCTGGTGAAACTAGAAAAATCTTAGGTAGTTGTTTAGCTACTATTGGTACTGTAGGAAATGAAGATTATGAATTAGTTAATATCGGTAAAGCTGGTAGAAAACGTCATATGGGAGTTAGACCTCATAATCGTGGTTCTGTTATGAACCCTAATGATCACCCTCATGGTGGTGGTGAAGGTAGAACACCTATCGGTAGAAAAGGGCCTGTTACTCCTTGGGGTAAACCTGCTCTTGGATATAAGACTCGTAAGAGTAAGAAAGCATCTAGCAAGTTAATTGTTAGTAGAAAACATAAATAGGAGGATATAAGATGGCAAGAAGTTTAAAAAAAGGACCTTTCATTGATGAAAGTCTTATGAAAAAAATTAAAAAATTAAATGAATCAAATAAAAAAGAAGTTGTTAAAACTTGGTCTCGTCGTTCAACTATCTTCCCTGATTTCATTGGACATACAATTGCTGTTCATAATGGAAGAGAATTTATACCAGTTTATATAACTGAAGAAATGGTTGGACATAAATTAGGTGAGTTTGCTTTAACTCGTAAGTTTACTGGTCATGCTGGAAATAAGTAGGAGGATTAGATGGAAGCTTATGCAATGCATAAAATGGCTATGGTAGCGCCTCGTAAGGCAAGAATGACTCTTGATTTAATTAGAGGAAAGTCTGTTAAGGATGCTAGAGCTATTTTAAATAATACTAATACTAAGTCAAGTAGATTGATAATTAAAGTTTTAAATTCAGCTACTGCTAATGCGGTTAATAATTTAAACATGAAAGAAGAAGATTTATTTGTATCTGAATGCTTTATTAATCCAGGACCAGTTTTAAAGAGAATTAAATTTGGTTCAAGAACTAAAGTTGACAGAAGAGATAAAAGAACTAGTCATATAACTGTTAAAGTTAGTGATGGAAAGGAGGCATAATTTATGGGACAAAAAGTAAATCCTAATGGATTAAGATTAGGTGTTAATAAAGATTGGCAATCTAAATGGTATGCTAAGAAAGATTATGCCACTAAATTAAATAATGATTTAAAGTTAAGGGATTTCTTAAATGATTATTTGAAGAATGCTGCTGTTTCTGAAATAATTATTGAAAGAAATGCTAAGAGAAATGAAATTAAGATTCATACAGCTAAACCAGGTGTTATTATTGGTAGAGGTGGAGAAGATATTGAGAAGTTAAGAAAGGAAATTAAGAAAGCTATTGGTGAAGATTTTTATGTTACAATAGTTGAAGAAAAGAATCCTAATTTAAGTGCTCAAATCGTTGCTGATACTATAGCTAAACAAATTGAGAATAGAGCTAATTTTAGAACTGTTCAAAAACAAGCTATTAAGAATGTAATGAAGGCTGGTGCTGTTGGTGTTAAGACTGCTGTTTCTGGACGTTTAGGTGGTGCTGAAATGGCAAGAACTGAAGGCTATACTGAGGGAACTGTTCCTTTACATACTATAAGAGCAGATATTGATTATGCTACTGCTACTGCACCTACTACTTATGGTAAGATTGGTGTAAAGGTATGGATTTATAAGGGTGAGATACTTCCTTCTAAGAAGAAAAATGGAGGCGATAACAATGTTAATGCCTAAGAGAGTTAAATATCGTAAACCACATAGAGTTAGTTATGAAGGTCATTCTAAGGGAAATCTTACATTAACTAATGGTGAATATGGCTTAATGGCTAAAGAAGGTGGTTATGTTAATGCTAAACAAATTGAAGCTGCTCGTATTGCGATGACTCGTTATATGAAACGTGGTGGAAAGGTTTGGATTAATATTTTCCCACAATTAGCAAGAACTGCAAAACCTTTAGAAACTCGTCAAGGTACTGGTAAAGGTGATGTTAAAGAATGGGTTGCTGTTGTTAAGGAAGGTAAAATAATGTTTGAAGTTGGTGGTGTTGATGAGGCTGTTGCTAGAGAAGCACTTAGACTTGCATCACATAAACTTTGTATTAAAACAAAATTTGTTATGAAGGAAGGGGTTAATAATAATGAAAACTAGTGAAATTCGTAAAATGTCTAGAGAAGAAATTGAAAAACAAATTATTAAGACTAAAGAAGAATTATTCGATTTAAGAATGAAAAAAGCTACAGGTACATTAGATAAACCTCATAGAATTCATGAATTAAGAAAAGATGTAGCTAGAATGAAAACTATATTAACAGAAATAGATGGGAGTGAAAAATAATGGAAACTAAAAGAACTGAATTAATTGGAAGAGTTGTTAGTAGTACTAATGATAAGACTATTACAGTATTAGTTGAAACTTATCGTAGAGACCCATTATATAAAAAGAGAGTAAAATATTCTAAGAAATATGCTGCTCATGATGAAGAAAATAAAGCTAAAGTAGGAGACACAGTAAGAATTGCATCAACTAGACCTTTATCTAAAACAAAGAGATATGAATTAGTTGAAGTTATTCAAGAAGCTGTTGTTTTATAGGAGGTGCTTTAATATGTTAATGCAACAAAGTAGATTAAAGGTTGCTGATAACTCTGGTGCTCGTGAAGTAATGATTATTAGAGTACTTGGTGGAAGCAAACGTGTATATGGAAATATTGGAGATGTTGTTGTTGGAACTGTTAAGAAAGCAATTCCTAATAGCAATGTTAAAGAAGGAAAAGTTGTTAAGGCTGTAATTGTTAGATCTAAACAAGGTTTAAGAAGGGAAGATGGAAGTTATATCAAATTTAATGATAATGCTTGTGTATTAATTAAAGATGATAAATCACCTATCGGAACTCGTGTTTTAGGACCAGTAGCTCGTGAATTACGTGATAAAGAATTTAATAAGATAATTTCACTTGCTCCTGAGGTTTTATAGGAGGATATATGAAAGTTAAAGTTGGAGATAATGTAAAAGTTCTTACTGGAAAAGATAAAGGTAAGGAAGGTAAAGTATTATATACTTTAAGAAAGAAAGACCGTGTTGTTGTTGAGGGTGTTAATATTGTTAAGAAACATATGAAACCTTCAAGAATGAATGAGACTGGTGGAATAGTTGAAGTTGAAAATCCTATTCATGTATCTAATGTAAAAGTTATAACAGCTAAAAATGAAAAGAAAACTAAAGAAGTAAAAGAAGTTAAAACTGAAAAGAAAACTACTAAAAAGAAGGGCACAGGTGATAAATAATGAATTCTTTAAAGGAATTATATAATAATGATATCAAACCAGCACTTATGGAAAAATTTAATTACTCTTCAGTTATGGAAATTCCTAAACTTGAAAAGATTGTAGTTAATATTGGTGTAGGAGATGGTTCTCATGATGAAAAATTAATTGATGCTGCTAGGGCAGATTTAGAGGCTATCACTGGTCAACATGCAGTAATAACTAAGGCTAAGAAGTCTATTGCTGGATTTAAATTAAGAGAAGGACAAAGTATTGGAACTAAGGTAACTTTACGTGGTGAAAATATGTATGTTTTCTTAGAAAAATTAATTAAAATTGCTTTACCTCGTGTAAGAGATTTTAGAGGAATTTCTCCTAAGGCTTTTGATGGTAGAGGTAATTATACTTTAGGAATTAAAGATCAATTAATATTCCCAGAGATTGAATATGATAATGTAGTAAAATTAAGAGGTATGGATATTGTTTTTGTTACAACTGCAAAAACTAATGAAGAAGCTTTAGAATTGTTAAAAGGTTTCGGACTTCCATTTAGAAAGTAGGTAATGAGAGATGGCAAAAACTAGTTTAAAAGTTAAAAATTCAAGAACTCCTAAATATAAGGTTAGAGCATATACTCGTTGCGAAAGATGTGGAAGACCTCATGGAGTGTTACGTAAATTTGGACTTTGCCGTATTTGCTTTAGAGAATTAGCAAATGAGGGTAAAATTCCAGGCGTAAAGAAATCAAGTTGGTAGAAAGGAAGTAAATTATGGTAAACGATACAATTGCTGACATGCTTACTAGAATTCGTAATGCAGGTCAAATGAGATATTCTAATGTTGCTGTTTTAAATACTAAAATGACTAGAGAAATAGCTAGAATCTTAAAAGAAGAAGGTTATATAGTTGATTATAGTAATAATGAAGAGAGTAAAATGTTAGATTTAACACTTAAATATGGTGAGAAAAAAGAAAGAGTTATTACTGGTCTTAAGAGAATTAGTAAACCTGGACTTAGAGTTTATGCTAAACATGATGAACTTCCAAGAGTACTAAATGGACTTGGTATTGCAATTATTTCTACAAGTAAAGGAATTATGACTGATAAGCAAGCTAGACTTGCTGGTCTAGGAGGAGAAGTACTTGCCTATATTTGGTAAGGAAAATATGTTATGAGTAGAATAGGAAATAGAGTAATAACTATTCCTTCTGATGTTACTGTTACATTGGATGGAAATAAATTAACTGTTAAAGGACCTAAGGGTGAATTAACAGATACATTTAATAGTTTAATAACTATTGATGTTAATGATAATAAGTTAACTTGTAAAAGAGCTAATGAAGATTTATTTACAAAATCAATTCATGGAACTACAAATGCTTTAATAGCTAACATGATTGAGGGTGTATCTAAAGGATATACTGTTGAACTTGAAACTGTAGGTGTAGGATATAGATTTGCTGTTTCTGGTAAACAAATTAATGTTTCTGCTGGTTATAGTCATCCTGTAGTTGTAGAGATTCCTGAAGGTATTTCTGTTGAATCTCCATCAAATACAGAATTAAAGATTAGTGGAATTAATAAACAACAAGTTACTGAGTTTGCGGCTAATATTCGTAAGATTAGAAAACCGGAACCTTATAAAGGAAAAGGTATTCGTTATAAAGGCGAAGTTATTAGACGTAAAGAAGGTAAGAAAGCTTCTAAGTAGGAGGATTTATGATAAAGAAAGAGTCAAGAAATGTATTTAGAGTAATTAGACATGAAAGAGTTCGTAAAAATGTTTTTGGAACTAAAGAAATGCCTAGATTAAATGTATTTAGATCTAACAAAGAAATTTATGCACAAATTATCGATGATGAAAGTCAAACTACTTTAGTTGCTTCATCAAGCGTTAGTTTAAAGTTATCTAATGGTGGTAATATTGAAGGTGCTAAGGCTGTTGGTGCTGATATTGCTAAGAAAGCATTAGATGCTGGAATAAAGAAAGTTGTTTTTGATAGAGGTGGATACCAATATCATGGACGTGTTGAAGCTTTAGCAGATTCTGCTAGAGAAAATGGATTAGAGTTCTAGAGGGAGGGAAATAATGGAAGATAATAAAAATGTTGTTGCTACTAATGAAGTAAAAACTGAAAAGGTAGCTAGAGATAATAAGAATTTTAAAAGCAATAAGAATAGAAAATCTAATAAGAATTTCGAGCCTAAGAAAAAATTATTAGAGGAAAAAGTTATTTCTATCACTCGTGTAACTAAAGTTACTAAAGGTGGAAGACACTTTAGATTTGCTGCTACTATGGTAGTAGGTGATGGAAAAGGTTTAGTAGGTATTGGTACTGGAAAGTCTATGGAAGTTCCAGAAGCAATTAAAAAGGGTATTCAAGCTGCTAATAAGAATTTAGTTAAGGTTGATATCGTTGATGGTAGAACTATTTCACATGATCAAATTGG
>CAZTEJ010000044.1:0-8212 GCA_964612605.1 uncultured Clostridium sp. | reverse complement strand
TTGTTTTTACTTTTTGGTGCAGGTAACAGGACTTGAACCTGCACGATGTAATCACTAGATCCTAAGTCTAGCGCGTCTGCCAATTCCGCCATACCTGCAAAAAAAATGGTGGATCTTGTAGGACTCGAACCTACGACCGCCCGGTTATGAGCCGGATGCTCTAACCAACTGAGCTAAAGATCCCTAACACTTTTTAAATATACCATAAAAATTTATATAGTGCAATTATTTTTTTGCAATTTTTTGAAAAAAATTAAATTTTTAGAAAAATTACGTAAAATAATTAAAAATATAGTAAAAAAGTTGTATAATTAATTTGATGAAGGTAGTGAGGTCGTTTATGAAGTATAATATTTATAAAATAATAAGGAAAAGGATAATTAGGTATTTTCTTGTTTGTGTTTTTTTTCTTGTTTTTGGTTTTGTTCTTAAGGATATTAATTTAAGTTATTCTAGTTTATATTCTAATCATATATATAATGATAAGTATAATTATCCTTATTTGAATAATAGTTATTATGATGGTGTTATTTTTGATTATATTTCTAATATAGATAATAGTTATGATGATATTACTTATGATATAGATTATATTAATAATTATATAAATGTCTTTTTTGTTAAATCTAAGGGTGATAGTTTAGAATATGATAATATTTTGTTATATGATAATAAGGTTATTTCTTTGATTAGTTATTTAGATGTTAGTGAGGATATTTTATTATATAATATAAAAGAGAATATATATAAATCATTTAAAGTATCTTTAAATGATATAGTGATTGATGATATTAAATTTAGAATAAAAGAGGGTGGTATTGATATATATGTTAATGATATTAATATTTATTTAGATAATGATATATTAATAGAAGAAAATAATAATTATGATGGTATTATTGCTGATAAGTATATTTCATTTACGTTTGATGATGGTCCTAGTATGTATACTAGTAAAATAATGGATATACTTGATAAATATAATTATAAGGCAACTTTTTTTGAGGTAGGTAATATGATTAATAGGTATCCTGAGGTTACTAAAGAAGTTGTTAGTAGAGGTTATGAGGTAGGAAATCATACGACAGATCATTCTAATTTAAATAAATTAAATGAGGCAAAGATTAGGAGTAAAATTGAGGGGAATAATACTATATTTAATGAGTTAACTGGTGAAAATATGTTGTTGGTAAGATGTCCTTATGGTAATTCGAATAAGAAGGTTAGAAATGTGATTAATAATCCGATTATATATTGGAGTGTTGATTCTAGAGATTGGGAGAGTAGAAATACTGAGAAGATAGTTAATCTTGTTAAGGAGAATACTCAGGATGGTGATATTGTTTTATTTCATGATTTGTATCCTACGACTATGGAGGCTATTGAGGTTCTTGCTGAGTATTTTTATTTGAATGGATATAGAATTGTTTCGGTATCTGAATTGTTTCAAATTAAGGGAAAGGAATTGGTTTCTCATAATATTCATTATAATGCTAGGTAATATATGTATTTAGTTATTAATATAATTATGGTATGACAAGGTTAGTTAAAATATTTATTTATATGATATTAATGAGTTATAGTTTAATGTTTTATGTTGTTTATTTAAATGTTTTAGTAAGTGATGGAGTACTTGAGTATATTAAAGAAGTATTATTGCACTTTGAAACAATACTTTTAATTCCATTAGGGTATTTACTTTATCGTGCTTTACATACTAAAATTTAAATGATAAAATAGACAAGTAGATAAAGGAAGGTTAAAAATGAAGAAGTTATTATTATTTATTATGATGTTTCCACTTGTAATATTTGCAAATAATAGTTATGAGGTATCAACTCATATTATAGATGCTGATGTAGAGATAGGTGGAGCGTTACATGTTGAGGAGTTAATTGTAATTAAAGGAAATACTGATTCTTTTAGTAGGAAGTTAAATTATTATAGTTTTGGTGATGAATATTATCAAAAGGGAGATAAGATTGATTATAATGGTTCTAGTATATATAATGGGTATTCTTTAAGTATAAGGGATGTAGCTGTGTTTGAATTGAAGAATCAGATTGATATTAATGATTTGACTAAGGATAAGGTTGAATCTTTAAATAAGTTTGATTTGACTAATCCAAGTAATAAAGGTTATTCGTTAAAAGAAAATGATGATGGTACTACTGTTTTAAATATAATGTATCCTATAGATGGTGAAATAGCGGTTTATATTGATTATTCAGTTAATAATGTAGTTGTTAAGCATAATGATGTTAAGGAACTTAATTATACTTTTAAGAATATTAATTTGGATTCTAAGGAAACTATTGTAAGGGTTCTTACTCCTTATCAGGTAACTGAGGAGGAGAGTAGTCAGTATAATATATGGATACATGGAAATAGAAATGGTTCTTTTCAGGAGTTAGTTAATGATAGAGAAGAAAAGTTAGGTATATATGGTGTGTTTGAAGATACTGAGGAATTTAATATTAGAATGACTTTACCACAAAATTTTGTAGGGGTTGATATGTATTTAACTGAATCTAATGAGGATGCTTTGGATAAAATTGTAAGTGTTGAGAATAGTAGAAGGGATAGAACTGATAGGAATATTAAGGTATATGATAATATGATATATGTATTTGTTGTTATATTTGTATTATTATTTATAGTTAATATTGTATTAGGTTTAATGAAATTGATTGATAAAAGATTATTTATAATATTATGTTTGTTTGAAATATTTTTAGTGTTTTTTAATTATTTGTTTTATCAATTTAAATATTATTATTTATTTTTAATGGTATTAGTACCATTTATTGGTAAGTTAATAAATGATAGAAGAAGATAAAGTATGGATTTACTTTGTTTTTCTTTTCTTTTGATTAGTAGTTATGTTAAACTTATAGTAGAAAGTAAGGGAAAGTTATGGATAATAAAGTTTTAAGTAAAATATTTATTGATGTTGGTAATGATTTGAATTGTAATGTTAATTATTTGAGTGATAATGATAAGTTGGAAGGTATATTGGAAGAATATTTGGTTTCTATATTAGGAAGTTCAATTAAGAATAATTATGATGTTCATTTTAGGGAGATTAAAGAGTATTTTGAGAATATATTTGTAAATAAAGATGATGATGTTAAGATAGAGGATTTTATTAAAGAGTATGGTAATAGGTTTAATAGAGTAATAGATGATCATCCTTTAGTTAAGATGTTTTTTGATACTATGAGAAGAATGTATAGTTTGAGTTATGATGGAAGAGTTAAATATTATGAGGAATATAATTATAGTAATGATATGGTTATTAAAAATAGGGGGAATTCTTTTGTTCTAGGCAGAATGCCTAGAAAGGATGTTAATAGTCTTCCGTTTGTTCATATAAAGGATATTGATGAGTTTGAGAGTGTGTTGGAGGAATATATTGATATTGTTAAGGAAAGTGATTCGTTTTTTAATATAATAGATAATGATAAGTTAAATGATTTGCCATTGGAATCAAGGATAAAGGCTTTGTTTGAATGTACTATGTTTAATGCTTCTAATAGTGATTTGATAGATGTTTCTTTGTTTTTTAAGAAATTTACTAGTTTTATTGTTAATGATGATTTAGGAAAGTTAAGAAATTTAAATTATATTGGAAATGTTTTTGATGATGAATTATATGTGATGTTAAAAAGATCTGAGTTAGAATATGAAACTCCGTTTTGTTTGTGTTTTATGCTTAGAAATAATGTTGTTGAACTTCCTTATGTTAGACTTGGTACAGAAAATAGAGATGGAAAAAAAGTGGCTCATATTTTGTCTGTTCAAACTAGTCAAAGTAATTATATTAATAGGGATAATTTATTAAATGTAGATAAGTATTTTAAAAAGATTATTCCGAAGGAGAAGGATTTTAGAAATTTTAATCCGAGTCATTTGGTATCAATATTAATGTCTTTTGGTTTGTTAAAGGGGATGGGGATAGATAGGGTTGTTGTTTATGATTATTTGCCTTTTAGGTTTAATAAAACTGTTTTAGATAAGGGAATGAATGAGGAAGAGAGTGAGAATTTTCAAAGAAGATTAACTGATAAAAATATGTATACTTATATGAGATTATGTAGTGTAACTGAGGGGATAGAAATAAGTAATTATCCTGAGGATGGTAATTTATTAGAATTAGATATATCTGGAAAAATAATTAGTGAGAGTGATGATCTTAATTCGTTATATGATATGTGTTATGAGTTTGGGAAAGAGTTTAGTAAGAATAATATAAAAATGATATAGGCTGTTATCTTTTAGTTAATAGTTTTTTTAAAATATTGTGTATTTATTATTATTGTGCTAAAATATAATCAGTTGATTAGTTAAGGAGGGAAGTGTGCAGGTATATAGTGAGGAAAGACATAATGCGAGAAAAGTTGAATTAATGGAAAAGTGTTATGAATGTTTTACTTTAAATGGGTTAGGAAACACTGGTATTAGGGCTTTAGGAAAATATTGTGATTGTAATTCGGCTACTCTTTATTTGTATTTTAAAGATTTGGATGATTTAATTATTCAATCAACTGAATATTGTATGAGTAAAGTTGAGGATGAATTTATGAAGAAAGCTCCTAAAGATTTAGAAGAGTTAGATAAGTTTATTAATGAAATACCTTATTGGACTGCTGAGAAACATGGTGCAAAGCATCGTTTGATGTATCAGGTGTATACGCATCCTAAATATATTGAATACGGGAAGAAATTTTTTGAGGGTGTTAATAAGAGATATTCTGAATATGCAAAAGAGTTAGAAGGTAAAATTAATATACCAAGTGAAAAGTTAATTGCTCTTATATTTATATTAATTCGTGCTTGTGTACATTATGCGTTATTTGAAGATGAGTTTTATTTAAAGGCTCAATTAAGTGTGTTAAAAGAATCAATTAATCTTTTAATTCAAAAAGTAAATGGATAGGTTTTAAAGTTAAAAGGAGTTTGATGTTTATATGAGTAAAATGAAAAAAATAGGAATTGGAATAGTAATAGTAGTATTGCTATGTATAGGATGTTTTGTTTTGGGACAAAAGTCTGTTGAAATTGCATCATTATATGTAGAAGATGGAATGATTAAGTATAAAAGTAATGGAAGTAATGAAGATGTTATATCTTTAGAAGAATTGTTAACAAAGAATGAGAATTCTTTTGAAGCAAATGGTAAAGAAGTTGAGTTTTCTGTTCAAGATGGATACATAGTATGGAATTATGTTGGTGAAACTAAAATTAGTAAACTTATTTCTATAGAAGATTTAGTTGGAAAACAAGGAGAAAAAGGAGATACTGGATCAACTGGAAAAGATGGTACTAATGGTGTAGATGGAAAAGATGGTAAAAGTGCTTATATATGGGTAAAATATTTAGATAATGCTCCTGAAAGTTCTGAAGATAGTGACCTAAAAGATGAAGCAAGTAGTTATATGGGAATATACTATGGAGAAAATTCAACTGCACCAACAGATATCTCAAGTTATAAATGGTATGCAGTAAAAGGAGAAAAAGGAGAAAAGGGTGATAAAGGAGACAAAGGGGAACAAGGAGAAAAAGGCGAAACTGGTGAAAATGGAAAAGATGGTGTGATAACAGATATTGCTGTTATTAAAGGAACAGTTAAAAAAACAAATAGTCCGGTTGTATATATAACAAATGACGATGGTTTGTTTTATAGTTCTAGTAAAAATATAAGTATTAAAAAAGGAGCTTATTCGAAATTAGTTTTGGAATCTGGTAAATATTTAGTTACTTTAAATGGTAGTATAACATTTACTGGAGATACTAAGGAATTGCCTGTATATTTTAATTTAGATGGAAATACTTTATACTCTGATATTTACGAAGGAAGTCTTAGTAAAACTTATTTTTCTACTACACAATATGTTGATACAATAAATAGTAATGGTTTCTTTGAAATTGCAATGATGCTTTTATATTCTTATGATAATGTAAATTATACAATTACAATTATGAAAATAGGATAAAATAAACATAGTAATAAATAGGAAGAAAAAATATTAAATATTTTTAAAGGAGGAAGATGTTATGAAGAATAAAATTTTAAAGATAGTAGCAACTTTATTATCAATAGTGTTTGTATTATCAACTTGTATGACAGTATTTGCTATATCTTTCAAATCTGTTACAGAAAGTCAAAATGGAATAGAGGCTACACTTAGTTTTGATAATGAAGAGTATAAAGTAGATGAGAATGTTAATGTTACTCTTAATGTAAAGAATAATAATTCTTATGTTGTTAAGAATATACAAACTGAGATAATTGTACCAAGTACAATGAAACTTACAAAAGGAAGTTTAAAGCAAGAGGATTTCTCATTAAATGCAGGAGAAAGTAAAGCACAAGAAATAGTGCTTGAAAAAGTTGTTGGAGTAAATATGGATGGGGCTATAATAAATAGTCCACAAACTGGAGATAATGTTGTAGTATATATTGCAATGATGGTAATATCAGCAAGTGCATTAGTAGTTATTGCAGTTAAGAAAAAATGGATAAATAAAAAAGGTGTAATATCATTCGTATTATGTTTTACATTAGTAGGTGCTATGACTTTAACATCAGTAGTTAATGCAGATGCTACAACAAAGGAGTTCACAGTAGAAGGAACTATAAAAGTTGATGGCGAAGATGTAGTTATAAAAGGAAAAGTTACATATACACACGAAATTTATAGCAAATTACAAATTGATGGAGCAGACAAAGGTATGTATGTAGAGGGCGATACAGTTACTATAACAGCAGAAGATGCTCCAGAGGGAAAACATTTTACTGGTTGGACAGTAGTAAAAGGAAATGTAACACTAGCAGATAAAAATAGTAAAACAACAACTTTTGTAATGGGAACAGAAGAAGTTGAAATAAAGCAAATTATGAAGTAAATACATATACAATTACTACAAAAACAAATGATGGTGGAAGTATTACAGGAAATACAACAGTAAATTATAATGAAAATACTACTTTGAATATCACAGCAAATACGGGTTATGATGTTGTAGATGTAAAAGTTAATGGGAATAGTAAAGGAAAAATATCTTCTTATACTTTTGAAAATGTAATGGATAATAATCAAAAAATCGAAGTGATTTTTGGTGTTACGACAACTGAAAGTTTTGAAAAAGCATTAACAAATGGTGGAACTATATATTTGGCTCAGGATATTGCTTTGCCGGAGACGAGAGGATGGTATGTTACAAAATCTCTAACAATATATGGAAATGGTCATCAACTTGGTACTTTTGCGGCGTACCTGGACGGAACTTTGCGACTAATCGATTGTAAAATTCCGACTTTACACGCCTATCAAGGTGACATCTTTATTGAAAATTGTTCTTTGAGTAATTTATTAATTAGTGGTGACGATTTTGAAAGTGGAGATAAAGTTAATGTTAATGTGTTTTCTAGTTATGTTGATTTTGTTTACTGCTCTTGGTCGGCTGACTCGTTGAGTGTGAGAAATAGTACTTTTGTTAGAAGGAACATAGAGGATGCGTCAAGAACGGATGTGAAGTTTTATGATGGAACATTTTATTTTGACCCAACTCAATATGTAAATATCGATACTCATAAAGTTACTCAAACAAAGGATTCAAATAACAAAGATATTTGGGTAGTAACAGAAAAATAATTATAAAACAATAATCTTGTAAGAACGGTGGTGGTTTTTCCATCGTTCTTTATTTAAAAAGAGGGGATATGCTTTGAGTAATAAACAGAAAAAAACAAATAACATATTAGTATGTTTTGTAGTAATTATTTTAATAGTAATATTAGTTTATTCTACAATAAAGGTTATAAAATATATAATTGATAATAAGCAAAATGAAAAAATAGAAGAAGAAATTTTATATTATGTAGAAGAGAATATTATTAATGATGATAGTAATAAATATAATATAGATTTTGCTACTTTGAAAGATAAGAATTCTGATACAGTGGGTTATTTAAAAGTAAATGGAACAGATATTGAAAATATTGTAGTTAAAGGAAAAGATAATAGTTATTATTTAAGACATAATTTTAATAAAGAATATAATACAGCTGGTTGGATATTTGTTGATTATCATAATAAATTAGATGGAACAGATAGAAACATAATTATTTATGGGCATAATATGAGAAATAATACTATGTTTGGAACTCTTAAAAATGTTTTAAATGAAGAATGGAAAGAAGTAGAAG
>CAZTEJ010000043.1:0-8481 GCA_964612605.1 uncultured Clostridium sp. | reverse complement strand
GTGGCTTGAAGCGAACGTAGTGAAGCGGAAAGGAATGATTAAAATTATGAAAAAAAGTGAAATAATAATTAAAATAGTTAAAGAAGGAAAACACGAAGCAATTAAAAATCTAAAACATTTCCTAGAATTACTAGACTTAAATCCAGAAGCATTTAACCATCTTTATGATATATATATTAAACTAGGCAATACATTTGATGGTTCCAGTGCCAAATATAGTTGCGAAAATAACTACATTATACTTGATATATATTATCTAGAAGAATTAGCCGAATTATATATTACATCAGGATACAACGAAAAAACACTAAATAACTGTATACTTAACGTCGCATTAACCATTATCCATGAAACCATCCATGCCAATAGAACCATCATAATAGAAAACAGTGTTAATTCCCTTAATATAGATACAAACAATAAAACAACAGAAATAACCCTTGCATCAGATAACTACCTAGGTAAAATGCAAGACAAAGATAAAATAGAAGAAAGACTTGCCAACATGAATGGATTTGAAGAACTTATAACCGAAGCAATCGCAATCATTATAATGTTTGCTAGAAACGATAAAACACTAGATTTAGACGACGTATGTAACAAAATACTTAACTCAAAAGGAAACTATGATGACAGTAAAGTACCAATTAAATTCCTAAAAAATATGGGGATAGATATCATAAAATGGTTCCTAACAAGTGTTTACAACGAATACTATATTGATGAACTAGAACTAATATTCAAAGACAAATACGATGACTTACTATATGACTTTAACGATATATACGAAGCAAACATGTACGGAGAAGAGCCAAACGACTATAGTGCCAAAGATATAGACGAAATTGTAAGAAATAGAAAAAGATAGCATACAAAAATGCTATTTTTTGTGGTAAATTACTTAAGAAAAGTTTATAATATTAAATGTGATGTATTATGAAATTAAATAAAGAATTTATCAAAAAAATATCTAAAAGCAAAAACGAACCAGAATGGATGCTAGAATTCAGATTAAAATCATACGAAAAATTCCTCGAACTAGATAATCCATCATTCGGACCAAAATTAAATATTAATTTCGAAGAAATTAATTACTATAAAAAAGTAGGAGAACTAACAAACACATGGGATGAAGTAGATACCAAAGTAAAACAAACATTTGAAGACCTAGGAGTTATCAAAGCAGAAAACAACTACCTATGCGGAGTATCAAACCAAATCGAAAGCGAAGTCATTTATCACAACATAAAAGATAATAACGGAGTTATTTTCCTATCAACAGACGAAGCCCTAAAAAAGTATCCAGAAATGTTCCAAAAATACTTTAACAATCTAGTAAAATACGACGAAAACAAATACACCGCACTTAACGGTTGCATGTGGAGTGGAGGAACATTTATCTACATACCAAAAGGAGTTAAACTAGATAGACCACTACAAAGCTACTTCAGAATAAACGAAGTAACCATGGGACAATTCGAAAGAACCATCATCATCGTAGATGATGATGCAGAACTATCCTACATCGAAGGATGCACCGCATTATCCCATTCACTAAATTCACTACACGCCGGAGTAGTTGAAATATACGTAGGAAAAAGAGCAAAATGCAAATACAGCACCATTCAAAATTGGAGTACCGACGTATACAACCTAGTTACCAAAAGAGCAATCGTAGATGACTACGGCCTAATGGAATGGCTTGACGGAAACATAGGAAGCAAAGTTACCATGAAATATCCCTCTAGCATCCTAAAAGGAGATTACTCCAAAGGAAACTCCCTTTCAATCGCCTTCGCAAGAAAAGGACAAACCCTAGACGCAGGAGCCAAAATGATTCACATAGGTAAAAATACCAGCAGTAATATAATCAGCAAAAGCATTGCCTCCGAAGGAGGGGAAGCAAACTACAGAGGACTTGTCAAAATTCTAGATACAGCTCGTGGATCCAAAGCAAACGTTAAATGCGATACAATCCTGCTTGATGATATATCCATAAGCGATACCATACCTACCAATATCATACTTAACGACAACAGCTACATTGAACACGAAGCAACTGTATCTAAAATAAGCGAAGAAAAATTATTCTACCTAATGACCAAAGGACTAACAGAAGAATCAGCAAAAGAACTAATTATTTTAGGCTTTATTTCTGATTTTAAGAACGAATTACCAGTCGAATACGCAGTAGAACTTAATAGATTATTAAAAAAAATTTAAAACATATGAAATTTCTAAATCTGCCTAGAAGATTATATAAAATCTGCTAGGCAGATTTTATATAATCTGTATGATTTTTACCTCAGAACTTCAAAATCAGCTTTTTGCACTTATTTTAAGCATATGTTAAAGTGAATTTCGAAAGGAGGAAGAAAGTATGTACAACACAGTTATGCTTATCGGAAGACTAACAGAAGATCCCGAAGTAACTAAAAACGAAAATAAAGACTACTGTCATTTAACCCTAGCAGTACAAAGAACATTTAAAAACTCAGACGGAATATACGAAGCAGACTTTATCAGATGCACCCTATGGGATAGACTAGCATGCAGAGTTAAAGAATACTGCCGCAAAGGAGATTTAATTTCAGTTAGAGGACAACTTAGAACAAGTACTTACGAAGTAAACGAAGAAAAAAGATACTCAACACAAGTTATAGTTGATAAGTTAGTTTTCTTAACTTCAAAAAGTAAAGAAGTAGAAGGAGATAATTAATAAGTTATCTGCATATACTATACCAAGGTGATTAACGTGAAATTAAAATACCCATTACTATTTATATTTATCATATTAAGTTTTTATATAACAGATCGTGTTATGATTTATATTAATAAACAAAATCCACTCATGCAAGAAATAATATTAAAAAAGGAGGAATACAAAGTAGAAGCAGTAAACGCTACTATTAAAGATAACACTATAATACCAGGAATTAATGGAAAGGAAGTAGATGAAGAAAAATCATTTAATAAAATGGATAGTATAGGTTACTTTAACGATCTTTTTCTAGTTTATAATAATATCAGTCCTAATGACACCCTAAAACATCATTTAAATAAAATAATTATAAAAGGTAATCCTAGAAAAAATATGGTATCATTTATTGTTTATAATAATAACTCAGCAAGTGAATATTTTGATAATAATAATATTAAATATACATCTTTAGTTAAAATAAATGACAATATAGAAAAAAACAAAAAATATATTAACGGAGAAACAAACGAAAATACCTTTTCAGATCTCAATAGTATATTAAACAAAAATAAAAGTAATAGTAAAATCTGTTTAGTTAATTATTCTAACATAGATATATGCAAAAAAAAGAAATATTATTTAGTAAATTATTCTATTAATATGAACGATAATATAATAGATAATTTAAATAATATAGAATCAGGAGATATTATATTTATAGACTCATTAACTAATATATATAATATAAAAAACATTATAAACGAAATTAAAAGACTAGATTTAGATATAGAATACCTAGATAAATTAATTTCTGAAGAAAGTTAAACTATGATTAGTTTAACTTTTTTATTACATATGATACAATATCTTAGAAAGGAAATGATTATTTATGAATAAAAATATTATTAACTATATCAAACTTATTATAGTAGTAACAATAGGAGTAATAATTACATTATTAATATGTAATATATATAAAAATATCAATAAAAACAAACTAAACAAAAGCTATATCGAAAACTACGTAAGCAGTGCCAAATACAACGACCTAAGTTCAATAATAATGGAACTAGGAGACAACAAATTTATATACCTAAGCTACGTAGGAAACGAAAATATATATAACTACGAAAAAGAACTAGTCAAAATACTTAAAAAAAATGATCTATTAGAAACATTCATATACATAGACACAACAAGCGATATAACAACAAACAGAACCATTAACGATTTAAACAAAAAACTAAACGTAATAACAGAAACACCTATCACATTACCAGCAGTAATATATTACAAAGACGGAACTCCTAAAGATTATATTGACAGTACAGAAGAAATAATAAGTGCCAGTAAAACCGTACAACTAATGGAAAAATGGGAGGTAATAAATGAATAACGTAGTACTATACGAACCAGAAATACCAGGAAATACCGGAAACATAATGAGAACCTGCGTAGCAACAAACACCAAACTACATCTAATAAAACCCCTAGGCTTTAGCCTAGACGATAGCTATATAAAAAGAAGTGGAGTTAATTACATAAAAGATTGTAACTACTTCGTTTACGAAAATATAGAAGAATTTTATAACAAAAACCAAGGAGAATTCTATTACTTTACAAGATACGGTCATAAACCACACACAGAGTTTGACTATAAAGATAAAAATAAAAACTATTACTTCTTCTTTGGAAAAGAAAGTACAGGAATACCACCAAAACTATTAAAACCACATTTAGATAACTGCGCAAGACTACCAATGACAGACAAAGTAAGAGCACTTAACCTATCCAATACAGTTGCCATAGTAGTATACGAAGCCCTAAGACAACAAAACTACAACGATTTATTATTTGATGAACCACACAAAAGTAGCACATACATAGAAGATAGTAATTAGGAAAAATGTGATAGTAACACTAATAAAACACCGGAATTTTGTGATAAATTAATATTGGAGTTATAAAATGAAACGTTTAGAAAGAAAAATTGATAAGTATTTAATCGAATGGAAAAACGAATGCTATTAGAAACTTCGGAGAAAAAAACTATCAAGTATTTATTGAAATTAACTTTGCACTTAATTCCAAATTTAAAACAATTTTTGATAACTCATTTGAGGTTGATGAAATAATAAAAGAAATAACCCTCAGACTTCCAGAAATTGAAATTATACCAAATAATACCCTAATATTTTTTGATGAAATGCAAGAATGTGTAAGTGCCGCAACATCCTTAAATCATTTAAAGAAGATTATATAATGTATTCAATGGATTTTGAAGAATTTTTATGGGCAAAAGGCTACAAAGAAAATATAATTAATGATATGCTAAATAACATGTTAGAACTAAAACCATTATCGAATACAATGTATGACGTAATGTTAAATAACTTTAAAGATTATATGATTGTAGGAGGAATGCCTGCAATTGTAAAAAATTACATAGAAAATAAGAACTTTAACGGTGTTTTAAAAATGCAAAAACAAATACTACTAGATTATGAAGAAGATATTACAAAATAGCAAATGGACTAGATCAAAGTAGAATTCTAACAGTATATAAAAATATACCAGTATTTCTTGGAAACGAAAATAAAAAGTTTCAAATATCAAAAATACAAAGCGGAGCAAGAAATAGAGAATATATAGGAGTATTAAATTGGTTAGATAGAGCAGGAATTATAAATATATGCTATTCACTTGATCAAATCAGCTTACCACTAAAAGGAAATTATAATCCCAATAATTATAGAATATATTTTGGAGATACCGGATTATTGATTGGAACACTTGATGAAGAAACACAGGAAGATTTAAGAATCAATCAAATCTTCAATACATATAAAGGAGCAATATATGAAAATGTAATTGCTGATATGTTAGTAAAACAAGGTTTTAACCTATTCTTTTATAAAAATGAAAAAATAATACCCTTTTGTTAACAAAAGGGTATTATTCTTCTTCAATACTAATCGCACCTACAGGACAAAACTCAGAAGCATTCCTAGCCTCAGGAGTAACTTCATCATTTATAACCTTAGCATGAGTTTCATCAAAAGTAAAATTATTAGGAGCTTCACTTACACACATTCCACATCCTATGCACATATCTTCATTTAATTTTATCTTTTCCATACATTTACCTCCAACTAAATTATATGAATTTCTACAAATAAAATCAAGTATTATGAATTTAACAATAGTAAAAATCAATAAAGTATGATATTATTTTATTATAATGTTAAGGGTGATATTAAATATGGATAAGATACCAAGTAGAACTGAATTAAATAAAGAACTATATAATTCTTACGAAGATCAAAGCTATGATAGATTTGATATTAATTCCAATCAAGAAGTATTAAAAAACGATGTTAGAAGAATAGACGTTAATCAAATAAGAGATATGTTAGATAAGAAATATAGAGATAATATACCAAAAAGAAAAAGCATAGACATAGAAGAAACAGAATATGAAGAACCAGTTAGGGAAATAACTAAAGAATATGATCTAAAAGCAATCCTATCAAAAACAAAAGAACAAAGTTCTTTTGATTATGATAAAGATAAAAGAAGTAAAAGTTATGACGTTAGTAAGATAGTAGAAGACGTAAGAAATAAATATCCCGTAAAAGAAGAAACCGAAGAAGAAAAAGAACTAAAAGAACTAATCCACACAATCGCACAAATAGAAATCCAAAATGCAAAAAAAGATGAAGACGCCGAACTACTTGGACTAGAACAAACAAGAGAATATACCAAAGAAGAAATAACCGAAGAAGAATTCTATACAGGAGATGTAAAAATAAATAATAAAGATTTCGAAGATTTTAATGACATAGAAAAAGATATAAATTCAAGTAATAAACTTGTTAAAATATTAATATTTATATTTATAATATTACTAATAAGTATAACAGTAATATTTCTAAACAAATACCTAGAACTAGGAATATTTTAACAAGTTATCTTGACATAAAGTACTAATAAATTATATAATTTTTGTGAAAGTAGGTTAACTAATGAAAAATAAAATTATTATATATATAATAGCAAGTATATTATTACTAACAATAGGAGCAAGTGCAACATACTCCTACCTAGCAGTAAGGTTTAAAGGGTTAGAAACAGAAAGTACAATAAATATAGGTATGGGAACAATGACTATAACGTATGAAAATAACTCAGGAGAGTTAAGACTAGAAAAAGCAATACCAGGAGCAAGTGTAAGTAAAGAATTTACACTAGTAGGAAAGAATGATACTGTAAGTAATGATACACAAAGTAATGAAATGTATTATAAAATAGGAATAGTAGTAGATAATAATACATTTACAAGAGGAACATTAGAATATAAACTAGAACCATTAGAAAGTTCATCTAATGGACAAGTCCAAGAAGAAACAACTGGAACAGTACCAAAAGCAGGTACAAAATACATAGGTTCCGGATATTTTGAAGGAAATATAGATGGAGCAGAACATAAATACAAAATAACTTTAACATTCCCTGAAACAGGAGAAGATCAATCAGAAGAAATGGGAAAAGAAATTGGTTTACATATAACAGTAGATCAAGGAACAAAGATAATAGATGTAAGTAATAATTATCCAACAGATTCATTAGTAGCCGAAATACTTAATAAAACAGATGAAGAGAAAACTACTGATGGATTACAAGAAGATGACTATGGTAATTTAAGATATGTAGGAGCAGAACCAAATAACTATATAACATTCAATGATGAAACCTGGAGAATAATAGGTATTTTTGATATAGAAGACCAAGTTAATCCAACAACAATAAAAACAGGAAAAGGAATAAAAATAATAAGAGAAGAAAAAGAATCAAGCAAAAATTGGAATAGCACTGCCGTTAATAACTGGGAAACATCAAGTTTAAAAACATATTTAAATGAAACATATTATAATAAATTAGATGATTATGTAAAAGGACAAATAGCAAGGGTAACCTGGTACCTAGGAGGATGGAATACATCACAGGTAAGTGCCGCACAAATGTATACATATGAAAGAGGAATAGGTACAACAGGAATAATAGGAGAATCATATAATGTTTATAGTGAAGATAGACCAACAACATGGCAAGGAAATATTGCACTTATGTATCCAAGTGATTATGGATATGCAAGTAATACAGAAGCATGTACAAATAATTTATATAACTGTAAAGATTCAACATCAAAAGCAAACAACTGGTTATATACAAGTCAAATATCAGGAAGTATAACCAGCAACTATAATGAATGGTTATTGTCGCCGAGTTCCTCTGGCTCCAGCAATGCGTTCTTTGTGAGTTCGTCCGGGGGTGTCTACAACGACTGCGTGTACCGCTACTCCTGGGGTGTGCGCCCGGTCGTTTATCTAAGCTCTGATATCTTAAAGGTATCTGGAGATGGAACAGTAAACTCAAAGTATATAATAGAATAAAAATAAACGAAAAAGAAAACTAAGAATAAAGAACGAAAATAAAATAACCACAAGCAAAATCAAACCCACAGACTCATAAGAGGCAGTGGGCAAGACAAAACCTCCCGGCAGCCGTCAGGCACCTGGGAGGTCGCCAATTTATTAACAATACAATTTTGTATTGTTTTTTTCTTGTTTTATAAATTTTCTCACTAATAAAAAAAGTAAATAGAAATTTTAAAGTGTATATATATAAGTAGAGGAGGAAGAAAATGAACGAAATAAATAATTACAATGAAAATATATTTGAAAATATAAAACATATAGATGAGGATGGTAATGAATATT
>CAZTEJ010000042.1:0-8524 GCA_964612605.1 uncultured Clostridium sp. | reverse complement strand
TATCCTCTTCACTAACCTGCCCAAAGTTAAATCCATAAGGATTTCTCCTCATTTCGGATTCTTTCTTTCTATCTTCATTTTGAGTTTTTTCTTCTAAAGTCATTCCCTTTGAAAGACTTGGAATTATATCTTTTGAAAAGTATTTATCCATAAAATACTTAATATCAGTTGTTCTAAAATCATCTTTATAATTACATTTATTATTAAACTGAACTCCTGAGAAAAGCAACTTTTTTGAAAGAGCTATATCTGTGTTTTCATCAATCATCCACTTGATTGGTTCTACTTCTACCCAATAAACATCACCATTATGAATCGTTCTTCCATCAGACAATAATTCTCCATTACAATTTAAATCACCAACAAATCGAATATATTTTTTTTGGTTATATTCATATTCAATGAATGTTCTTGCTTGAAATAGATTTTTAAAATTAATAATGTTAACGGAATCAGTTGTATAATCTTTCCCTGTTTGATTTATTATTCCATTAGAATATGCACTTTCTAAATTTTTAGCAAAATACGATGAAACTATAGTTTGAGGATATTCTCCATATTCTACCTCAAGAATTCCATTTTTCCCTCTTGCTTTATTGACGGCAACTGAAGAAATTGATGAATAAGATATAACTGGACGAGTCCCGCCACAACGTATGTCAGCATCCATATAATAATGACTGCCTGAAACGTTAACACTGACTACATCTTTAGGTCTATCAGATGATTTTGTCCACCACCAACCAGTACGGTCTTTTAGTGATTTTCCTTCGCTAGTGTAATCATCAGATGCATATCCTCCTAATAAAATTGAAAAGTCTGTTATAGCACATTTTGTACCATATTTTTTTAATATATCTAACTGATTATAGCCAAAGATTTGTTCATCAGTTAAAAATGTAAAGTCATTCATACATAAATCACCGTACATATCATAACACATTTGTTTTTAAAACTTCAATATTTTGGCTATTGGCTTAAATTAATTTAAGTATCCTATCTTTCCAATAACTATATTTTTTAAATTTCTTTTAAATAAATCAAATATATTTGCTTTATAGACGTTTTCTTTAACTGTTATATCAATTGTTTTTATAACTTTATTGTTACTTATAATATTAAGAATACCAACTTTATCTCCTATCTTTAATGGGGCTTTTACTTCATCTATATTTATATTATAAGAGTAAATGTTATTTTCATTGACTCCTTCTAGGTTAGTTGCACTTTCTTTTAACTTTAATTCGTATATTTCTTTTTTTGAATTAAAAATACTAATACTACCAATATCATCACTATCATTTAATATAGTCTTAATCTTATAATTAGAAAAACCATAATCCAATAACTTAACAGTTTCCTCATTTCTAATTTTGCTACTTTCTTCATTCATTAAAACAGTTATTAATCTCATATCATTTCTTTTAGCAGTACTTGTTAAACAATAACCAGCTGTTTTAGTATAACCAGTCTTAAGACCATCCAAACCATTATAATACTTAATCAACTTATTCGTATTCACCATCCATATACTAGTACCATCCGGCTTATTTAAATAAGACTCATATATAGTTGTATACTTTAAAACATCATCATACCTTAATAATTCCCTTGCCATCAAAGCCATATCATAAGCAGTAGTATAATGATTACTATCGTCTAAACCATGAACATTTACAAAATTAGTATCAACACAACCAAGTTCTCTTGCCTTAGTGTTCATTTTATTTACAAAGTTATCTACTGTTCCTGAGATCCTCTCAGCCATTGCAACCGCTGCATCATTTGCTGATGCGATTACAATTGCTTTTATTAGTTCTTCTAACTTTATTTTGGTGTTGGGATCTAAGTATACTTGGGATCCTCCCATGCTTGATGCGTTATTGCTTATATAAACTTCTTCGTCTAATGATATTTCGTTATTTTCTAGTGCTTCAAATGTTAGTAGGAGTGTCATTATTTTTGTCATAGAGGCTGGTGCCATCTTCTCATGACTATTCTTTTCGTATAATATTTTACCGGTTGTATATTCCATTAATATACCACTTGGTGCAACTAAATCTATTCCCTCAGCAAATACTTTATTACTAAATATAAATAAAGATATTAATATTAAAATTTTTTTCATAAATCACCTTAATAAATATTTATGCTTATCTATATTAAATTATTAATAAATAAAAAGAATATCTTATATTGATATTCTAATGGTTTATTTATCATCTTCTAATAAGAAATCTATTATATTAACTATTTTTATACCGTTATAATCATTGTTTATTGATTTATCCATAGTTAATATTATTTTTTCGTAATTATCTTCTATGTTTTCTAAGTTTCTTAATTCTCTAGTTCTAACTTCATCATTAACTAATGATTTTGTAACTTGATAATATTTAATTTCGTTAGGATTTTCTGCAACAAAGTCAACTTCATAGTCATTTGACTTTCCTATATTTACTCGATAGCCACGTCTTAATAATTCTAAATAGACAATATTTTCTAATAAATGACCTTCATCAATATTCCTAAATCCGGATATTATATTTCTTATACCACAATCAGCTATATAATATTTACCTAAAGTTTTTAACAATGATTTACTCTTTATATCTGTTCTATCAGCTTTATACACTATAAAAGATTTTTCTAACATATTTAAATAATTATCTACTGTTTGATGATTAGATTTTTCAATTATCTTATTACTATTTATGTAATTACTTATTTTTGTTGAAGATATCGAACTTCCTATATTATTTGCTAAATATTTAATTATATTCTCAAGTAATGCGGTATATTTAATATTATTGCGATCTATTATGTCTTTTTTTACTATGGTATTATAAATATCATTTAAATAAGATAAAACCAATTCATTATTATCTTTAATTAACGTTATTGCAGGAAGTCCACCATATTTTAAATATTCATTAAATTTTTCTTCAATATTATCATTATCATAATTATTAAAAATTAAATATTCTTTAAATGATAACGGATACATTTTTATTTCTATATATCTACCAGATAATAATGTAGATAATTCACTAGATAAAAGATAAGCATTTGATCCAGTTATATAAATATCAATATTAAAATCTACTTTAAAAGAATTTATTGCTTTTTCCCATGATACTACATTTTGAACTTCATCTAAAAGTAAATACATTTTGCCTTTTTTTAAATGTTCTTTTACGTATTTATACAAATCTTTATAATTTTTTATATCATCATACATCGCCGATTCAAAATTTATATGAATTATATTTTCTTCATTAACATTATTATTAAGCAAATATTCTTTAAACATTAACATTAAAGTAGATTTACCGCTACGTCTAACACCTGTTATTACTTTTATAAATTCAGTATCTTTTAATGATATCATTTTATTTAAATATTTTTCTCTTATTATCATATTTTTTCACCCAGTAAGATAATACCATACTATCAATATTTTTGCAAGTGTGTTTGCAAAACTTCTTTTTTTCGTTTTTTTTGCAAATAGAAGTTATATATAAAATCTATGGTATAAGCTATTCTTTATGAATAAGTTTTTGCTCATTTATTAAAAAAGAATATCATATAAGATATTCCTAATGAGCATATATTAAATTATTAAATTATAATTCAACTCTGCCTAATAAAAAATCCATCGCACTTATTTGCTTTATTCCATTATGATTATTCATATCATAATCTAAAGTTATTATATATTTTTTATGATTATCTTGTATTGATTCTAAAGACCTTAATTCTCTTTTTAAAGTCTCCTCATCTCTTACAGACAAAGACACTTGAATATATATTACATCATCATCCATTTCACAAACAAAATCCACTTCATTATCATTATCTTTACCAATATATATTTTATATCCTCTCCTTTTTAATTCCAAAAAGATTACATTTTCAAATATATGACCCAAATCTTTCCCTAACGAATTACCAAGCAAATAAGTTCTTAACCCTATATCAGATAAATAATATTTTTCTTGAGTTTTTAATAATTCCTTTCCCTTTATATCAAACCTATTAACTTTATATAAAATATAACTTTCCAAAAGAGCATTTAAATATTCTTCAACTGTATGAACAGAGTTCTTTCTTCCATTAGAAGCTAAAGTATCACTTATCTTTTTAATAGATATAGAAGAACCTATACTATCAAATAAGAACCTACATATACTTTCTAACATCATAGGATCATTAACCTTTTTTCTGTTTATAACATCTTTCATAATTATAGTATTATAAATACTATCCAAATATTCAATCTTTTCTCTATTATTATCTAAATTTATTAAAAAAGGAAAACCACCATAAGTTACATAATCATTATATTTTTTTAATTCATCACTTTCACCATAATAACTTAAATATTCTTTAAAAGAAAGAGGTAAAATATGTATTTGTATATATCTACCAGTCAAATAAGTAGCAAGTTCCCCAGATAACATATAAGAATTAGAACCAGTTATATATATATCTAAATTATCTCTTAGAAATAAACTATTTATACATTTTTCAAATTCAAAAACATTTTGAATTTCATCTAAAAATATATAATTATTCTTATTTAAATCAATATTAGATAATATATAATTATGTAATTCATCAGAATTAAGTAAATGCCTATTACATTTATCATCAAAATTTATAAATATTATATTCCCTTCATCAACACCATTTTTTAAAAGATATTCCCTATAATCTTGTAATATTGTAGATTTACCCGAACGTCTTATACCAGTTAAAACCTTTATTATTTTTTTATCTTTTAAAGATATAAGTTTATTTACATATTGTTCACGATATATTGTACTCACATTTCATCACCAATAATATTATAAAATATTAAAACTTTTTTGTCAAGTTTTTGCTCAATTCAGCAAAAATTTATGATTTTAAAGAAGTTTTTGCTCATTTATTAAAAAAGAATATCATATAAGATATTCCTAATGAGCATATATACCATGAATTTTTTCTAAATCTTCATTGCTTAACTTATCAATTGTCCATTCATTATCTATTTTAGATAAACTAAATATAATTGTATAAGTTACCCTTTCACTCGCTTTACTTAACCTATCTATTTTATATTTCAACACCTTAGCGGCATCATAAACACTGTTAGACGAAAATTCAGAAGGATTATCATTAATATACTTTATAGACTCATTATCAATTTTATAATAATCATATACCTCAATTTGAGCAGTTACCGAAGCACTATCCCCATCAATCAATTCATCCTTAATAGAATAAGTCAAATCAGTATACTGCTTAGTATAAACCTTTTTATAATCATCATAAGAATCCTCACTAATATTTAAAGTCTTAAGATAATCATTAAGTTCATCCATAACCGAATCAGAATTATTTTGATACTTCATAAGAACCGATTCAACCTTAGCCTTAGGAGAAGAATTAAAACTACATCCAGTTATTAACAATATTAAACTAATTAAGCTTACTAATATTACTTTTTTATTCATAATTTCCCTTTCTAATCTTATTATGAATAATAAATAAATAATTATACAAAAAAAAGAAGAAAAATTATTCCTCTTCCATTAATTTTCTAAACTTAGCTAAAAATACAGCAGCCAATGAATTCAACCTATCCTCATCAATGACAGGGGTAAGGTAATAACTTCCATTAGTACTAAATTCTTCAAATATCTCAGATTCAGGGGTTGGGGTATCATCATCGCTTAATCTTGTACCTAAGAAATATTTCTTATCTGCTTGAATGGTTTCATCAACTAAATAGTATCTTTTATTTTCTCCAAGTGTAACTATTGTATCAACGCTCATATTGACCTACTTTCCTTTTTATTCTTTATCTTGTTTTAATATTTTCTTCTTTATTTATTTCTTCGTAATCATCAGGAATCATCAAATCTTTTCGTATTTCTTCTACTTTATTTTTTACCTTACTTATGACAGATGAAAATGCTTTTTTTATACTTAAACCAATACTTGGTTTTTCTGAAATATTAGTTAAACTTTCCATATATAATTCTGTTTTATTAATATTCTTACTAGGTTTAGAAACATTAATAACTCTTTTGTTAACTAAAGAAGCCATATAATCATTCCAACGATATTCAGTTACCAAACTCATAACTGAAACCGGATTTTCAATTCCTTCTAGGAAGTATATCTCATTGCCTTTATCATCTAAAGTACCTTTTTCTATAATATATTCTTTACCAACTTCTAACTTTTCATTATATTTGTTGTAATCATTAATACCACTAAAGTATACTTTATCACCTTTATGTAAAGAAATATCTTTATTAAATTTTTCGTATTCTGTTTCTAAAAGAGTTACAGATACCGGATAATCATTACCATCTAAATAATAAACTTCATTACCTTTATCATCAAAATCAACCTTAGTTATCTTGTAAGGTTCTTCTACATCTAAACGGGATACATCACTATAATCATCATAAGCATTACTACCATTATAATAAACAATATCACCAACTTTTAATGATGTTTCTTTGATTGTTTCTTCTTTAGGTTGCTCTTTTTCTTCTGGTATTTCTTCTTTGATTGTTTCTTCTTTTTCTACTACTTTAGGAAGTTCTAGGTCTTCTGTTTGTTCTATTTTAATATTTTTTTCTAGTCCAGCTCTATCTAGTAATTCTAGATATTCAACTAGTTCATCTTTAACGCTTTTTCTTTCTTCTGAGAAGAATTTTGCCATATCCATAAGGACTTTGTTTACGGTATCTTTTGTTTCTTTGGTTAATGTTAGATCTTTTAATCCTTCTGCTAATCTTGAACAGTCTTTAAGAAGATTATCTATCATTCCGGTATAGGATACTTTTTTGGATTTTTCTTCTACTTCTTTAGCGTATTCTTCTATTTTTTTGCTTGATGATTGAATTAATTTCATTCTTCTTTGGTATTCTGAATGTAGTTTTGATAATTCATATGTTCCTTTAACTTCTTTTATGTTTTCTTTTATTTTCTCTATTTCTTCTAAATTTTCTTTATTTAATTTTCTTTCGTCTTCTAATTTATGTATAAAGATATTTTTATTAATTATTCTTTGATAACTTATTTTAAAATTTTTTATATATTCTTCATCACTTAAGTTAAATAAATTATCTTTATTAATACTACTTTGAATCTTATCTAAGTATTCAATTATTTTATCTTCATATTTTTCATAGTTAATATCGCTATGGACGTTATTGTTAAGTTCTTCTAATTTGTTAAATAAGGCTGAAGCTCCACCACTATATGTAGTAATGATTTCAAAAAATTTAGATGAGTTATCTACTTTTAAATTTAATCTTTCTAGATTTTTAAACACATTTTCTATATTCATTTGTTACACATCCTAAACTAAATTTGCTTTTTCTATTTCTTCATTTATATCCATATTATCTAATTTATATTCGTTAGATAATTTATTTAATTCGTCATTACTTTCTTTTAGTAATTTTATTCTTGTATTAATTCTTTTAACTAAATCTTCTAGAATTTCATTTAAATTATTGTCATTAATTTCTTCGTTAATCTTTATTTCATTTATTTCACTTAGATTACTTACGGTATCTAAATAATTTGTTTCATATCCATTATTATTCATTAAGGTATCTATTTCTTTAGCGTATTTTAGTATTTCATCAAGTAAAACATCCATATTTTCATTTAATTTTTGGGTTTTGAAGGCTCCTAAAACTTTTTCAGTTGCTTCTTCTTCTATTTTGTTTTCAAATATAATTTCAGTATTCATATATCATTATCCTTTCTAACATGAAGTTAAGTTATCTAAACTTAACCCTGACTGAGCACATATATTTATTTTTAAACTAATCTTACCACCAATAGATTCATTTGGTATATATAATGTTCCGTTACTCTTGGCAAGCCATACTTTTAGTTTATAACTTTTAGATTCTCCAGCAAGTAAACCTGCTTGTTCTTTTATCATTGTTTTGCTAAAAGTTGTGGATGAACTTGCAACATTTGGGGTACAGGTTGTTTCTGTAAAGGAAACATCACTATCGACTATGCAATATTTAATAAATCTAGGGTCTACTGTTGATGAATCATTAGCTAAATAAATTCGATAGGAATATGGAACGTTTCCGCTTTCTTCTGTTCCTGAATTAGTAATTGTAAATGTGTATATATTATTACTATCGCTTATTGATTCGGTATCTTCTGTAGGATCTACTTCTAAACTTATTGTATTACCACCACTAAAATCAACCATTAACTCTCCTATCTTTGATCTTACGCTTTCTGTTTGAGTTGTTCCTCTTAATAAAGCATTAGATGAACCTATAACTATCAAACTAATTAATACAAAAGAAAAAATAGATAATGTAACTTGTTTTTTTATTAATTTATTCATATATATACTTATAACCTCTATTTTCTATAACAATAATAACAAATAATCAATTTTTTAGCAATAATTAATTGCTTTTTTACATTATTTCTAGTATAATCAATAATGAATTTTGGAAAGGAGTGCCTAGATATGCCT
>CAZTEJ010000041.1:6225-8897 GCA_964612605.1 uncultured Clostridium sp. | reverse complement strand
TATATGACAAAATATGTTTATTTATTTACAGAAGGTAATGCAGATATGCGTAATCTTTTAGGAGGAAAAGGAGCAAACCTAGCAGAAATGACAAACCTAGGATTACCAGTTCCACAAGGTTTTACCATTACCACAGAAGCATGTACAAAATATTATGATGACGGAAGAGAAATAAACGAAGAAATACAAAATCAGATTAATGAGTACATTAGTAAAATGGAAGAAATAACAGGAAAAAAATTTGGAGACAAAGAAAACCCATTACTAGTATCAGTTAGAAGTGGAGCAAGAGCATCAATGCCAGGTATGATGGATACAATACTAAACCTAGGATTAAACGAAGAAGTAGTAGAAGTATTAGCAGAAAAATCAAATAATCCTAGATGGGCCTGGGACTGTTATAGAAGATTTATTCAAATGTATTCAGACGTAGTTATGGAAGTAGGAAAAAAATACTTCGAAGAACTAATCGATGAAATGAAAGAAAAAAAAGGAGTTAAACTAGACGTTGAATTAACAGCAGAAGATTTAAAAGAACTAGCAAGACAATTCAAAGAAGAATACAAAAACAAAATAGGAGAAGAATTCCCTAGCAATCCAAAAGAACAACTAATGGGAGCAATAAAAGCCGTATTCAGATCATGGGATAACCCTAGAGCAAACGTATACAGAAGAGACAACGACATCCCATACTCTTGGGGAACAGCCGTTAACGTTCAATCTATGGCCTTCGGTAACATGGGAGACGATTGTGGAACAGGAGTCGCATTTACACGAGATCCAGCAACAGGAGAAAAAGGATTATTCGGAGAATTCCTAACAAACGCCCAAGGAGAAGACGTAGTTGCAGGAGTAAGAACCCCAATGCACATCAGCGAAATGGAAAACAAATTCCCAGAAGCATACAAAGAATTTAAAGAAGTATGTGAAAAATTAGAAAAACACTACAGAGACATGCAAGATATGGAATTCACCGTAGAACACGGAAAACTATATATGCTACAAACAAGAAGCGGAAAAAGAACAGCAAAAGCAGCATTAAAAATTGCATGTGATTTAGTAGACGAAGGAATGCGTACCGAAGAAGAAGCAGTACTAATGATAGATCCTAGAAATTTAGATACACTGTTGCACCCACAATTTGATGCAGAAGCAATCAAAAAAGCAACACCAATCGGAAAAGGATTAGGAGCATCTCCAGGAGCAGCCTACGGAAAAGTCGTATTTACAGCAGACGACGCAGTAGCTTGGGCAGAAAAAGGAGAAAAAGTAGTACTAGTTAGACTAGAAACCTCACCAGAAGATATTACCGGAATGAAAGCATCACAAGGAATTTTAACAGTTCGTGGTGGTATGACCAGCCATGCAGCAGTAGTTGCACGTGGTATGGGAACATGCTGTGTATCTGGATGTGGAGATATTTATATGGATGAAGCAAATAAAAAATTTACATTATCAGGAAAAACATTCCACGAAGGAGATACAATTTCAATTGACGGTTCAACCGGAAATATCTACGAAGGAATTATTCCAACAGTAGACGCAACCATCACCGGAGAATTCGGGCGTGTTATGGCTTGGGCAGATAAATTTAGAACACTAAAAGTAAGAACAAATGCTGATACACCTAAAGACGCTAAAAAAGCACGAGAACTAGGAGCAGAAGGAATCGGACTATGTCGTACAGAACATATGTTCTTTGAAGAAGACAGGATTGCCGCATTTAGAGAAATGATTTGTGCTGATACCCTAGAAGAAAGAGAAATCGCATTAGAAAAAATACTACCATATCAACAAAGCGATTTCGAAGAACTATACGAAGCATTAGAAGGAGATAGCGTAGTTATACGTTACCTAGACCCACCACTACATGAGTTTGTTCCAACAGAAGAAGCAGATATCGAAAAACTAGCAAAAGCACAAAACAAGAGTGTAGAAAGAATCAAAGAAATTATAAGCACACTACACGAATTTAACCCAATGATGGGACACCGTGGATGCAGATTAGCAGTAACTTATCCAGAAATAGCAAAAATGCAAACCAGAGCAGTTATTAGAGCAGCAATAAACGTTCAGAAAAAACATCCAGAATGGAATATAGTTCCAGAAATGATGATACCACTTCCAGGAGAAGTAAAAGAACTTAAGTACGTAAAAGATATCGTAGTAGCAACCGCAGATGAAGAAATCGCAGCAGCAGGTATAGAATTAAAATACCAAGTAGGTACAATGATCGAAATACCAAGAGCAGCTTTAACCGCAGACGAAATTGCAAAAGAAGCAGAATTCTTCTCATTCGGTACAAACGATTTAACCCAAATGACATTCGGATTCTCAAGAGATGACGCTGGTAAATTCTTACCAAGTTACTATGAAAAAAAGATTTACGAAGAAGATCCATTCAAAACATTAGATCAAACCGGAGTTGGAAAACTAATTGAACTAGCAGTTAAAGGTGGAAAATCAACTAGACCTGATATTCAACTAGGAGTATGTGGAGAAACAGGAGGAGATCCAAAATCAATCGAATTCTATCACAACGTAGGCCTAGATTACGTATCATGCTCACCGTTCAGAATTCCAGTAGCAAGATTATCTGCAGCATCCGCAGCTATTAAAGCAAAACAAAATAAATAGTAATATTTATAACAATTTGTAAATATTAGTCGCTC
>CAZTEJ010000041.1:0-6125 GCA_964612605.1 uncultured Clostridium sp. | reverse complement strand
CGGACGAAAATATTAGAAAACTTTATCTTAATTGATAGAGTTTTCTTTTTTATTACAAAATAAATAAAACATATAATATATTCTTTAATAAAGTATTATTTCTAAATTTCCTAACTTTAGGAAACTTTTTCCATTGAAACAAACTTCATATTAAAAATATAATGAAATCAAGAAGGAGGACTAAATGATTAAACTAAAAGAAAAAGATTTAATCGAATTCAAAAAAGTAGTTAACAGCTACAAAAAATATGGTGATAATAATTTAAATACATTCCTAACCAATCTACCTAATATACTTGACAAATACATAAACTATTATCAACTAAATGATATATCCCTAATGAAAGGAGGAAGA
Organism: uncultured Clostridium sp.; assembly: GCA_964612605.1. Classification (GTDB taxonomy): domain Bacteria; phylum Bacillota_I; class Bacilli_A; order RF39; family UBA660; genus CAG-533. Next base: position 5,770 of record CAZTEJ010000041.1, on the reverse strand, counting down.
CTAGGACTAATATTCACAAGTTATTCTAATAAATATAACAAAGATATAGTTATTAAAATAATACCTAATTTCCTTAAAGTATTTGATATCGAAGCCAATGCTTACAAAAACTTATCTACATCCTACATGTGTCCAATTATCGAAATAAACGAAAAAGATAACGTAATCATTATGGATAAACTAAACAATAACGACAAACTAGACTTTAACAACAAAGAAACATTAAACAACTACTTTAATACAGTATATAACAATTTATCAGATAAAAATGATACAAATAATAATAACTATATAGATATTTATACAAGATACTATAAAGAACTAAGAAAAACAAAAATACCACCTCTAGCCGAAAAAAATATCAAATCCGGTTACCATAGATATCAAAAAATATTTAACAACAATAAACTTTATCTACTACATGGAGATCTACATTCAAACAACGTCCTAGGACAAAACGGAACATACAAAGCAATAGATCCTCTAGGATACCTAGCACCGATCGAATTTACTTTTGTTAGATTTATAATAACCGAATTATTCTTCAAAGAAACAACACAAGATTATCTAATCGAATTAATCAATCAATTCGACATCTATTTTGATAAATATAAATTATTAAACGCTTTATATATAGACGCATGTTTATTCCTAGAAGCATTACTTTTACAAATTGATAACTATGAAAGATTACTACCAAAAGTAATAGAAATAATTGACCTAATAGAAACAAATATAATGATAGAGGAGATGAAAGAATATGAAAATAGTTATAATATCACCAAGACTAGAAAACTCATTTTCAGGAGCTGAAAACTATATCGTATCACTAGCAAAACATTTAAGTCAAAAACACGAAGTACATATAATTACAAAAACAAACAAAGGAGAATACCCAAACCTAGACAACATCAATATGCATTACATAGAAGGAATAGGATCCGGAAGCGTAGAACTCCTAAAAGCCTTACCAAATCTAAAAAACACCTTAGATCAAATTAATCCAGACGTAGTTCACGTACATTGCTTTATAACCCTATTCCTATACAGCGGAATAATAGAAGCAAACAAATACAAACTAATAGTAACAGTACACAGCACTCCTCATGGAGACGGTAAACTATTCTCCTGGTTTGACGGAATAGATAATCAAAGAAATTTTATTAAAATAATGTATAACAAAGTAAAACCAAACGTAACCATATTTGGAAGCGATTACTACAAAGAAGAATACCTACAAGGAGTACCAACAATAAAAGAAATATCAAAAATATACGTAAACCCTTACTTCTCAGACATAGAATACATTCCAAAAAGAAAAATAAACAAACAACAAATAAACTTACTATTCCCATCCAGAATAGTTAAAAGAAAAGGAATAGAAGAAACCCTATATCTATTAAAAATGTTACCAGATAATTACATCCTACACCTACCAGCCATGGCCCAAATGGAATACCAAAACTATAACGAAGTAGTATTAAAATTAATTAAAGAATTAAACCTAGAAAACAGAGTTAAATATCCTAAAGAAAAAGTTATCGGTACCCAAATGTATGATTACTATAAAAAAGCAGATATCGTACTAATACCATCCTACTTCGAAGGATTCGGCATCGTAGCCGTAGAAGCAATGAACACTTCAACCCCAGTAATTACAACCGCAGTAGGAGGATTAAAAGAAATAATAAAAGATAACTACAATGGAATTGTAATGGATATTAACAACCTAGAAGATGCTAAAAACAAAATTATTAACCTAGTTAATGATGATAAGCTACGAAACAAACTTATAGATAACGCATTAAAAACCATTAACGAAAAATATAGCAAAGAAAGACATATGTTATTAATTGATAAAATATATGAGGAATTAGAAAATGAATAACTATTGCTTTATAATACCCGCAGGAGGTCTAGGAAGTAGACTTTATCCCCTAACCAAAAACGAACCAAAACCATATCTACCATTATATTATAATGATAAAGAAATAATAAGATTAATAGATTTACCCCTAACATATGCAAAACAAAATAACATAAACACCTACATCGCATTAGATTATTTAAAAGAAAAACTATTATATATAAAAGAAAAATACAACACAACAGTTATAGAAACACATTACGAAATGCTAAGCGATTGCCTATTAGAACTATTAAACAGTACAAAAGAAGAAACCCTATACTCAGTATATGCTCCAGATTTTTTAATACCAACTAAGGATATAGATAAAATGATAAAACTAATAGACACCAACACCGAAACAATCGCATTATGTAGCAAAAACAATGACTATTCTAAAATTAAAATAAAAAACAACAACGGATACCTTAGCTATACAAACGGAGAAAAAGTTACAGATCTAACATTCCATATAGGAAGAATAGACAAAGGAAAAACTTGCTTTAGCAACATAGATAACATATTAAACATATGGAAATACCTTCATCCCCAAGATAGCGACCTAACCAAAGCCAAAATATATCTATCAGATATAGAACACATAGATATAGGAACACCAAATGATTATTACGAAATAGTATATAAACTAAATAAAAAAGATTCAAACGGAAACGTAATATTTCCAGGAGCAAAAATAAATAAATTATCAAAAAATATTATCGCATTACCCCATAGTGATTCATCAAACATCATCCTAGAAAATGCAATAGTACCTGAAAACGAAATAGTATCATCATACGAAGAAGTACTTACAATAAAAGAACTAGGAAATAAATTCAAAAAAATAAAAATAAAAGATTATATAGGAGAAATAAAATGAAAGTAATACAATTATTAAATTGGAAATTAGAAAGTATAGAAAAAGAATTAGAAAATATAAAAAAACAAGGATTCGACGCTATCCAGATAAATCCAATGCAACCATTCAAAGAAGAAAAAGAATTCAAATGGTGGTCATCATACCAACCCCTTGGATTTAGAATAGGAAACATGTACGGAGATAAAACAGACCTAATTAGCCTATGCAATAAAGCTAAAAAATACGATTTAGATATCATCGTAGACGTAGTACTAAACCACACCGCAAACAAAAGCGCAACAGAACCATGCAAACCACACGAAACAGTAGATAAAATCCTAAGAGAAAACAACAGTTTTTGGAAACCAGCACGAATGGTAAACAATTGGGGAAACAGATACGAAGAAGTAACCTACTGCATTGGACTTCCAGGATTAGACCTAAACAACAAAGAACTACAAACAATTATATTCTCATACCTAGAAGAACTAAGAAAATGCGGCGTAAGCGGTTTCAGATTCGATGCAGCCAAACACATCGGATTACCATCAGACGGAGTAGACTTCTTTAAAAAAGTTAAATACTATTTACTAAAAAATAAACTATACGGTTACGGAGAATTCCTAGGTGGGGATTTATATTGGAGAAACGAAATGTCAAAATACATCGGAGTACACATGTCACAAGGATCAACCATTAGTAAAATGAATAGAGCAGTAATGTTTAACGAAAGCCATGATACTTACCTAAACGGAGATATTAATCCATCAAGAACCTTAACAGATAACGATTTAATATTTATGTATAACAGATTAAGAAATAAATATAAAAACACATTAATTTATACAAGACCATTAGATGAAGATAATCCATACTGTAAAAACAAAGACAATCTAACTATAGACGAAGTCTATAAACTAAACGAAAACGAATACTTTAATAGATTATATCTTGAAAATAACGAAATTAAAGAAATAAACAACATTAAGAAACTAATATATAGAAACAAATAAAATTATATGATATAGTATTATTAAAATTTAGGTGGTTTTATGAATAATGAAGAATTTAGAAGAATAGATATAGAAATAATTAAAGACTTTATGGATGGAGAAGAACACGATATATATTTATTAGTTAAAAAATTAATATTTAAAGATATGTATATGACCTTATACGAAAACAGCTTTAAAGATTTAAAGATGGATGACGATCTAGAAACATTTGTCGAAACAACATTTAGAGCCTATAAAAAACAAAACAAACTAAACGAATGTTTAAAAATAAGAGACGGAAAATATCACGATGAATTCCTAATCAAATGCGTAGCAAGTGAAGTATATAGAAGATTTGACGGTGCTCCAGCACTTAACAATATTATTAAAGAAGACTTTATCCCACTTGTTATAGAAAAAGAAAGAAATTATCTAGACAACATTCTACTTAGTGAATATAATATTGAATTACTAATAACAATGTTAAAAGATAAATTCGGTACATCAAAATCAGCAAATATGAACGACGTCATAGATTATATCTATCAAATAAGCAATAACGAAGATAAAAAACTTGTCTCAATTAATACATATAAAGATTATATTAACGAACTAATTAACGAAAGCAAAATGACACTTCATCAAATAGGAAACGAATCATTAATCAAAAAAGGAATATATGAACTAACAATGGATAAATTACCTACTAAAAATAATTTAATTATGCTCTCCTTCGCACTCCGACTATCAGAAGAAAAACGAATTAAATTATTTAACCTAGCAAAAGAAGAAGTTAAATATAAAAGCAACTCTAATATATATAACTTTGATATGAATAACAAAAGAGATAAACTAATTATACATTGGCTTAAAAATATAGATGAACTAGACACAATTGCTAAAAAGAAAAACAAATATATAGTAGAAGTATTTAATGAAATACTATCATCTTCTAATTATGACATACTAAAGTAGATTAAATTCTACTTTTTTAAGTATGCTCTACAAATAATAGAGTAAAAATATTCATAAAATATGATATTATATTGTTGTAGGGAGGAAACATGAATACCTTAGGAGAAAAAATTAAAAATATAAGAATCAAAAATAATCTTAAACAAAATGAATTAGCTGATTTACTTTACGTGTCAGAAAAAACAATTTCAAGTTGGGAAAACAATCGAACCAGTCCAGATCTAAACATGATTTATAAAATATCTGACTACTTCAAAAAAAGTTTCTATTGTCTAATAAATGATGATTATAACACGGACAATATAAATGAAATAGAAGTTAAACTAAAAGTTGATGATAAAGAATATAATAGATTATTAAATATAATTAAACAAAATTCTATAAATAAGAAAAATACTAATCAAATAGATACCTATTATACCAAAAAAGATAATAAATCAAAAAAAGAATGGTTAAGAATAAGAAATGAAAACGGTAAATACATATTTAATTACAAAAAGAAAATAAATAATTCATATTATGAAAAATACGATGTATTAATAGATAATATAAATAATATGGATATAATATTAAATTCATTAGAAATAAATAATATAGGAATAATAAATAAACAAAGAAATATCTATATATATAAAGATAAATACGAAATATCATTTGATACAGTAGATAACATAGGAAAATTTATAGAAATAGAATTAATTAATAAAAGCAATAATATTGAAAAAGATATAAGCAATTTATTTAATTTATTAGAAGAATTAGAAATAGATTTAAATTCAGTAGATAGAAAAAAATATATAGATTATTTATAAGGAGAAAGAAAATGAAAACAGAAGAATAAAAAAAATTAAAAAAACTATTAAATGAAGAAATAACTAAAAGAAATAGAGTTAACGAACTATTAAATGATAAATTAATCCAAGAATTTATGCAATTAAACAAACAAAATATAAGTGAATTTGAAACAAATACATGGATAGTGCTACAAGAAATATTAAAAGAATTTAGAATAACCGAATCTAATAAAATATTAGT
>CAZTEJ010000040.1:6894-9003 GCA_964612605.1 uncultured Clostridium sp. | reverse complement strand
TCAAACTAAAAACACGCCAGATAAAAAACGTGTTTTTAGTTTGAGAATTGATATAATTATAAAAATTATAAATTTTTAGTATATTAAATATTTATTTTGTGCTATACTAATTATAGTAGAGGAGTGCTTAACATGGATGTATTTATTAATAAAACAATTACCAACGGTATTAATTCATACTTACTTAAAAACAACAATAAATCATACTATGTAGGCTACTACTACGAACTAATTATCATAGAAATACTAGTTAACATTTACGGAGAATTCAACATCATTAACCCATACAAAATTAAATACGATAAACTATTTATCAATAATCTAAAAGTATATGGACTTACTACCACAGACCTAAGTCAATTCTTCAATGCACTAGAAGATTACGACAAATGGCTTAACTGTTCTAACGGAACCAAATCCAACTGTGTTAACACAATTAACAAAATCCTAGTTAAAATGATACTACTTAAAAACCTACATAATAATATTAGTAACGAAGAAATAAACTTCTATGATAATTACCTTGGATGTAAAGATATTAAATTCAAAAAAATTATGAATACAGTATCAGATAACTACCTAGACAGTGTTAAATTCTGGAACAGAAAAAAGAACATCTATCTTAGTAACAAAGTATTTATTCTAACCAGAATAGAACCAAATCTACTAAGCAATACCATGTACGAAAGACACGGACTTAATATCAATCAAATTAAATTACTATCTAATTTAAAAGTAAATGAAATAAATGATATGATTAAAGACGATGAAAACAAAGTTAGAAAAAGTCCCTTAAAATTGGTTTTAACCAGCGGAAGTGGTATAATAGACACCATAGTACTTTTTAGTATTGTATTAACCGAATTATTTATCGGTTTCTTAATTGCTATATTCGGGAGGTAAAAACATGAAAAATATAACATTTAATAATAACAATTACGAAATAATTACAAATTATAAAGAAGGCTTTATCTATGATGAAATTGCAACCAAATTTACAGATTATTTTGACAGATTCGACTACATATGTGGAGACTGGGCCTACGGAAAACTAAGACTCAAAGGCTTCCTAGACGAAAACACCAAAGGAGTAAAAAATTATAACAACTACAAGAACATAGATAACTACCTAAAAAATAACTGTGCAAGCGACGCAAGATACTTTATAATTAAAAAAATATCTTGATATACTTGTTTTTTTGTGATAGTATGTATTTAGAATAGTGAGGAATGTTATGAATACTAGTATAGAATTAAAAAAAGCAAATGGAGAAATAATTAAAGGAGAATTAATCAGTTATTTTGAATATGTACCAACCGGTAAAAAATATATATTTTTTACCATGAACGAAAGAGTAGATAACGATCTAATCAAAATGTACGTATCAGAAGTAAATACAATACAAACACTGTCTGAACAAATGACAGACGACGAATGGACAAATATCAAAGGAGTTATGAAGTCTATTTTAACAGGTAACAATGATACAAATATTAAATATTTAATGTGGGAGGCATAAAACAATGGAAATACAAAACGAACCAAAAAAAATAGCAGTAAGTGAAGAACAAGTAAAAAAAATGATAGAAGTATATAACAAAAACGATAAAGTAAGTGCAAAACAAGAAACAAATATAAATGCAGTAGAACAAATAGTTATGGATCCAGTTATCCAAACACCATCAATAGAAGCAGGTTCTACCAATATATTTGACGAACCAGCAACACCTACTATAGAAGCACCAAATCCCATTGCAGAACCAACAATCAACATATTCGATGAACCAAATAGTGAGATTACTCCTAATATTCCAGTAAATGTAGAAACACAAGCTGCTCCAGAAACAAATGTATTTAACGTTGAACCAGCAGAAGTTCAAGAACCAACCCCAGTAGTAGAACCAACACAACCAGTAACAGAACAACAAACCGTTGAACCAACTAACGAACAACAAAATACAAAAGATAAAGAAATATTAGATAAATTATATGATTTACAATTACATATCACTCAATTCGCAATCGAATTTGAAGAATATTTAAGTAACAAAAATAATACTAAAGAAATTCAACCAATACTTAATAATGATAAAGAAATTCAACCAATA
>CAZTEJ010000040.1:0-6794 GCA_964612605.1 uncultured Clostridium sp. | reverse complement strand
TAAAGAAATTCAACCAATACTTAATAATGATAAAGAAATTCAACCAATAAATATAGAACCACAACCAACTCCTAATTACGATGAAAATACTAATATCTTTGATACACCAACATTCAAATTATAAGGTCTTTTATAAGACTTTTTTTCATATATTTTACTATGGAAAATATAATAAATTATTATTACAACCTAAATATTATTAATACACAAAAATACAATTACTACTACCTAATAACAACCGAAGACAACAAATATCTATTTACAGAAATAAACAACGAAGAAGAATTAAAAAACATACTAAACTACTTAAACAAAACCAATATCCTATACCATCTACTAGTCCTAACAAAAGACAACAACATGTTTATTAACTACGAAAACAAAACCTACGGATTATTCAAAATAAGAACAACCAACACCTACAATATCTTTACCTTTAATAAATACACAAATACCAGCAATTGCAACTGGGGAGACCTATGGTCAAAAAGAATAGATTACTACCTCCAACAACTAACCGAAATAGTAGACATTCCAGAAATTAAATACGCCATGGACTACTACATCGGATTAGCTGAAATAGCTATATCCTATTTCAATAACCTAAACGATTACTATACTAACAACGATAAAACATATTGCCTATCCCATCATCTTATAAATACACCCCTAAACGATTATAACTTCCTAAATCCAGTTAACATGTGCTTTGATCTTTCCATCAGAGACCTAGCAGAATACATTAAATATTCTTTCTTCGAAGACCACCTAACCAAAACAGATATACTTAACCTAATTAATCAATTCCCATTTAATGATTGCCTAGCAAACTACTTCCTAGATAGACTAATATATCCATCTTATATATTTCATATTTACGATAATTACATCGAAAATAAAACAATAGATAATAAATTCTACCTATACATGAACAAATCATTAGAATACGAAAACCTATTATCTATTATCTATAACAAACTAAAATTAAACTATAATATCAGAGGATATATCTACTTCTTTAAAAATCAACAATAACAACATCCTTAACCTCAGGAACCTCATTCTGAATAGTCCTTAATATAAAATCCTCAATCGTATTATCCCTATACCCACACGCCTGACAAGCACCATACAATTTAATATATACAACATTATCAATACACTTTACATACTCAATATCACCACCATCACTATTCAAATAAGGTTTTATAAACTCAATAGTTTCAATTATCTTATCTTCCATTAAAAATTTCATCTCCTTACTTGAGATTATATCATATTTTCTTTATAATAATACAAAGAAGGAAGATAAAATTATGTATAAAATTAATGAAATAATAAAAGTAGAAGTAACAGGCATAACAGATTACGGTATCTTTGTTAAAACACCTAACTACTATACCGGACTAATTCATATTTCAGAAATAGATAATTACTATATCAAAGACATTAATAACTATGTTAAAGTAGGAGATAAAATATTTGCCTACGTACTAGAAGTTGATAAAATCAATATGAAACTTAAACTATCTATTAAAAATATTAATTACAATAACAACAACAACGGAAAAAGAACAATTAAAGAAAATATAAACGGATTCCTACCACTAGCAAACAAACTAGACAATTGGATAAAAGATACCTTAGAAGAATATAAAAAATGACTAGTTACTTCTTACTAGCCATTTTATTTATTATCACAGTTATAAACGTTAATACAATCGAACTTAATAAAGTTATATAAAAATTATTAGTTAATAACACAAGAAACTCCTTATAATAACTATTATCACTTACTAATTTAATAATACAAGATCCAGTTGTATAAAACATATCATTTAAAATAAAACTTATTAATATAGACAACAAAAACGAAATAGATTTATTAATCTCCTCCTTAGTTACATCATAAACAATAGAGAAAATATAATGAGTAAAATAAAATAAAACTAAATATAATAATAAATTTATAAAACTAGGATAATAAACAGTATAACTATTAATTAAAACATAATTAGGCGTAAAAACATTCCTTAAAGAACTAATTTCAATTGAAGGTATAATATTTAAATTAAGTATAACCGTAACTACTAAATAAAATACAATTATATACTTTATAACATCTTTTAAAATTAATTTATAATTAGCTATTTTAATCTTATTCAATAAAATATAAGATAAAAGATAAGACACAGAATACAACATAACCCCTACAGATAAATTAGAATTAACAACATTTATTTCTATACTATTTAGAATAAATGACAAAAGAACAAACATAAAAATAATAATAGTATAATTTTTACTTTTCATAACCAACCTCTTTCTATCCTTGTAAATAATATAACACAAAAAATTGTAAAATTAAATAAAATTATTGTTAAAATACATTGATATGTGTTATATTATTTATGAAAGTAAGCAAGATATTAAAAGGAGTTGTTAAAAATGAAAAAAAATATAATTATTTTGCTAGCATTAGCAATGATACCTTGTATGGCTAATGCGATGAGTGTAGAAGAAGAATTCAAAGTAGGAGACAGTGTTTCAGTAACATTTAACGGAAAAACAGATACCGAAAACCTAATCGGATTTCACGTACTAAGCGAAAGCAAAGCCGGCGAAAGCAACGTAACACTAATATACGACGGAATAGTAAGCGAACACGATAGCGAAGGAAACGTAACAAACGCCCAAGTAAACTATCAACTAGTAGGAACAACAGAAAACTCATCAATATTTCAAGGAAGTAACGTTCAAACAATATTGAACAGAATAGTATCAAGCGAAGGATGGATACTAGCATCATCAGCAAGATTATTAGAAAGAGAAGACCTAACAAACCTAGGAATAGAACTAACATCAACAATAATACCAAAAAAATACGATTTCCTAAGACCAGTTAGCATAGAAAGTGCCCCAAGTACAACAACCGCAGACTACTGGACACAAATCGCATCAGGAAACAACAACGTTTACGTTGTAAGCAAAACTACCCAAAGCGATGCATCAGCAGAACTAGTTCTAAAAAACGTTGACGATATTAATTCAGTAGCATCAATTAAACCAGTTGTTGTAGTTAATAAAGAATACATCTACTGTAATAACTCTAAAACAGCTACAAGCGTAGACACAGGAGTAGAAGATTATTTCTTATTATTCGGATCATTACTAGCCCTAGCAACAATAGGTTACGCTGGATTTAAGAAAAAAGATGCATTCCAAAATATTTAACAAGAACTTTAACCAAAAGTTCTTTTTTTTATTTAGAAAATATTATATACTATTTTATAGGATAGTGATAGAAGTATGATAAAAAAAATAAAAATAAGAACATTTGCCCTAGCGTTTCTAACCATGATAATATGTTCATTCACAATGTCATTCTCACTTATTAACAGTGATAATTACCTAAGAAACTTTAAAATATTAAATGTAACCAACATAAGTACAAAATACAACATAGAATTCGAACCAGTTGAAGCAGCAAAAGAATACGAAATTATAATCTACGACGAAAACAGTGCTAGAATATATAACAAAACAGTTAACACCACCAATGTTACATTAGATATAGATACCTTATCATACGATAAAAAATATAAACTAATGATTTACGCTTACGACAATCTAGGCAATACCAGCACCTCTCGTAACCCATACGAATTCATATACGTAGAACCAACCTTCGATCCAAACAACGATCTAGTAGTAAACAATGAAAACAAAACCATAAAAATCAATGGAAATTTAAATAGTTACAACTACACCCTAGCACTTTATCAAAACGAAGAATTAATCTACAAAGATAACCTAGAATCAAACTCATATACAATCACCAAAAATTACTTTAATAATGAAGGAGAATACAAACTAAAAATATTTAAAGACGACAACATCATAGACGAAATAAGTTTATTCAACAACACATCCCCAATATCAGATATAAAAATAACCAGCCCAAATAACAACGACCTACTTGACTACGGAGATATAACCGTACTATTTGATGGAGGCAACAACGCAACAGGATATATCCTAGAAATATATAAAGACGATATCCTAATTAAAAATACCAACATTAATGACAACAAATTCGTTATCAGTTCCGAATTCTTTCAAAAAGACAATAAATACACCATAAAAATAACAGGATACTATCTAGACTATACCGAATATACAAAAAGCGATACCATATCATTTAACGTTAACGAAAAAGAAACCCTAAAACCAGCATATATCAACGTTAATCCTAACTACGTTACCAAAGGTAGCATAATCTTACTTAACAATCCAAATGATTCAGGAACAATCTATTACACCTTAGACGGAAGTGAACCAAACGAAAACAGTTTAATATATGCAGACGGAATAATAGCAAATAACAATATGACAATCAAATGCTTAATAAAAGATAAATACAAAAACGACAGTGTTACATCAACATTCGATATTAACATCGGAACCAAAACAAATTATAAAGTATATCTAAGCCCATCAAATCAAGACGGAAACTACGGAGTAAAAAGCGTTGGTTTTACCAACGAAATGAAAGAAATGAACGACTTATCAAACTACATTGAAAGCAAACTAAAAGAATACGGAATAAAAGTCTATCGCAACAATCCAAACGGAAATATCAACCTATGGGTAGCAGACTCACTCTACTACGGTTCCGACTTACATATTGCAATCCATAGCAACGGAAGCACAGACCATCTATCAAAAGGAATAGAAACATGGATTAACGAACAAACCAGTTCAACCTATAGTTTAGCAAACATCATCCAAAACGATTTAATAAACATCTATTACGACAAAGAAAACGGAAACAGAGGAGTAAAATACTCAAACGGAGCCTTAGGAGAAACCAGAATGCCTAGATTCGGAATCCTTGTAGAAGTAGCGCATCACGACGATAAAGACGACGCCTACTGGATAATGAATAACAAAAAACTAATCGGAGAAACAATTGCCAATTCTATACTTAAATACTACGGACTAATATGAGGTAAAAATGAAAGAAGTTATTAACAAATTAATAGAAAAAAATATAACAATATCAATCATGGAATCATGCACCGGAGGCTTCATAGCCTCTTCTATTACCAATATAGAAGGTGCCAGCCAAATATTTAAATTCGGTGCAGTTACATATTCCAATGAATATAAAATTAAAATGGGAGTTAATAAAAAAACAATAGATAAATACACAGTATACAGCATCGAAGTTGCAAGGGAAATGGCCAAAACCATAAGTAAATTTACCAGCAGTGATATAGCTATCGGAGTAACAGGAAAAATTAATAGAGAAGATATTAATAACCCAGGAACTTCAAATAATATAATATATTACTCTATATACATTCAAAAAGATAACCGCTATTACGACGTAATTCTTAATACAATTAATGATACAAGAATAAATAATAAAAAATATATTATGGAAAGTATTACTAATAAATTATTAGAAATAATAAACACTTCACTATAAAAAAAGTTATTTCTTATTTGCGAAATAACTTGAAATATCTAAATAAAAGTAGTATTATTAAGGTGGTGATTAAAATGATTAAAAGAGAAATGTATTTATCCAGAATAAGAGGATTTTATGATAGCGATCTTATTAAAATTTTAGTTGGAATAAGAAGATGTGGAAAATCAGTAATCTTAAGACAAATTATTGAAGAATTAAAAAATAACAATTGCCCAGATGACCATATAATATATATTAATTTTGAATACATCGAATATGAAGATTTAAGAGATTATAAAAAATTAAATACATACATAAAAAATAAATTAAAAGATGAAAATAAATATTATATATTTTTAGACGAAATACAAAAAGTAGATAAATTCGAAGAAGTCATAAATTCGATTAGAGCATCTACAACTAATACAAGCATATTTATTACAGGATCAAATAGCAAACTATTATCACATGAATTATCAACAGTGTTATCAGGAAGATATGTATTATTTAATATATATCCATTATCATATAAAGAATTTATTACTCTTTCAAATAAAGATGCTAATGACGAAAACACTTTTTGGGATTTTGTAAAATGGGGTGGCCTTCCCAATAGATGTCAATTTGAAGATGAAATAAATATAAAAGATTATTTACACAGTGTTTTTGACTCTATAATTTTAAGGGATGTAGTCGATAGACTAGGAATCAACGATACAATTTTATTCAATCTTTTACTTCAATATATAGTTGATACAACAGGTAGAGAATTTTCTTCAGAGAATATAATTTCTTTCTTAAAAACAGAAGGAAAATCAATATCAACAGAAACATTATATAAATATTTAGATGCTTTATGCAAGGCGCTTATAATAAAGAAAATCTATCGTTATGATATACATGGTAAAGCTGTTTTAAAAACATTAAATAAATATTATATGACTGATTTGGGAATTGCTCAAATAAAAAATAATGATTTTGAAGTTAATAAAAGTTTTGCCATCGAAAACGTTGTATATAATGAATTATTAATAAGAGGTTATGAAGTTTATATAGGAAAAACTAAGAACGGCGAAATAGATTTCTTCGCAACTAAAGACGGAAAACAAGAATACTATCAAGTTACGTATAACCTTACAAACGATAAAGTTATTGAAAGAGAATTTAACGCATTTAAAAATATAGAAAACGGTCAAAAATACGTTTTATCACTTGATAAAAAAGATTATTCTATGCAAGGAGTTATCCATAAAAATATTATAGATTGGTTATTAGAAAAATAAAACTAAGAAAACAAAATCCTTAGTTTTTATTCTTT
>CAZTEJ010000039.1:0-9088 GCA_964612605.1 uncultured Clostridium sp. | reverse complement strand
CTTTAACTAAAGAAAAAATCCAAATTGCTGCTAAAGTAGCACCTACATTTAAAGCCGGAAACAAATTAAAAGACGCTTTAAACTAATTAAAACTATAGAACCATAAATTGGTTCTATTTTATTTGACTTTAAATAGATTATAAAGTACAATAATATTGTAGTTTTAATTGTTTAAAAGAAAAAATAATTATACTAAAAATACATTAAAGAGAGAGTTTGATGCTGAAAATAACTTATGTATTATTAATTATGAAACATTCTTTACTTACAAAAAACAATTCGTATCACGTACGTTATAACGTAAAAATAAGGCTTTTAACAAGTGAAATAAGGTGGCACAGCGGTTATACATCGCCCTTAAGTATTTATTTTACTTGTTTTTTATATAGAAAGGATTGATATTTATGATAACTAAGCCAAAAGGAACAAATGATATTTGCGAAGCAGAAGCTAAAAAAAGAGAATACGTTAATGATATATTAAGGGGATTATGTGAAAAATACAATTTCACAAACATAGAAACCCCAGTATTCGAAGACTCTTCATTATTTCATAGAACCGCAGGTGAAACAAGCGATTTAGTTAGTAAAGAAACATACGACTTCAAAGATAGAGGAGAAAGAAACATTACATTAAGACCAGAAGGTACTGCAGGAATTGCAAGATGGTTTATAGAAAATAAACTATACGGTAATATGACCGAACCAATCAAAGTATATTACAACGAAAAAATGTATCGTTACGAAAGACCACAAGCAGGAAGAATGAGAGAATTTACACAATTCGGAGTAGAAATGATAGGTTCCGATGATGTTTTATCTGATATAGAAGTAATATCACTTTGCTATAATATATTTAATTTACTAGGACTAGATGCAACCATTAAAATTAATACCCTAGGAGATAAAGAATCAAGAAACAACTATCATACAGAGTTAGTTAACTATTTAAAACCACATATTACTGACCTGTGTGAAGATTGCCAAAGAAGATTCCAAACCAATCCCCTTAGAATACTAGACTGTAAAATAGATGCAGATAATGATATATTAAAAAATGCACCAAAAACAGTAGATTATTTAAACGAAGAAAGTTTAAACAGATACAACAAATTAAAAGAACAACTAGATCTACTTGAAATAAACTATGAAGAAGATTCAAATCTAGTTCGAGGACTTGATTATTATAACCATATTGTATTCGAAATATACGTTAAAATAGATGGACTTAATACCCTAGCCATAGGAGGTGGAGGTAGATACAACAACCTAATAGAAAACCTAGGTGGACCTTCAGTTCCAGCAGTCGGATTCGCAATAGGTTACGATCGATTAATGCTATGCATCGAAAACGCTAATATTAACGTACCATACAAAGATAACGTTGATGCATATGTAATGTACGTATCAGATACCGAAAAAGAAACAGCTGCTTACCTAGCCCAAAATTTAAGACTAAACGGAATAATTACAGAAATGGATTACCTAAATAAAGGATTAAAAGGACAATTCAAATCAGCAGATAGACTAAAATCAAAATATTTAATCATGTTAAATGATAAAGATCTAGAAAACATGCAAGTTAACGTTAAAGATAATATTACAAAAGAAGAAGAAAAAGTTAACATAAACGACTTAGCAGACTATTTAGATATGAAATTATAGGAGGAAAAAATGGATATAAAAGATTTATTCAAAGAAAGTTATATAGGAAAAGAAATAAAAATACCAGGATGGGTTAGAAATCATAGAAAAAGTTCTAATTTCGGTTTCTTAATTATATCAGACGGAACAACCATTAACACACTACAAGTAGTATACGATAACACCCTAAACAACTACGAAGAAATAAACAAATTACTAGTAGGAGCAAGTGTAGAAGTAACAGGAAAAATAGTAGAATCAAGCGGAAAACAGGAATTCGAACTAAAAGCAAATAACATCAAAATACTCGGACTAGCAGACGAAACATATCCAGTCCAAGCCAAAAGACACACAAATGAATTCCTAAGAGAAGTAGGCCACCTAAGACCCAGAACAAACATGTTTAACGCAATATTCAGAGTTAGAAGCGTAGCAGCCGCAGGAATCCATAAATACTTTCAAGAAAGAGGATACATCTATTTCAACGCACCAATCATAACAAGTTCCGACTGCGAAGGTGCCGGAGAAATGTTCCAAGTAACAACACTAGATCTAAACCGAATTGCATCAAGCGGTAAATACGAACCAACAAAAGACTTCTATGGAAAAACAACCGGACTAACCGTAAGCGGTCAACTAGAAGCCGAAACCTTTGCAACCGCATTCAAAAAAACATACACATTCGGTCCAACCTTTAGAGCAGAAAACTCAAACACAAAAGTACACGCTTCCGAATTCTGGATGATCGAACCAGAAATCGCATTCTGCGATCTAGAAGGCGATATGGATATCATGGAAGAAATGCTTAAATACGTTGTTAAATACGTTTTAGACAACGCAACAGACGAAATGAATTTCCTAGATAAATTTGTAAGCAACGGATTACTAGACAAACTAAACAAACTATTAAATAGTAACTTCACCAGAATAGACCACGAAGAAGTAATTAAAATACTAAAAGAAGCAGACGTTAAATGGGAATTTGAACCAGTTTATAGTGGAGATATTGCAAAAGAACACGAAAAATACATAACCGAATACTTTGATGGACCAGTATTCATCAAAAACTGGCCTAAAAATATTAAATCATTCTACATGAAACAAAACGAAGACGGAAAAACAGTAGCAGCAGTAGATTTAGAAGTACCAGGAGCAGGAGAACTAATGGGAGGCTCACAAAGAGAAGAAGATTATACCAAATTAATTAATCGAATGAACGAATTAGGAATGAATACCGAAGAATTAGACTGGTACCTAGATTTAAGAAAATACGGAACATGCATTCATTCAGGTTTCGGAATGGGATTCGAAAGACTATTAATATATATTACCGGAGTAGATAACATCAGAGACGTTATACCATATCCAAGAACCCCAGGAAATTGTGAATTTTAGAAAGGAATATTATGGAAAGAACACTAATAAAAAATTTAGAAGAAAACGAAACAGTTAAAATATCAGGAATGATCAAAACTATTAGAAATACAAAATACATGATATTTATTAAACTAAAAGATAGAACAGGATATATCCAAGTATCAATAGATAAAATAAAAGAAGAACTAACAACCACTTGCTCAGAACTAACTACCGGATCATTTGTCGAATTTACCGGAAAAATGGTAATAAGCAAGTACGTTAAAGACGGAGGAAAAGAATTCCTACCAGAAACAGTAAATATACTATCCCTAGCAGAAACATATCCAATCGAAGAAAACGCACTACCAGATAAAAAATTAGACTACAGATGGATAGATCTAAGAACAGATCAAAAAGAATATATAATTCCAATCCAAAGTGCTTTTGTACAATACCTAAGAGATTATCTTTACAACAACGATTTTACAGAAATACATACCCCAAAATTAATTGGAACAGCATCAGAATCAGGATCAAGCGTCTTCGAAGTAAAATACTTTGATACAAAAGCATATCTAGCCCAAAGCCCACAATTCTACAAACAAATGGCAATCGCATCCGGATTAGAAAGAGTATTCGAAGTAGCACCCGCATTCAGAGCCGAAAACTCAAACACAAATAGACACTGCACCGAATTTACCTCATTCGATCTTGAATTTGCTTATATAGATTCATACGAAGACGTTATGAACTTAGAAGAAGAAATGCTAACATACGCATTAAAAAGACTAAAAGATAACTATGGTGAAATAATACTAAATAAATTTGGAAAAGAAATAATCGTGCCAACAGAAAAATTTCCTAGAATTAAACTATTTGACCTATATAAAGAACTAGAACAAAGATACGGATATAAAATTCCAGAAAATGATATAGGCGATCTAAATGCAGAAACAGAAAAACTTGCATACAAATTCGCAATGGAAAAATATAATTCAGAATTCCTATTCATAACCGATTACAACAAAGCCAAAAGACCATTTTACCATATGAGAGACGAAAACGATACCCCACAAGGATACGATTTATTATGGAGAGGAATGGAAATAACATCTGGTGCCCAAAGGGAACACAGATATAACGAACTAAGAAAGAATGCAGATGAAAAAGGATTAACCAAAGACGTCGAATTCTACATGCAATTCTTTAAATACGGAATGCCACCACACGGCGGATTTGCTATAGGAGTGGACAGAATAACACAACTATTGCTAGGTTTAGAACACATAAGAGATGCCCAATTTATATTCAGAGGACCAAATAGGCTAAACCCATAGAACAAAGAATAACAATTCTTTGTTCTTTAAAAGAAAGGAAATAAAAATATGAATTTTAGTAAAGATACAATAAAAAAACTAGCTAATCTTCTATTAATAGATTTAAACGAAGAAGAAACAAACATGGTTTATAACGAATTTGAAATAATAGATAAAAATATAAATAAAATAAATGAAATAGATAATATAAATCAAGTAGAACCAATGACACATCCTATAGATAACTTCATAGTAGAACTAAGAGAAGATAAAATAGAAGAATCAATAACAAAAGAAGAACTACTGTCAAATTCAGACAATAACGATTCAGAATATGTAGTAATTCCAAAGGTGGTGTAAAAATGTTAGAAAAAAATATAAAAGAATTACACGAATTACTAATAAACAAAAAAATAACAAGCAAAGAACTAGTAAATAACGCAATAAACAAATCAAAAGAAATCCAAGAAAAATACAACGCATTCGTAACAATAATAGAAGACGCTAAAGAAACAGAAATAACAAGCAGCTTGTTATCAGGTATACCATACGGAGTAAAAGACAACTACAGTACCAAAGGAATACTAACCACAGGTTCATCAAACACATTAAAAGACTACATCCCATTCTACGATGCCACCGCAATACAAAATTTAAAAAACAACGGAGCAGTAATAGTAAACAAAACCGCAATGGACGAATTCGGAATGGGCGGAACAGGAACAACCTGCCACACCGGAAACGTATTAAATCCATGGGATAGAACAAGAATGTGTGCCGGATCCTCAGCAGGAACAGCCTGCGCAGTAGCAGCAGGAGTTTACCCCTACGCACTAGGATCAGATACCGGAGACTCCATAAGAAAACCCGCCGCATACTGCGGAATAGTTGGATACAAACCAACATACGGTCTAATATCAAGATACGGATTATTCCCATTCGCATCTTCTCTAGATACATGCGGATGCTTAACAAGAAGTGTAGAAGATGCCGCTATAGTTGTTGATGCAATGAAAGGAAAAGATATAAACGATATGACTAGCTACGATTCTAGTAATATTAATTTATATGATAATCTATCAAAAGAAGTCAAAAACAAAAAATTATTCTATATAAAAGAACTAATAGAAGAAGAAAACTATACAAATCCAAATGAAGAACTAAAACAACATTTAAAAATCTTTAAAGAAACAATTAACAAATGCAATGAACTAGGAATGAAAGTAGAAGGCGTATCAATAGATAAAAAAATCCTTAACGCATTACCATCAGTATACGTTGTACTATCATGTGCCGAAGCAACAAGCAACCTATCAAACCTAACCGGTTTCATATTTGGACCCCAAGGAAGCGGAAACAATTATATAGAAATGATGAAAGACCATCGTACCAAAGGATTTTCATCACTTATTAAAAGAAGATTCATAATAGGTTCATACGTATTACAAAAAGAAAACCAAGAAAGATACTTCGTCAATGCCCAAAGAGTTAGAAGACTAATTGTAGATATAATTAATAATTACTTTAAAAAATATGACGCAATGATTATGCCAGTCGGAATTGGACCAGCAAAACATATAGACAACTCATTAGATATGATAAACGAAGATACCTCCACCCTAGACGAATTCCTACAAGTAGGAAATTTCGGAGGATACCCATCAATTACAATCCCAAATGGATTTATAAACGGTTTACCCGTAGGAGTAAACATAACAAGTGCTTGTTATAAAGATCAAGAAGCACTAAATATAGCCTATGCACTAGAAAGCACAATGAACTACAAAGGACAAATAGCTAAGGAGGCTAATCATGAAAGATTATAAACTAACTATAGGAATTGAAATGCACTGTGAAATAACAAAAACAAATACCAAAATCTTCAGCAGTGCCAAAAACAGTTACGAAAACACCCCAAATATAAACATAAGACCAGTTGATATGGCCTTTCCAGGAACACTTCCAGTAGTTAATAAAGAATGCATTAAATACGGAATAATGATGGCCAAAATACTTAACTGCAAAACACCAGAATACCTAACATTCGAAAGAAAAAACTACTACTATCCAGACCTACCAAAAGGATACCAAATAACCCAAAACACAAAACCATATCCAATAGGTTATGACGGTTATATTAATATTGAAAGAAACGACGGAACAACATTTGAGGTAGGCATAGACAATATACATCTAGAAGAAGATTCAGCCCAAATGACACACGAAAACAATACAAGCAAAATCAATTACAATAGAGCAGGAGTTCCACTTCTAGAACTCGTAACAACACCTTGTATCCATAGTATAGATGACTGTATAACATTTTTAGAATACATTAGAAGTATCTACCAATACACTGAAATAAGCGAAGCAGATTCAAAAAAAGGTCAAATAAGATGTGATGTTAATATATCTTTATCAAACACCAATGAATTAGGAACAAAAGTTGAAATTAAAAACGTTAACTCATTCTCAGCAGTAAAAGAAGCTATTAACTATGAAATAAATAGACAACTTGAACTAATTAAAAATGGAAAACAAAACGAAATAGAACAAGAAACAAGAAGATACGATGATAAAACCAATACAACTATTAGAATGCGTTCAAAAGAAGATGCAATAGACTACAAATACTTCGTAGAACCAAATATACCTAAAATTAAAATAAACGAAGAATGGAAAGAAAATATATATAAAAATATCCCAGAACTTCCTTACGAAAGAAAAAATAAATATATTAATGACTATAATCTTTCCAACTATGATGCTAATATTTTAATAAAAGATAAAGAAATATCAGACTACTTTGAAGAATGTTTAAAACAAAATATAGACGCTAAAATAGCCGCCAACTGGATTATATCTAATATACTAGGATATTTATCAAAAGAAAATCTTAATATTAAAGAACTATATGTAAATCCAAAAAGATTATCTATAATAACAAATAATATTAAAGAAGGAAAAATATCATCAAAACAAGGAAAAGATTTATTTAATATTTGTTTAGAAAGAAAAGAAGAACCAGAAGATATAATAATTAAAGAAAATATGATCCAACTAAGCGATGACAACGAATTAATCAAAATAATAGATAATATCCTAGCAAATAATACCAAACAAATAGAAGATTACCACAACGGTAAAACAAACCTATTTGGGTACTTTGTAGGACAAGTAATGAAAGAAACAAAAGGGAAAGCAAACCCAGTTAAAGTAAACGAAATATTAAAACAAAAACTAAACTAAAGAGCAAACAAAATTTGCTTTTTTCTTCATTTCATGGTATAATTTCTTATAACTAAGGGGCTTGGTTAAATATGGAAACAGAACTAATTAATATTAAAAAGAATTATTTAAGAAATATACTAAATAAAGCATTAAAAAATGATAAATACACATCAATCGTATTCCACGCATCATTTCCACTAGACGAAGTAAAAGAACTAATGGAAGAAATAAGAACAGAATACAACATAGAAACAATTGCATATATAGATTTTGATAAAAACAAAGTAAAAAAATTCTTTAATGCAAATCCATCAAAACAAGAAATAGAAGAATTTACTCCAAAATACCCAGAACTAAAAGGAAAAGTAAAAGAAATATCTTTTGCTAACGTAACAGACTATTCAAAAGAATACTTCAGCAACTATTCAATAGAATACTATAGAAACTTAATGAGATACAACAAAACCGCATTCATAGCTAAAGAAAATGAAGATATCCTAATCACAATATATCCAAACGAAGAATGGGCATATCAATTACTAGGAAATAAGAAAAAAATAGATGAATTATGGAAAATAATTAATGATATATGTATAGAAGAAGAAAAAACAAAAGAAGAATTTCTAAGAAGATTAGAAATTAAGAATATATTAAACAAAATGGGCATATCAAATCTACATTTTTATACCGATTTAGGAACAGACTTTACAATCTCATTAAATCCAACATCAGTTTGGTGTAGTAATCCAAACAAAATAACCGGAAATTTATTCAATTACCCATCATACGAAATATTTACCTCGCCTAATTGCAAATCAGCTAAAGGAAAAATAGTATTATCACAAAAAAGTAGATTATACAAAGGTATAGTTATAAACAATGCTTCATTTGAGTTCTCCCACGGACTAGTAGTTAATTGCCAATCAGATAATAATGTATTAAAAAAATATATCATGGAACCTTCAAACAATCTTAAAAGAATAGGAGAAATCGCACTAGTATCTCAAGACTCACCACTTTCAAAAACTAGAAGATTCTACGATTCAGTTCTTCTAGACGAAAATACCGGTTGCCATTTTGCACTAGGCAATTCAATAGATGAATGTATCGCTATGAGTGAAAGAGATATAAGAAGAAAAGAAATATTTGATTATTATACATCAGATTTACATACCGACTTTGTTTTTGGTAATGATTCAGTATGCGTAGAAGCAGATACAAAAGACAGTAAAAAAGTTCTTATAATGGAAAACGGAAAGTGGAAAATATAATTCATTAGATAAAAATACGAACAAATTATTGTTATATAAATTAATATATGTTACTATAATAACTAAATTCAGGAGGTAAACCTTATGTTTAATCTATTTAAAAAGAATAAAACTAAAGATATAATTAATCCATTAGATAACATAATAATAGAAGAATATAAAGATTTAAATACTAAAGAACAAGAACATATTAATAACTTAATTAATGAATATAAATTATTATTTAAAGAAAATACTTCTATCATAGATATAGATAAAGAATTAATTA
>CAZTEJ010000038.1:0-9186 GCA_964612605.1 uncultured Clostridium sp. | reverse complement strand
TTGCTTTTATTGTAATTTTAATTGGTATTGTTTCAGCTGTTGCTGGGGTATCTATAGGTTATGAAAATTTAAAAAGACAATCAGAAGAAAAACGTGGTTCTGTTACAGTTGCAAATAATTATTTATATGCTGATAGGTATAGGTCAATTTTAGATAAGCATTTGTTAAATAATGGTTATGTTTCACTTGAAAGGCTAGTATTTTATCTTCAAAGAACAAATAATGTTTTAGATGTAACTACACTTTCATATAGTGAGTGTGAACAGGCTTATTTAAATAATCTTAATTTAGAAATGAAACAAATGATTCCAATTAAAATGCTTTGTAAGCAAATTAAATATGATAGTAGTATGCCAGAATATACGATTGAAAGTGATACAAATGATAATGGTGTATATATAGAGAAGTTGAATCTTTGTGAAGTTGATGAAGTAGATATTACTACTTCACAAGATTATACAGAAGATTATCCTTATTTACCGTTTATTTTTCCTATAAGAGATAACTTTACTATAACATCAATAGTATTTGAAATGCGTGATGTAGATTTGGGATTATCGGGGCAAGAACAAGAAAGAACAAATTTTCATTCGGGTTGGGATTTTGCTTCTCCAACAGGAACACCATTTTATAGTATGTGTGATGGAACAATAAAAAGTATTGTTAATACACAATTTAATGATTTACCTTATCTTCAATCTGGTAATAAGACAGGTAATTATGTATCTGTTAGTTGTAATAATGGCTTTGAAATAACTTATCATCATATTAAAGCATTAAGTGTACCTGCAATGTATAAAACAGGAATGGTAGTAAAAGAAGGTGCTTTACTTGGTAATATTTCTACAACAGGTTTAAGTACAGGACCACATTTACACGTTGGTTTAAAAATTAACGGTGAACAAGCAGATGTATTAGAATATGTAGATTTTACAAAGTATGAGGGAAACTGATTTTTAGTTTCTCTTTTACTTTATTAAAAAGGGGGAATACAAAATGAATTGGATAAAAAATTTTGGAAAAAAGTTAAAAAATGAAAGAAAATCTTGGGGAATGTCAAAAAGACGTTTAGAAAGATTATCTCATGTAGATAAAGAAACAATAGAAGATATTGAAAATGGTAAATTATTAGAACCTGATTTTTATGATATGTTAAATATTTGTGATGCTTTGGATTCATCTGTTTTCTTCTATTTAACTGATGAAAAAAAGGATAAAGGAAATAGGAATGGTTAAAGAATTATTAGAGGATTTAAAAGGATATAATAGGCTTACTAATTATGTTATTGATTATTATATAGATGAAAGTGATGATTATGATTCGCCAGATGATTTATTAAGAAGTATGGAAGATTTACAAAAATATGGTTGTGTATCTGGTATGATAGGGAACCTTATTTACTATGATGATACAATCAGATTTTTTGAAGATTATAAAGAAGAAATTAATGATATTTTATCAAATATTATAGATGGGACAGGTTGTTCTATGGAAGAATTATTTGGAGATAAATTTGATAAAGATGATCCATTAGTAATTGATTATTCAAATAAGAATTTGCTTGCATGGTTTGGCTTTGAAGAAACAGCTAATAATCTATATGAGACTATCTATGAAAAATTAAAAAACAATAATTATGATTATGAGTATTAAAAAGAAAGATAATTTAAATTTAGGGGGATGATATTTGTGTTAATTGTAATTGGAATGATTATTAGTATGATTGTTCTTTTTTTATATAGTTGTCTAGTTGTTTCTAGCAGATGTAGTAGAAAAGAAGAAAAGGAAATATTTAAAAATGAATTATGATAAAGACTTTATAATAGATTCAATAAAAAAATTAGGTATGAGATATGGTACACAGACAGCGTTTTCTGATGTAGTAATATGTTGTGCTTATTCATTTGCAAATGTAGTTGATTTTAAAGAAGATAGAGAAAATGAATATCTTAGAATTATAAATAAATATACTAATGAAGAAAAAGATTTATTTCCAAAAATTCTTTCTGCAATAGTAAATGAATATATGAAAGCTGATAAACCTACAGATGTTTTAGGAGATATTTATGAGAAATTAGAATTAATTAAAAAAGGTTCATCACAATTTTTTACGCCATTACATATATGCGAGCTTATGGCAAAAATAACAACCAATAAGACTGATTATGAAAAGTGTATAGAAGAAAAAGGATATATCGACATTATTGATCCGACTTGTGGTAGTGGTAGAACTTTATATGCTAGTTATAATGAACTTTTAAATTCTGGAATAAATAATAATAAAATTCTTTTAATAGGTGATGATATAGATTTGACTTGTTGTTGTATGACTTATATTCAACTTTCATTAATTGGTGCTAATGCAATAGTTAATCATCAAGATAGTTTAACTATGAATAAATATGATACTTTTTATACTATTTCTTATGCAATGAATAAAGAATTACAAGAAAATATACAAAAAGATAATGATAAGGGGGTTGATATAGAATATGAATAAATTAAAACAAAATAAAAAAACTTTTGATCCTACATTTGGTAAGAAATTAATATATGTTGCAGGACAATCGCCGAATGGATATTGTTATAAGGATTCTGATAAATTTAATAGTGATCCAGATGCAGTATGTTATATAGCAGAATGCGCTTTTAATGAAGTGTTATATGAAGATTATGTTGAAGATAACAAAGAAAGATTAATTAAGGAAGGTAGTATATCCACTTATAATTCGATAAAACAAGAACTGAAAGATATTTTTGAGTTTGAAGAATATTATTATGAATATGAAAAAGATGGTGTTGTTTATACTATACCATATAATGATTTTGATGATGAAATGATAGATTCTTTTGTAAAAGAGGTTTTTTATAATATTGATTGGCAAACATCACAATCGTATATTGCAGAAATTGATTGGACTGAAAGTATTAATGAGTATTACAAAGAAAAATTTGCTAATGAAAAAGGTGTAGAGTTATGAATAATAGTTATAATGAGTTTGAAGATATGTTAAATGAATTAAGTAATAAAAAGATAGGTGAATTAAGTATTAGAGAAATTTCAAAATATTTATTATTAGCAGAAGAACTTGATTGGGTTGATACAAATATTGGAGATGATAAAATATTTTATGATTATGATAAAGACTTATTAGAAAATTTATCATATATATTGGAAGATTCAATATTTCGTTTGATTAATGAAGAAATATTATATAATTATGATTTACATACAGAACCAATGGATTTGGAAAATAATTAAATAATAAGGGGTGATGTGGTTATGACAATAAGTATTGGTGATTACAGGGTAGATAATATAAAGTATTTTGAAGACCACGAAGGAATTGATATTTTTAAATGTGATATTTTATACAATGATAAGAAAATAGGTACTTTTTCTGAAGATTATATGTGTGGACCGAGTAATTATAATTTTAATAATAATTTTAATGAAGAACTTGCAAAGTTAAGAAAAACAGCTACAAGTTTTTTTAATAGGTATTCTAATGAAGAAATTTTTGTTGATGAGGACTTTTTTATTTACTTTTTAAAAAGCCTAAAAGAAGCTAATGATAAATTGAAATTAGATCAAAAAATTATAATTGATACAGTTTATCCATTTGATTATACTATTGAAAAAGCAGAAATAGAAGATACGGCACCATTTATAATTGATGATGACAATAAAAAATTAGTATTACCAAATATATTAGCATTTAACTATAATATATCGGTTTGTGAGGAATCTGACTATGAATTATAAAAAAGAATTTTTTGACTTTTTAAAGTCATCTGAAACACAGAAAAATTTTAAAAGAGAAAATTATAATTACTATATAGTAAAAATTCCTTATAATGAAAAAATAGATTTATTATATGGAGATAATTTGTATAGAGGGGAAATAACATTTGATTCAAAATTAGAATATGAAGGATTTTATGATAAAGAAAAAGATGTGTTATATGATATTAATTATGATATGTATAATATCTTGGGTTTAGAATGGCGTTTGGATTCGCCTTATTTAAGTATGAGTGCTTTATTAAAAGAATTTAACCAAAAGTTAAACAACATTATAACTGATTATGTTAAAACAAATAAAAAAGAGTTTTATGAGGCTGCTAAAGATTATGTTTCAGATATAGAAGAAAAAGATATTTATAATAATTTTATAAATAATATTAATTTGTTCGATTATGAAAGTCATTATGAAATAGCTGATAAAGCAATTAT
This sequence comes from uncultured Clostridium sp., assembly GCA_964612605.1. Taxonomy (GTDB): domain Bacteria; phylum Bacillota_I; class Bacilli_A; order RF39; family UBA660; genus CAG-533. The sequence continues at coordinate 4,948 of CAZTEJ010000038.1, read as the reverse complement.
TTTAAATTATTTCGTAAAAGATGAAGATTTATTGTATGCTATATCAAGTGATTATATAGAAAAGAACAAAGAAAGAATTGGAGAAGTTTTAAAAGATAATGATGTTAGAAATAAATTATTAAGTGATATAAATAATAATTTAGAGCATAAAATCCATAAAAGAAAAGATATTGTGTCTGTGTTAAAAGATAGTGAATATAAACGAGTTAATACTTTTATTTTTAAAGATGGTAAATATATGAATTTTAAAATCGATACTTCTGCACTAGAACATAGTTGGAATAGTAGTTATGTTTCACAATATTCAATGGATTATAAAGATAGAGAAAAGTTTGAACAAATATTTGGATCAAGACAAGATTTTAATTTAGATGACATATATAAAATAGAATTTAGAAATAAACCTATTTATGAAGACACAAAATTTAATTTTGATATTGTAAAAAACAAGGAAGAAGAATTAAGTTTATGAGCTCAATAACAGAATATAAAACTTATCTTTGGGATTATTTAGAACAGCATCATAATATATCTAATCCTAAAAGATTTTTTCATTGTTTAAATCCAAATCACACAGATAATAACCCTAGTATGATGTTTACTGATAAATATAATATTTGTAAATGTTTTGCTTGTGGTGTTAGTTATGACATATTTGATTTGATAGGTTTAGATTATAATTTACCTAGTTTTAGAGATCAAATAAAAAAGGTTGAAGAATTATATTTAGATTATGTTCCTATAAAAAAAGAAGTAAATAGTGAGGTTGATAATAGTAATCGAGATTATACTAAATATTTTAATGTATGTTTTTATAATAAAAATAAGACAGATTATTTAGAAAAAAGAGGTATAACGAAAGAACTAATTAGCAAATATAAAATTGGATATGATGACAAAAGAAAGTTAGTTGTTTTTCCAATAAATAAGCATTGTTATTTTGGCAGAAGCACAGTTAATAATGATAAGTTTAAAAGTGGTGGTAATAGTGATATTTGGAATGAAAAATTTATTAATGAAAATACATCTATACTTTATATTACAGAAAGTATAATAGATGCTTTATCATTAGAAGTAATTGATCCTAATATAAAAGTTGTTAGTATTAATGGTGTAACTAATACAAAATCATTAATAACTAAAATTCAAGATAATGATTTTAAAGGTATAGTTGGAATAATTTTTGATAATGATAAATGGGGAATAAGTGCAGGTAAAGAGTTAAAAGAGGAATTAGCAAAGATAAATGTTAATTCCTTTTCTACATCATTAGTAGTTAATTTTAATGATGAACAAAATGTTAAAGACTTAAATCAAGCACTAATTGTTGATAAAGAAAAACTTAAAAGAAATTATGAGTATTTAAATAATACATTAATAAATTATGTTAATAAAGAAAAAGAAGGTGATGGTATTGAGTATTAATAATCAAGAATTAATAAAAAGAAAAATAGCAGATAAAGATAAAATTAAACTAGAGTACAAACAAAAATTAAATTTAATAAAACAACATTATGGGGTAGAATTTGACGTAGAACATTTTGATAATAATGAGATAGAAAATATTAAATTTATAAATTTAAATTATAAAAATGGTTATGATAATGTTTGTGTAAATTATAATCCTAATAGTAAAAAAATAAGTTATATTGATTATGATTTCACAGACACTAGATTAGTAAAGAATCTAAAACATAAAAAGTTTGCTGATGACTTAGAAAGAAAATATAAACTAAATTTAATGGTGGCAGAAATAAATAGAGCTAATAATGAGTATGTTGAAAAGACAAATGAGATAGATAAATATTATGATGAAATAGCTAATAATTTAAATGATAATTCAAAACAATTAGAAATTAATAAAAATAATAAAAATGAGTAAAAAATATATAATTTGCATACCATTTTTTCTTATAAAATAAGGGAAAAAGGTAAAAATAGCATACCTTTTGCATACGAAAGTATGCTTTTTCGCAAGTGCGAAAAAATATTTGCACCAAAAATTTTGATGGAAAGGCTTATAAAATAAGGCTTTTCAAAAAAAATGGTGCAAGTCCCATATCCTGTTGAAATTAAATAGGTGTAAAAATAAGCTATTTTAGTAGAAAGTGAGGTTAAAAATGAATAAAGTTTTAAGTGTGTTATTAGTGTTATTTTCAATGATAGCATTAATACTTGAAAGAAGTTCATGCTTTGAAATTATAGTAGTTGGACTATTATTTATCATAGCATTAAGTGTTGATAAAATAAGATTTAAAAAATAAAATTAAGGGGGTTTTGATTTATATGGAAAGATATTCAATTAACTTAAATAGTAGAGATGAAGAATTATTAAATGAGTATATGAAAGAACATAAAATTAAGTTTAAAAGTACCGCTATTAAAAAGTGTATTGAAGATGCTTCAACTAAAAATGATTTTAAATTAGTATTAAGTGATATAGATAAAAAATTAAATAGATTATTACATAGGGAAAGTGTAGATAGAAAATTATTAGAACAATTATTTAGCAATATGGGATTTCCTATAAATGAGAAAATATCAGATGATAATTGCTTAAAAGAATTTTATAAAGTTAATGATAATTATTCTGGGAGATTTGGAATATGAATAAAAATGATTTTATTAGGAGAAGCATAACAATTCCAAAACAATTAGATTTTAAAATTAATTTAATTAAAAATGATTATTCGTATCCAGTAAAAAATGATTTATTTATAGAACTTTTAGAATTAGGTATTTTAAAATTTTATGAGGATAGTAATAGAAATAAAAAAATTGATATATTACTAGATAGAACTAATTATTTATTAGACAATATAAATAATTAATGTTTGATGATTCAAAAGTTGTTTTTATTACGCATCCATATTATGCTGTTAATAATCCTACTAATAATTTAAGAATATATAAGAAAGCAAAAAATTCTAATAATTGGAGATATATACAATGTAAATCAAAAGAAGAATATAGAGAAAAGTTAAATGAATATATAACAGGTTTTTATGAATATTCAAGAGATAAAGATAAAGCACATTCTTCACTTAAAGATTATCAAAAAGTAAAAGATGATTCATTGTTTGATTATTTTATGGGTGGTAAAAAGTTAGAAGAAATAATGAATGAAAATAAAATGAAACGTGAAGAAATAGCAATGCTTAAAAATGGTGAATTTTTAAAAGATAAAGATGTACCTGCAATGCAAAAAAGATGGTGCAAGTATGTTGAAAATAGTAATATTCAAATGACTGTTTTATCATTTAATCAAGACTATATAGATGAGAATATAGATATTAAAGAATTACAAAAGAAAATTACAACAGATGTAATGCCAAAGTTTTTATCTTATTCTGGTTATGTTAATCCAAAAGAAAATCTTGAGTGGATAGTAGCACTTCATTGCGATAGAGAAAATAATTATCATTTTCATATAACTTGGATAGAAAAAAATAAATGTTATAAAAATAAAAGTGGAAAGCTAGATCATAGAATAAGACTTAAAATTACTGATGATGAGAGAAACTTTTTAAAGAGACAAGCTACTTTAACAATAGAAAGAAAAAAGTTATATACGCCTACATTAATAAAATTAGAAGAAGATTTTGAAGAATTGAAATCTTATTTTAATCCAAAAGATCATAACTTTACTTTAAGAAATATTAATGATTTAGATTTAGAAGAAAAAATTGTAAGATTAGGATTTTTATTAAATGAAATAAGAAATACTGATAAAAAATATATTAAATATAATTCACTTCCAAAAAATGAAATTGGTAATAAGATAAGATTATTAACAAAAGAGATAAAAAGAGAAATATTTAAAAATAGTAAAGTCAAAAAAGCAAAAAAGAATATCTATAATACTATTGATAAAATTAATGATATTTTACTTGATATAGATAAAAAAAATAATATTTCTGATATAGGTTTTGAATCTGCTATTGAAAATAAAATGATAAAAGATAAATTAGAAAAAAACGATACTTATGTTTATAATGCTATTGTTAATCACGCTTTGTACAATTATAACTATTATTCTAATAAAATAAAAATAGATAATTTTAGTGTGGAAGATGTTATTAATCAAGTTGCTTATGAAAATTATTTAAAAGATTATAAAAAAATTAAAACAGTAAAAAAACATAAAGCAAATATAATAAAAAAAGTCTTAACAACTAAAACTTACAAAAGTAAAATTTTATATGCTTTAGATAGATTAGGATATGAGCAAGATAAAGCAGCAGAAAAATTTTATGAAATGTTTGAAGATAATGAAAAAACTATATCTTAACTAATAAAAATAACGAAAATGTGTGGTATAATGGATATAGATATTTAAAGAAAAAGCAATGAAAATTATAATTAAAGTAAAAGAGGTGAAACAATGGCTGAGTTAAGAGATTTATATGATGCTAATAGTGTTAAAACAGATAAAACATATCGTAAAGGCGATATTATTCCAGAAGGATATTATCCTATGGTTGTAATGGTTGTTATAAGAAATTCTAATGGTGATTTTCTTATGCAAAAGAGAGTTAAGGAAAAAGGTGGAGATTGGGGCGTAACTGGTGGTCATCCTAAAGCTGGTGAAACACCTTTAGAGGGAATCATTACAGAAGTAAAAGAAGAATTAGGGTTAGATTTTTCACAAGAGAAATTTATTGAGTATGATTCTGGTTGTGATGGTAGAGATTGTTATAAAATGTATTTTGTAAATAAAGATGTAGAACTTGAAGATATAATAATTCAAGAAGATGAATTATCAGAAGTAAGATGGTTTTCTATGTCAGAATTAAAACACATGGTAGAAACTAAAGAGTTAAATGAAAACCAAATTTCTTGTTTTATTAAGGTTTGTAATTATTTAGATAATAATAAATAGAGGTCTTGTTAAATATGCAAATAGAAACAGAAATAACCGTTTTAGTAAAAGTAACTTATGAAAAAT
>CAZTEJ010000037.1:0-9576 GCA_964612605.1 uncultured Clostridium sp. | reverse complement strand
TTTAAATAATATGTAACTTCCTATAATATATATTATGTTAACCTTTAAGTTTTAATAAAACATTTATTCTGTTTTTTATTCTATTAATTATATATATTATATATCTCTATATAATTTTTTATTATTACTTAATAATGTAACTTTTTTATTATTTATTGCTATTTTGTATTATAAATAATATATTTTTATTATTTACTTGTTGATAAATATATAATTAACTTTTTATTTATTATTTTTATATTTAATACTTCTCTTTTATTTACTCTACTATCCCCTCTCTCTTCTATACTTTACATTTACTTTACTTATAATATATATTCTGTAATTATAACTATTATTAATCCTATTAGGGTTCCTAAATAAATATATTTTTTATTATACTTCTCTACTTCATTTAATATTTCATTAAAGCTTATTGATATCATAATACCTGAAACAAATAATAGTATAATACTTATTAATAAATTAGATAAAAAACGATATAAAAATAAATATCCAATTAAAGCACCACAAACTTCAGCAAAGCCACTTATTAATGTATATTTAAATGCTTTCATTTTATTTCTTGTACCATAATAGGTTGGAATTGCAATTGCAATTCCTTCAGGTATGTTATGAAGCATAATTGCAAGTCCTAGTTTTAATCCTAAATTAATATTAATAGAAGAAGATAGAAATGTTAGTATTCCTTCTGGCATATTATGTATCATTAATCCAATCATAGATAATACACCTATCTTTTCTAAACTATTAGAACTACTTCCCTTCTCTATTTTATTATCAATAAGGTTAATTAATTTATTTCCTATAATAATCATTAGAATTAAAATAAAACTAGCAATAACTATATTATATTCATGTAATAGATTAAAGAATCCGTTTGGGATAAGTTCTAATAAAGATATAAAAAACATTATAGAGCCGGAAAACGCTAGGGAAAAACCAATAAAATTATTCATGTTTTTAGGTTTTAGATATATAAAAAAGAAACCTATAGTAGTTGATAAACCAGATAAGAAAGTTATTGAAAATGGTAATAATAAATTATTCATATTAAATATTATTCATTTTATTATTTTTTTATGATATTATTAAAAGAGAGGAGATAGATTATATGTTTTTATACAATAATAAATATAGTTCAGCTTCTAGTTCAATGTCTGAGGTAGGAATTTGGATGATTATTTCTCTAGTTGTTGCTATTATAGGTGGAATTTGTTTATATTTTACTGTATTTTCTAACACTAATGAGAAAAAGTATACTGGATTTATGGCTAAGCTATATGATTTTATTAAGTTTAAGAAAATGTATATTACTGAGGTATTAAAGATATCTTATTTAGTGTTTGCAATATATATAACATTAAGTTCTTTTTCATTAATAAGTACTAGTTTTATATTATTTGTAATGACTTTATTTATTGGTAATTTAATACTAAGAGTTATATATGAATTTTCATTAGTGTTATTATCTATACATGAAAATATTTCTGAAATTAATAAGAAAATAAAAAAATAAAAACTAGTTTTATTAAACTAATTTTTATTTTTTAGTTAATATTTTATTTTTAATAACTTTTTTAGGATTTTCAAAATCATATTTTCTTACATCTTTTTGATCGAATATCATAGGTTCTACATCTAAATATTGAATATCTCCATTATCATCATAATATATTGTTAAAAAATAATTTCCCATTAAGTTTGGTAATTCATTTTTCATCATAAATGATGATTGATCAACATTACAAGGTGCTAGTAACATATGAATATTTCTATATAACATATAATAAATTTTATGATAATGACCTCTTATTGATAAATTAGGTTTATTTCCGCTTGGCATTTGATCTATTCCGTTTTGGGGTTTGGTGCTAAGTATTCTTGAGGTACCTCCTCCTGGATGAAATAATTCAACCTTACAGTTATCAAAGTATACAAACGCTCTATCTTGTCCTAGGTATTCAAAATCATTTCTTTTTTTGGCTACTTCTTCTGCTAGTACTACTCCGTAATTAAATTGATGTGTTTGATCGTGTGAACCTTGTATAGCGTGCCATTTTACCCCAGGATATTTTGGTAGGTTTTCTATGACGTAATTTATTTGTCCAGTTGCACCGTATAGAAATACTTCGTGTACGTGATTTGGCCTTACTTTAGCATAGTCTCCGTCTGTTATATCTCCTATGTGATAAAAGTCTGTTATTCCTCTATTATATGCTTCGTAGCATGATGTGTTTACCATTGATGGTTGACACCATATGCTTCCGTAATGGGTATCTGAAACAACTAGTATTTCTTTTTTATGTAATTCTTCTTTTGGTGGTTTGTAGTTTATATCTCTTCTTTTTTGTAAATTCTTTTTAACAACTAGTTCTCCATTTATATCTACTACTTCTATATTTCTTCCATATTCGTTTAGTATTGATATTATTCCATATAATTCATCTGTATTAACTTGTAGTTTTTCTTTTAATGAATTAAATGTTTGTTCTTTTTTTATATTGCGATATATTTTCTCTATAGTATTGAAGTAAGCATGTTTATTTTTAATAATTTCATTTATATTTTCATATTCATTATTATCATTTTTGGATAGGATTAGTTTTTTTGTATTTAAATAATTATCTTTACTTGGTTTATAGTAAGGCATTACTTCTGGAAGTAATCGTTTCATTTTACCTGTTTTTGTGTATGATAAATCTATTAGAAATGCACCTATTGAATTACTTTGTTTTTTTGAAACCATTTGTGGTGTTCTTTCGACTACTGAAGGGATTGAAAATATTTGGGTATCTCTGATTGCTGGAAAATGTTGGAATGTTCTTGTTCCGCTTAGAAATATTGCATCGTAGTCTTCATAACTTGACATACTACGTAGATATGTTTGTGGTGGATACGCTATTGTGTATGCATTACCGTTTTTTAATTGTTCTAGTCTTAATTTAACTTCGTTAAAGTGTACTGTACAAGATCTTGGACCTAGGTAGATTAAATCATCTCTTTCTTTGGAAATGTATTCTCCTACGTTTAAATCTTTGGCAAATTTGTGTTCGTTTTCTCCGGTTATAAATAGTGTTTTTATACCTTCTACATAGGGATAGTATTCAATAAAATGATCTGCTTGTCCGTAAGCGTCATTTGTAATTAAACTTTTACCATATTCTAAATTATTATTTCCTTTATAAGGACCTTCTAATAGGTTTCCTAATAGGAAGACGTATTTAATTCCTTTGTTTGCAAAGTTTTTATACATGTCGTTTAAGATTGCAATTTGTTCGTGTTTGGAACCGAAGTGTGTATCTGCAATGAATGCGATTTTAGTTGTTGTATCTATATCTTCATTTATATAGTAGTTATTTTCTTTTGAGAAATCGGGATGATCATTGATAACGATGTATGCTTCTTTGTTTTTTTCGCTATATGATATGTTAATTCCTTCGTCTGTTAGTTTTTTAACAATTCCTAGTATTTCAAATTCACTTATATTATATTTTTTTGATAAGTATGATAAACTTTTTTCTTTTGTGATTTCGTTTTTTATTTCATTTATTATATTTATTTTTTCTTCCATATTTTGTTACCCTCCTACTATACAAGTATAAAATAAAATATTTATTTCTTCAAGAAAAAACCATTAATTACCATAATTAAAATTATTAAAATTACTTATAATACTTGTAGGAGGTAATTTTATGAGTAAGTGTAGAACTAATGCGAGAGCTAATAATAAAGCTAAGGCTAAGTGTAAAAACAATGTTGAGACAAATGAAAGATGCAAATAGTTTAGTTTATCTAGGAAAGAATTCGTCATAATCATTTTTAAGTTTTTCATTATCTAAATGGGTATAAATTTGAGTTGTGGTTAGGTTTTCGTGTCCTAGTAATTCTTGAATTATTCTTAAATCTGCACCATTTTTTAGTAAATGGGTTGCGTATGTATGTCTTAGGGTATGAGGAGAAACGTTTTTCTTTATACCTTTTTTTAGACATTCTAATTTAATTATTTTAAATATATATTGTCTTGATATTTTTTCTCCTGTGTTATTTAAAAATACGTATGTATTATTTTTTTTATTAATTTTTGGTCTATAGTTATTGATATATAAATTTAAAGCTTCTTTAGCATATTCTCCAAATGGGACTATTCTTTCTTTGTTTCCTTTTCCTATTACTCTTATTAGATTATCTTCTATATCTATATTGGCTAGTTCTAGGTTAATTAGTTCACTTATTCTTAATCCGGTTGAATATAATAGTTCTAATATGGCTTTATTTCTTGCATCGTAAGGTGTTTTTATTTCTATATCTAGTAAAGATAATACTTCTTCTAAGGTTAATATAGTTGGTAAGTGTTGTTCTATTTTAGGTATTTCTATATTAACTAAGGGGTTGTTTTTTATTTTATCTAGTTTTTCGTAATAATTATAAAAACATTTTAAGGAACTTATTGCATGTGAAATGGTTTTGCTTGATTTATTACCAATGTATTTTATGTATTTTTTGATATCTTCTCTATTTACTTTAAGTAAATCTTTTTTAATATATTCATTAAATTTATTTAATTCTAGATAATAAGAATTTATAGTGTTGTTACTATATCTTTTTTCGAGTTTTAAATAGTTATAAAAATCTTTTAAATATTTTTCATTCATAATAATCACTAAAATAATTATACATTTAACTTTAAAATAAATCAAATTTAATATATAATAATTAAAGGTGATTAACAATGGAATTATTAGCAAATGAGATAAGACCTATTAAATTAGATGATATATATGGTCAAGATCATTTAATAGGTGATGGTAAAATATTAACTAATTTAATTAAGAATGGAAAGTTATTTTCTTGTATTTTTTATGGGAGTCCTGGGTGTGGGAAAACGTCTATTGCTAATGCGTTGGTTAATGAGCTTAATATGCCGTATAGGATGTTGAATGCGGTTATTAATAAGAAGAATGATTTTGATATTGTAATTGAAGAGGCTAAAATGAATGGCCAAATGATTTTGATTATTGATGAGATTCATCGTATGAATAAGGATAAGCAGGATATTTTATTACCTTATTTGGAGAATGGTAAAATAATTATGATAGGGTTAACAACTTCTAATCCTTATCATAGTATTAATCCAGCTATAAGATCTAGGTGTCAAATATTTGAGGTTAAATCATTAAAACTTAATGATGTAATAAGTGTTTTAAAGAAGGCTTGTAATAGTTTAGATGGTATTGGGATTAATGATGAGTGTTTAAATATTATTGCTAAGTCAAGTAATGGGGATGTTAGAAGTGCGATTAATTTATTAGAAATGGCTTATTATAGTTCTGATAATCATGTTGTTAATGAGGAGGTTCTTAAGGGGATTAATTCTAAACCTATAATATATATAGATAAAGATGAGGATAATTATTATAATTCAATAAGTGCTCTTCAAAAATCAATTAGGGGTAGTGACCCTGATGCTGCTGTGTATTATTTAGGGGTATTGCTTGAGGCTCAGGACTTAGATATAATATTTAGAAGATTATCTGTAATTGCTTATGAGGATATTGGTCTTGCTAATCCTTCTATTGGACCTAAGTTGGATGCTGCGATTAATGCGGCTAATAGGGTTGGATTTCCTGAGTGTATTATTCCTTTATCTGAGATAGTTATTGAGATGGCTTTATCTCCTAAGAGTAATAGTGCTTATTTAGCTATTGATAAGGTTTTAACAACGATAAGAACTAAGAATTGTGGTGTGGTTCCAAAACATATTCATACTAATAGTAAGGATTATGTTTATCCTCATAATTATAAAAATAGTTGGGTTAAGCAACAGTACTTACCTGATAACATAAAGGATGAAAAGTTTTATATTCCTAAGAATAATAGTTATGAGAATAATTTGAATAAAATACAAGAAGATAAAAAAAGATGAGTGGTCATCTTTTTTGTGTATTGTTTATTTTGTAATATCATTTATAACGTAACTTGCACATAGTAATCCGGCTATACCTGGCATATAGCAGACTGTTCCTAGTTGCTTGTTGTTGTTTTTGGTTGGGGTTTCGGTTGAAGATACTACTTTAAATTTTGTTCTTATTTTTTCGTCTTTTACCATTTTTCTTAATTTTTTTGCTAAGGGATCATAACTTGTTTTATCTAGTGTAGTTATACTTAGTTTTGATGGGTTTGTTTTATTTGCTGTTCCCATACAAGATATTAATTTATATTTATTAGCGTTTTTCATAAATAGTAGTTTAACTTTTATATCATCGCAAGCATCTATTACATAATCATATTTATTTATTAATAAATCGTTGAAATTATCTTCATTTATAAATTTATATATTATATTTAGATTAACATTTTTATTTATTTCCAGAATTCTTTCCGCAGCTGCTTCACATTTTGATTTACCTATGTTATTATTATTACTTATAATTTGTCTATTAAGGTTAGATTCTTCTACTACATCTCCATCTACTATAGTTATATTTTTAACACCTGATCTAACTAATGCTTCTAGGGCGTAGCCTCCTACTCCACCTAGTCCTACTACTAGTACTTTAGATTTTTCTAGATTCTTAAATCTATCATGACCTATAAGTGCAATTAATCTTTCAAACATATTATCCTCCAAAATAAAAACCTAATTAGATATCAATTGTGATAAAATCCCGCTCTCTCGCAGGTGGGCATCACATAAAGAATTTAAGGATTCTAACTCTGTGAGTTAGCGTTCAACACCATCCTTCAATTAGATTCCCAATCATCACACATAGTCGGTTTTATGCAAAATCGACATCTATTAGGTAATTTAATTATAGCATAAGAGTTATTAATTATACAATAATTTTTGACAATCAATGTAAAAAAATATTTAAAAAGCAAATGGTTAGTTTCCATTTGCTTTCCATCTTTCTAATACGTCGCAGTTTGCTGAGTATGGTAACGGATTTGGTAAATCCATTTTGATTAGTAATGGTATTTTAAATGCATTACCGAATGAGACTAATGTTCCTGCTTGTAATGAGTTTAATTTTTCTATTATATCACTTGATACGTTTGGTAGCATTTTTTCGATGTATTCTAGGTCTTTAGGGTGTGTCATTTTTAGTACTAGGAAGTTTGACATTTGGGCTACTACTGTTTCTGAGATATCTACTGGTCTTTGACTTATTAGGTCTATTATAACTCCATATTTACGTCCTTCTTTGGCTATTCTTTCGAATATATTATATCCTAGTAGGTATTTGTCGTTATCGTTCTGAACGTATCTATGTGCTTCTTCTAATATTAAGTGGAATGGGATAGATGCTCTTACTTTTCTTCTTTTTGCAAAATCAAATATCATTTTTGATAATATTTTTACTATTACTTTTGCAAGGTTATCATCTACATCTTCTAAATTAATATTTATTATTTGACTTCTTTTTGAATTTAATACGATTAGTTTTGATATGTATTGTTCTAATGTAATATATCTATCTAATTCAAAATATTTTCCATTTTTACTATTTATAATTGAATTTAATCTTACTTTTAGGATTATTGCAGAATCTTGCATAATTCGATTGTTTAGAAATCCTTCTCCAATTAATGTGAAATCTAGTGCTTTAGCAAAGTCTCTTAGATTATAAAATGCATTATCTGGTACTTCTAAACTTGCTTCTAGTTCTGGATTCATAAATGATGATATATATTCATTAATTAAAACACTTTCTCCGAATTCTCCTTTGTTATCTATTCCAAAACAATTAGCAAATCTTCTTGAGTAACCTATTCCTTTTAGTTCTGCATTTGGATTGAATTCGTTTGTTGAACATGAGGCGATGATTTGGAATATATCATTTTTCTTTCCGGCTGCATTTTGATTTGAAAATAATACGCTTTGGATTGCGGTTGCTATTAAGTGATTTTTTAGTTTAATTACATCGTCATCATTTTTACTAAATATTTTAGCAAGTTTAGCTGCTCTTTCTATTATTGTTAATTGTGAATGATTTTCTGCGTTTAGAAGAAGTGCTAGGTCATCGTTTGTTAGTAGGTAAACTGGTACTTGTAGTAGTTCGTCTCCTTCTTCTTGGGGATTAGTTGTTATAAATTTGTATTGATAGTTAGGATTAATTTGATTTATAGTTCTAAATGCGTTTTTATATTCTCCGTATGCATCAAATATAAATAGATTTGCGTTATAGCTTAGTACTTTAGGATTGTTGAATATATTTTGAATTATTCTTGAAACTGAGCATGATTTTCCCGATCCTGAGTTTCCAAATATAGCCATGTGATTTGAAAATAAATCATTGATACCTGCATAAATATTTCTATTTTCATATGTAGGACTTTTACCAATATACAAACTTGTATCAGTGTCATTTCCCATTATTATATTTAGTTCTTCTTCGTTAATAACTCTAATGGTACTGTTAAGGGTTGGTTTTTTTATTGTTCCTGCAATGAATCTTGTTCCACTAAATTCTCCTAGGAGTTCTATTTTAACTGTATCTTCATTAATACTTTTGACTTCTCCTAGTAATTTACTTCCGTTATCTTCAAATATTACATGAAGATTCATTAAGTTACTTATTAAATTTTCATCTTTGTTAATTCTAACTATAGCTGAATTATCGCTAATGTATTTTATTTTACCAAACATTTTTCTCATACCTTCTTACTATAAAAAGTATACCATAATTAGATGTAAAAAAAAACAAAAAGATTTAATTCTTAATGTTTTTTAGAGTTAAAAGTAATTGTATTATTTTTTTCTTTATATTTATTAATATTTTCTACAATACAATTAATTATGTAAGTTATTTGTTCTAAATCAGTTTGAAATGTTTTATATTTATTTGGACCATAATTTATTGGAATTACTATTAGTCCTGCATTATCATTATATATAACAATATTCTCTAAAAAAGTACGTGGAAAGTTTTTAAATATAATATTATGATATAAAATAGGAACTAAAATAGCATTAAAATAATTAAACAAATCATTAGTGTTCATATTTAGAATTTCTTGTTTATAAATAAAATTATTTGGTGACAATTCAATTAGGTTTTTAAGGCTTTCGTTTATTTTGCTAGGTAGTAATATTATGTGATCAAAAGGGTTTATATACTTATCAGCTATGAATTCAAACTCATTTGGTAATTCATAGATATAATCATAATTATTAATATATATTTTTTTGGTTGAATTTGGTATTTTTATAGGAAATTTTCTATTACATTTTTCTAAATAGTCTTTGAAAACAATACTATTGAATATTTCAATACCTTCTGGGATAATGTTAAAATCTAATTTATTTTTAAATACAATTTTAAAGATTTTATATTGGATATTATTAGTAAATTTATGATCGTCATTGAATAATCCAACAACTAATTTAAATATATCATATAAATTTGTATCTTCTTTTCTAATTAGTTGATATATAATACCGTATTTTTGGCTTAGAATGTTGCTAATACTTTGAAGTGCTGATAGATTAATACTAAGTATAATGTCTTTCAATGCATTTTTTTCACTACAATTAAATGTATTTTTAAAATAATTTTCTAATCCATTTTCTTC
>CAZTEJ010000036.1:0-9631 GCA_964612605.1 uncultured Clostridium sp. | reverse complement strand
GTATATAACGCAAGTACATGGTCATATGAAAAATCAGTAAAAATAATAAGAAATGATTCAATTGGTATGTATTCATGGGATACATGCGAAGAAAGTATAAATAATGGTATGGGTATAAATGAATGGTCTCAGGCTGACTTAATGGAAGAATTAAATAATGAATATTTAGGAAATTATAGAACAGGACATGAATATTGGTTTAATGGTTCTAATAATAAACAAGACGGTTCCTTTGATACATCTCAAGTAATAAATTCAGATTATCAACAATATATAATGAATGCTAGATGGAATCTAGGAGGAGTAGATACTACAGAAGGAGTAAGTGCATCAAGTATATATACATATGAAAGAGGAACAAATGTATTTCAATATAATGGTTATTCTGGAGTAGATACAGTAACAAGAACAACAGAATGGGATGGAAAAGTCGCTTTGATGTATCCATCAGACTATGCTTTTGCAAGCAATGATGAATCATGTTTAAATGATTTATATAATTGTAATAATGATAACAATGGTATTAGTAATTGGATATATTGGTCTCAGAAGAACTCTAATGGATATGGAAGATTTCTTTTTGAATGGGTATTAACTCCAGGACCATATAAGAATTCTATTTGTACTATAATTGCAGATAATACATACTTGGATAAAGGTGGAAGCATTAATTGTATAAGTGTTTCGTCTAATAATCATTTTATCCGTCCTACCTTATACTTAACTACTAATACTTTAATTAAATCTGGTAATGGGACTAGTTCTAATCCTTATCAATTGAGTCTTTAATTAGACTCTTTTCTTTTATCTTTATTTTTGATATTATTAATAATAGGTGAAGTAAGCAATGAAATATAAATGTAGTAAATGTGGTTTTATTCATGAAGGTAAGTTACCTGATGGTTATTTTTGTCCTTTGTGTTTAGGTGGTTTTTATAATTTTGAATTAACAGAGGAAGATAATGTTATTTATAATAGGGTTAATATTTCGAATGATAATGTTTCTATTTATAGAATTAAAGAAAAGTGTATTAATTGTGGTGCTTGTTCTAAAACTTGTTTGAATATTACTGGAATTAAGTATGATAAAGATAAGTGTGATGGTATTTGTATTAATTGTGGTAATTGTGTTCTTACTTGTCCTACTGGGGCTTTGGTTCCTAAGTATGATTATTTAAATGTTATGGATTATATTAATAATCCTGAGTATAAGGTTATTGCTTTGACTAGTCCGGCTTGTAGGGTTGGTATAGGTGATTCTTTTGGATGTAAACCTGGGGAGTTTTTAGAGGGAAAGATGGTTGCTGCTTTAAAGGCTATTGGGTTTGATTATGTTTTTGATACTACTTTTGGAGCTGATATTACGTCTATTGAAGAAGCTCATGAGCTTCTTAATAGAATTAAATCTAATAATCTTCCTATGTATTCTAGTTGTTGTCCTAGCTGGGTTAGGTATGCTTCTATTTATCATCCTGAGTTGCTTAGTAATTTATCTTCTTGTAAGAGTCCGATTGGGATGATTAGTACTTCTATTAAGAAGTTATTTGCTAAGGGGGAGGATGTTGATGTTTCTAGGTTAGTTATTGTTGCTATTACTCCTTGTACTAGTAAGAAGGATGAGATAAAAGGTACTGATACTGATTTTGTTTTAACTACTAGTGAGGTTTCTTTGATGTTAAGGGAATGTAATATTAAGTTTAATGATCTTGGTGATGAGAAGTTTGATAAGGTTAATGGTTCTTCTTCTGGTACTTCTTATGGTTCTTCTAGTGGGGTTACTAAGTCTGTTCTTAGGTGTTTGTATTATGAAGTTTATAATAAAGATTTAAGGGATGATATGTTATCTATTGAGGATAAGGATTATTATAAGTTAATTAAGTTAAAGGTTAATGATAGGATTTTGAATTGTATTGTTATTAGTACTATGAAGAATATTGAAAGATTGTTAGGTGAGGGGGTTGAGTATGATTTTGTTGAGGTTATGAATTGTGATGGTGGATGTATTTCTGGTGGTGGTCAGGTTGTTATGCCTGTTAAGGATAGAACTATTATTAAAGAGGCTAGGGCTAAGGGGTTAAATAAATTGTTAAGGGGTGAGGTTAAGTATCCTTATAAGAATGATTTGATTGAGGATTTGTATAGTAATTATTTGGATTATCCTGGTAGTGTTTTGGCTAAGAAGTATTTACATACTAAGCATATTGATTTGTCTTATTTATTAACTAATAAAAATAGGTGAATGACCTATTTTATTAGTTTAATTATTTTGTTTTTTATGTTGCTTGTATCTATTGTGAAATCATATAGTAATGAGTTGTTATCTGTTATTATTTCGTTTATTTCTCTTATTAGTAATTCATAATTATTTGGTGTTATTGGTGGGATGTTGATAGTGGAATTGAATGTGGTTAGTTTATTTTGTAAGTCATTTATTGATAATCCATCGTATACTAGGTATTTTAGTAGGGTTAATCTAAAGGTTATATTATCTTTATATAAAGATAATAAATCTGTTTGGTTAATAAAAGATAATAATATATTATTATAGGTATCTATTCCGTAATACTTATTATTGTAGTTAATTAGATTAATGGTATGTGATGTTTTGTTTAGGGTGGTTGAGGTTGAACACCATACGTTTTCGATGTATACGTTTAATTTATCAAGTATATCTTTGGTAAACGCTGAAAAGTTACGGCAAACGCCTTCTCCTTTGATGATGTTAATTCCTTCGAAGTATTTTATTTCTTTGTTAACTATACCGTAATTGAAATCTTTATTAATATTAGAGAATATACCTAAGTTAATTAGGATACTAATTGTGTTGGTATAGCTTAATGAATTGTTATTGATTTTTAATTCTTTTATTAATTTAGCACATTTATCTATAAAAGAGTTGTAAAGATCAAGTAATTCTTTATTATTATTAATAATTTGTTTTCTTTCTATGTTAAATATAAAGTAAGAATTATAGGCTGATCTAATAAAATCTTCTGATTTATTATCTCCGATTATGTAGGAGTTATCATCTATTCTCATGAGTTTATTCACCTCTTTTAGTAATAGGTATAATACCATATGTTTGTTCGTAAGTCAATTGATAAGGTGAAGTAATGATTTTGTTGGAAAGTTAAATAATATATTAATAGTATCTGGTACTGGTACTAGTTATAACCCTTATGTAATTGAATAGAAATTATTTTTCTATTCTTTTTTACTTGAACTTTAAATGTTTAAATAATACAATATTAATTGAAAGAAGGTTTATATTATGAGTGTTAAAACTTTATTACCAGCGGATATTTATACTGTAGTTAATAAGACTATTTTAACGGATAATGATAAAGTTAATTTAATTAATCTTTATGAACCTATAATTGGTCCTCTTCCTATTTCTTTGTATTTAACTTTGTGTAGTGATCTTGATAGAACTCAGACTATTAGTATTGAATATAATCATCATCATTTAATGACTTTTTTAAAATCTAGTTTGAATACGATTAAGGAAGCTAGACAGGCTTTGGAGGCTGTTGGTTTACTTAAAACTTATTATAAAGAGGGAGATAGTGTTAATTATTATATTTATGAGTTGTATTCTCCTATAAGTGCTTATGAGTTTTTTAATCATCCTATTCTTAATGTTGTTTTATATAATAATTTAGGTATTAATGAGTATAATAATTTAGTTAAATCTTATAAGATTGTTCCTGTTAAGTATGATGATTATTGTGATATATCTACTAAGTTAAATGAAACTTTTAAGAGTTCTGTTGGTAATTTTAATAATGATGATATTAAACTTTCTAATAGTAATAAACCTAGGATAGATAATTTAATTGATTTTGATGTTGTTAGGGAAAGTATTCCTAATAATGTTCTTAGTAATCAGGCTTTTAATAAGAAGAGTAAGGAGCTTATTAATAATCTTGCTTTTATTTATAATTTAGATACTTTGAAGGTAAGTGAACTTATTAGATTAACTATAGATGAGAATGGTTTAATTAATAAAGAATTATTTATTAAGAAGGTTAGAAAGTATTATGAATATAATAATGGTGGTAGTTTGCCTACTATTGTTTATAGGACGCAACCGGAGTATTTGAAAACTCCGGAGGGGGATCAGTCTAATACTGGTAAGATGACTTATATATTTGAAAATACTTCTCCTTATGATTTTTTAAAGAGTAAGTATAAGAATAATAATCCTACTCCTAGGGATTTGAAGTTGCTTGAGTATTTGGCTCTTGATTTAAATATGAAACCTGCTGTTATTAATGTTTTAATTGATTATGTATTAAGGATTAATGATAATAAGTTAAATAAGGCTTATATTGAAACTATTGCTGGGCAATGGACTAGAATGGGTATTAGTACGGCTAGAGAGGCTATGAATCAAGCTAAGAAGGATTATAAGAAGAAGCCTAAAAAGGATATTAAGACTAGTACTAAGTTGCCTGTGTGGATGGATAATGAGGTTAAGGGTACTGAAATAAGTAAAGAGGAGAAGGAAGAGATTGAGTCTCTTTTGAAGGAGTTTAAGTAATGGAAAAGTTAAATTTGAATAGTAAGTATAATAATTTAGATTTGGTTATGAAGAATGATTATTATGAGGCTTTAAAGAATGAAGAGTTTAAAAGATTGGTTGTTAGTTTGAAGTTAAGGGATGATATTGCTTATAGGTATACTTCTAAGTTAGAAAGAACTGTTTTGGAACTTGATAATTGTCGTAAATGTAAGAGTTTAATGATGTGTAAGAATAAGTGTAATGGTTGTGTTTATTATCCTAGTGTTAATGGTGATAGGGTTGATTTTAATTATGTAGCTTGTAAGTATTTGAAGAAAGATATTAAGGAAAAGGAGTCTATTAAGACTAAGTTTTTTAATATTCCTTATGAGATTAAGATGGCTAAGATAAAAGATATTGATCCTTCTAGTAAGGAAAGAGTTGAGGTTATTAAATGGATAACTAAGTTTTATAAGGATTATAAGAAGGATAATAAGCAGAAGGGGTTGTATTTGAATGGTTCTTTTGGTTCTGGTAAAACTTTTATTGTAAGTGCTTTGCTTAATGAACTTGCTAAGGATGGTTATAGTTCTATTATTGTTTATTATCCGGAGTTATTATCTAGTTTGAAAGAGGGATTTGGTAATGAGGATTTTAATGAGAGATTGAATGAGATTAAGAGGTGTGATTTGTTACTTCTTGATGATATTGGGGCTGAGGCTACTTCTTTGTGGAATAGGGATGAGATATTGGGTACTATATTACAGTATAGGATGGATAATAAGTTAACTACGTTTTTTACTTCTAATTTAAGTTTGAATGATTTGGAGGAACATTTTATTATTAAGAATAATGATGAGGAAAAGATTAAGGCGAGAAGAATTATGGAGAGAATTAAGTTTTTGACTGAGAATAAGGAATTGGTAGGGGAAAATAGAAGAAAATAGATTAAGTCTATTTTTTTTGATTGAAATATGTTAAATATTATTGTAAAATGGATATAGAAAGTAGAGGAGAGAGTATGAAGAATAAGATAAAAAAAGTTAGTATATTTGTGTTGATATTTTCAATTTCTTTGGTAATGTTTTCTAGTTATAATACATTTAAAAATGATAATGTAGTGGAAGAGGATAGTACTGAATTAATTGGTGCTCTTGATTCTTCTTCAACTAATTTAACTGTTATGTATAGTACTGGTTTGAAAATAAGGAGAACTAGTTCTATTGGAAGCAATATTAATGATTATTATGAGGCAAGTGATGGTTCTATTTATAAGTATGCTTGTAAAAAGGGCTTACTTACTACTAAGACTTGTAGTGTGTCTTTGAGTTATACTATTACTGATAGTAATTATCAATTTGTTGGATGGAGCAATGATTGTTCAAGTGGTTCTTATTTAAGTAATAATACTACTTATACTGTTTCTTTTACAAATAAAGATTCTAAGTTGGTTAAGGCTTGTACTAAGAAGAAAAGTAGTACGACATCTACTACAACTAAGAAAGTAACTACTACAACTACTAAGAAAACTACAACTACTACTAAAAAGACTACTACAACTACTGCTTCGAGTAAACAAATATCTTTTTATAGTACTGATGGTACATTTTTTTCTGGTTATTCTAAAGGAGAAAATCCAAATAATATAACTGTTCATTATGGTTTATCAAGTAAATATGTTTTTAGTTGTTCTTCTGTTTCGTCTAATTGTGGTGTAAGTGTTACTGCTTCAGTAGATAGTGGATATACTTTTACTGGATGGACTCAAACTAATAATTGTAATGATATTTTTTCTACTAATAAAACTTTGTATAGATCGTTTAATGCATCATCTAGTGCAACTTATAAGGCTTGTGCTAAGAAAACTACTACTGTAACTAGTACTAATGTTGATTTGTCTGTAGGTGTTCAAAATTCAAATGTTACTCTTGGTAGTTATGCTAAGGTATCAAATAGTAGTAATATTGATGTTTTAAATAATACGTCTTCGTCTCAGAAATTTGCTTGTAATAAGAGTGGTATAACATGTAAGGTTAAATTAACTGCTCAAGTTGCTAGTGGTTATAAGTTTGATGGTTGGTCAACTGATGGTTGTTCTACTATTAAGTATTATGATTTAAGTGTTGAGGTTCCTTTTACTTATGGAACTACGAGTAGGTATACTGCTTGTGCTAGTGTGTATTCTAGTAGTGGAACTACTACTACAACAATGACTAATAAAGTTACTACAACTACTAAGCCTACTGTAACTGAAGCTGTTGTTAAGGATGCTTTTACTTCAAGTTATAATAATTATGTTTATGCTAAGGGAAATGAGTATCAAGGTAGTTCAATTAATTGTGGTGATAAGTTGTATATTAGTAGTTGTACTACTGATAGTGATCCTATTTGTAAGGTAACTAGTATTAATGGTAAGAGTGTAAGTAATACTCAAATTAGAAAGAGTAATTTTACTAGTAATGAATCTGATACAGGTTGTTTTAATGAAATAACTAGGTATATTAAAGAGAAAACATATTATTTTAGTGATTCTTCTTTATCACAAGGGAAAACTGAAATAGGTTGTGGTTCTACTGTTGTTTTTGAAGAATCAATTGATTCTGCTTGTAGTGCTGGTTCTTGTAAGGTTTATTATAATGATAAGTTAGTGTATATTAGTAGTGATAAGATTGTTAGTGATAAACCAGTTTGTAGTACTTCTAATAGTAATATTTGTACTACTAGTAGTAATGTTACTGATCTTAAGGGAACTACTTCTGTTAAGATTTGTAGTAGTGATGATAATGAGAATAAGAGAAATAGTATTGTTAGTTGTGCTGAGGATTATGAGAAATCTTATAAGTTAATTAATGATACTTGTAATGGTGATTCTGATTGTTATAAGGAGTATAAGTATACTTGTACTTATGTTAAAAGACCTGGTATTAGTGCTAGTGCTGGTGCGTTAAAGTCTAATGGTTATGGTACTTTAACTATTACTGGTATTGATAATGGTAGTATTGGGTTAAAAGGTTATTATATATCTAATGGTACTGCTCCTACGGAGAATTCTAGTTGGGTTAGTTTTGGAAGTAATAATAGTGCTAGTGTTGATAGGACTGCAGGTACATACTTTATTTGGAGTATGAATAATAAGAATAGAATTAGTAATCAGATTATGGCTAAGGTTTATGATAGTGAACTTAGTACTACTTTATCTAGTGTTAGTGTTACTGATGGTGATGGAAATGATGTTTCTCTTAGTTCTTTAGATAATTCTATTGGTTATAATGGTGAAATTATTGATGGAAAGTATGCTTTGCTAAGTAATAGTTTAATAGCTGATACTAAGATTGGTGGTTTTGATAAGCTAACTACTGCGTATGAGATTAGTGTTTCGTCTAATAAGGTTGCTATTTATACTACATTAACAAGTAGTGATGCTTCTTATGTAAGTGGTTATGAACCTAGAACTATTGATTTGGATTATGGTAGAAATGTTGCTTTGATTAAGATAGTTAATAAGAGTGGTAGGGAAAGAACTTATACGTTTATTGTTAATAGGGTAGATGATAGAAGTAATTCTAATATTTTAAATGATATTACGCTTAGTAAGGGTAATATTGAGTTTGATCCTTATACTACTAATTATACTGTTAAGATTCCTAAGAGTACTAAGGTTGTAAGTGTTAATGCTGAGTTAAATAGTCAGACGGCATCGTTTATTAAGTATTATGAACCTAGAGAGGTACAAATTAGTGAGGATGTTCAATCTGTTGTGTTAAAGGTTATGAGTGAGGCTGGAAGTATTAGAAGTTATGTTATTACTTTTGTTAAGTCTGATATTAAGGATGATAGTAAGAATAGTTCTTATTTGAGTTCTTTAACTGTTCCTGGGACTCAATTAGGTTTTGATAGGGAAACTTATGATTATACTATAACTGTTCCTTATGATACTGAAAGTATTCCGATATATGCTTTTGCTGAAAGTGAAAAAGCTGAGGTTACTATTGGGAATAATACTGGTTTAAAGGTTGGTAATAATTTAATTGAGATTGAAGTTAAGAATGGAAGTAATATTAAAGTATATAATTTACATGTAATAAGAAAAGAAAGTGGATTGGATATTGCTAATTCGGCTAGGTTAGGTCTTCTTTCAATAAAGAATTATAATATTGATTTTAATCCGGATAATTTAGATTATACTGTTAAAATTAAAAGGGAAAAGAGTTTATTAATAACTGCTTCTCCTGAGAGTAATAGGGCAGATATTTATATGTATGGTAATAATGATTTAACTGGTTTTAGTACTGTTAGAGTTAAGGTTATTGCTGAGAATGGTTTAACTAATATTTATTCTATTGATATTCAAAAGGCAGCTTATAATAAGAAGATTGAGATAATTGCTGCTGCTTGTGGAGGTTTAATTGTATTAGGTTCAACCATAATAATAGTAATAAGAAATAGAAGAAAGAAAATGAAAGAGTATTTGGAAGGATAAAATAGGAGGAAAATATGAAAAGAAATTTATTATTATTAATTTTATTAGTGTTCCCGGTGTTTGTAAGTGCTGAGGGAAATATTGTTGGAAGTACAATATTAGATAATGATCAGATTAAGAATCAAGTTACTTCTTTAATGACTAGTGAATCTTCTCTTAGTAATGTTACTAAGGGGGAATATGTTCAGGGTGTAGGTGTTACTTGTAAGAATGGTAAGAATGAGTTAACTGTTCTTAATGGAACACTTAGTTGTCAAAATGGGAATAGTAATCCTTATATGAATAAAGTAGGTGATGGGTTATCTTCGTTTGCTAGTGATAGTTCTTGTTCTGATACATCTAATACTTATTATGCTTATGGTACAAGGGTTTATGAGTATGATTGTTCTTTTACTGGAACTAGTCCTGAGGATAAGAAAGAGTATAGTGTTAGTAACACTGCAACTACTACTAAGGTAGTTAATAAGGATGATGATGTTACAACTACTACTAAAGCAACTGGAACTACTGAAAATAAAGATACTGGTGCTTCTGATTATTTTGTTGTTTTAACTGTAATTGGTGTTTCTTTAGTAAGTGTATTGTATGTTCTTGATAAGAATAATGTATTTAAAAGAATTTAGAGATAAGATTTTTATCTCTTTTTT
>CAZTEJ010000035.1:0-9895 GCA_964612605.1 uncultured Clostridium sp. | reverse complement strand
AAATTCATAATTACCTTCATCATCTGTTATTCTATCTTCCCTTATTATCTTAACATAACCATCTACTATCCCTATTATTCTCCACGTTTCATCATTAAATGTTATATAATTATTCGGATTACTTCCTACATATCTTAAATTACCAAAATCATCATACTCTAACCCATTTTCGTCCATATTTAATTTACTAATATAATTCTTAAGTGATAACGATTCATTCATTACCTCTATCTTACTATTAAACTTCATAGTACCATCTTCACCCTTATTTAAATTCTGAATCTTATCACTTAAAGGAAAATAAATATTTAACCTATAATTTATAGTAGTACTACCAGTATTAGATGGTATTACTAATTCATATAATAAAGCCTTACCACTACTTATTGCCTTTATCATAGTTTTATCTACTACTACATTATCATCACTTACTAACTCATAATATAATACCCCATCATTTTCAATATCAGTATAATCACTATAAATAATATCCAAATAAATATAAGCACTTACATCCCTACTAGAAGTATTCTTAACCTCTAAACTAAAATCCTTATACCCAATTACATCATCAGATGGCTCTATATCCTCTACATTTATTGTACTAGTACTACTATAATTAGCATATATCTCAGCCCCATCTAACTTTATAGTAGATTTATCCTCTATATTATCTACAACAGGTTTAAAATAACCATAACTTATAGTTATTATACCTAGAACAACACTTATTACAAATGTAACTAAACAAATATTCCTTAATTTTTCCCTCATAAAATATAAATTTCACTCCTACTCTAGTAAAATTTTACCATAACACCCCCCCAAGTCAATTCCGAACATATGTTCGTATATTATTATGTCCCCAAAAGTTTTATGTCCTCAAAAAAATTTATCCCGCATATATAGATTAACCTATACAACAATTTGCAATTTAATTAAATAAGTCAAATTAATTTGCAAACAAACAAAAAAGTTGTATTGTTTAGTTATACAACTTTATAAGTATATCAAAATAAAACTAACCTATAATTTCAGCATAATACTTATTAACTTTCTCAGCCCAAGTAGTACTCTCAGCATACTTACTATTCATCTTTTCAGCAGTATCCAATCCTTCTAAATAATAATTATAATAAATCAAATCCAAATAAGACTTAATTCCTTCCTCTAAACTATCATACTTCTTATAAGAACCACTACCACACGAAGGTTTACCCTTAATCCCTCCTATATTGTTACATTCCTTAACCAATTTACTACAACCCCATTTACATCCAGTCTCCAAATTAACAATAGATACAGCAAGATAAGGATCAAGCCCAGTATCCTTACTATACTCAGCAAAATACACCCCATACCCTTTCAACGTATCATATAAATTATCATTAAGTTTATCAGTTAACTCTTCCAAAGTTAACCCATCCCATACAATATCATTAACAGGTAAAGTAGTAGTTGTAACACTAGATTCAATATTAGCAACTACCTTATTCTCCTCATTTTTATTATCTTTTCTAATTAAACTTATTAATAAAGTTAAACATATACATATTATTATTATTATTTCTTTCTTTTTCATAGTTTCTATTATACCAATCTAATATATAATATGCAAGTTATAACCATAAAATGGAAAAAGAACAACATTACTTGTTCTTTTTCTTAATACCATTTATTAACTATATCAACACTAGTTGATTTCGGCATCGGATTAGGTAAATCCATTTTAACAAGCAAAGGCAACTTAAACGAAGTACCAAATATTATTGCAGTACCAGGTAACAAATTCTTTACCTTTTGAATAGTCTCCTCACTTACATTACTTGATATATTACTTATAATATCAATATCCCTTGGATGAAACATCTTAAAAGTTATAAAATTAGAACATTGAGATAATGACGTATTAGATAACTCACTAGGCCTCTGAGTTATTAACCCTAATAATATACCATACTTTCTTCCCTCTTTAGCAATTCTATCAAATATATTATACCCTAAAACATTAATATCATTATCATTTTGTACATACCTATGAGCCTCTTCCAATATTACATGAATAGGAAAAGAAGTTCTATCCTTTAAATTAGTTACATACTCAAAAAACAACCTAGTATATATCTTAGTTAATATCTTTATAAATCTTTCCTCAACATTATTTAAATTAAAATTAATTATCTGATACTTCCTATCAGTTTCAAACAACCTCTCTACAAATTGACTCTTACTAACTATAGTATCATCAACCTTAAAGAACCTACTATTATCCGAATTAATTATCTGTAACAACCTTACCTTTAATTCATTATACTCCTCATAAGCCTTAGCACTATTAAGAATACCCTCACTTATCAAAGCAAAATCCAAAGCATAATACAAATCCTTCAAGTCATATATTATATTATTCTGTACAGTAACATCAGCCAAATCCAACTTCTTAAACCTTTGTAAATACTCAATAACCAAATCTATAGCAGCCATCTTACCAGTTGGATCAATATTAAGACATTGTCTTAAAGTCCTAGTATACCCTGGTTGTACAATAGGAGTATCTAAATTCAAATCCTTAGTGTTATATCTAGTTAAAACCGCAATAATCTGATCTCTTAATTGACTCGATGGTTTACCACTACTTAAAATATCAAGTAAACTTTCAGCTATAATATCACTCTTAAACTCTTGTACATCAATAGCTAAACTCTTAAATATATAAACAAGTTTTAAAGTTTTTTCAAGAATAGGTAACATACCAGCACTTCTAACATTCAATAAAAGCGCTAAATCATCAACATTTAACAAATACGCAGGTATATTAATATCACTATACGTATTAGTCACATTATATGATCTATATCCTAATTCAGAATCATTTCCCTCATTCTTAAACGCCTCATTATACTCACCATAAACATCAAACAAAACCACATGAGCATTACTAGGTACACCAGATTTATTATCCCTAAACACATTTTGTAATATCCTAGCAACGCCACAAGACTTACCAGACCCCGAATTACCTAATATTGCAAAATGATTAGAAAAGAAATCATTTAAATTAACATTAATATTAAAACCATCATAAATAACAGACTTACCTAAATAAAACATATCCTTACTAGTATCATCCTGCTTACCTATTATTAACTCCAATTCCTGCTTATAAACAATTCTAGGAACAGAGGCATAAGAAGGTTTCTTCATTATACCAGGAGAAAAAACACCATCCTTAATTTCTCCAACCAACAACACCTTTATTACATCCTTATTAAGAGTAACTATCTCCCCTACAATATTTCTACTTTGATCAGGAAACACAACATGAATATTCAATATATTACTCTTTAACTCATGCGTAGCGTTCTCAATATACACATAATTATCTACAATTTCAATTATTTTACCAAACATAATCTATCAACCCTTATTCTACTTAAAAGTATACCATATCTTTTTTATAAAAAAAAGATAAATAATTAAAAAAATTTGCTATAATAAGCAAACTTCCTTAATCACAAAATATTACTTCATCATTTTCATATCTAATACACAAACTATCATCTATTTCTTCCTTAGTAACAGGATCAACCATTACATCAATATATTCTTTATCAATTAACTCCTTAAGCGTTATCTCACCAGAACAATCCCCAGCCAAATAACACTTCCTAGCCTCTTCCTTTATCTTATTATTAACAACCAAATACAACTTATCAATATGATTATCATAAACCTTATAAGATCCAATTAAAAACAAAAATATAATAACAATAATTACAATATAAGATAACTTATTCTCCATAATAATCCTTTATAAATTGTTCTCTAAACTCCAACATTCTATCCTCTTTTATAGCCTCTCTCATTTCCTTAGTTAAATTAACCAAATAATTAATATTATGAATAGACAAAAGCCTTGCCCCAAAAGTTTCATCACAATTAATTAAATGCTTAATATACGCCTTAGAATAATGCTTACAAGCATAACAATCACACTCACTACTAAGAGGAGAAAAATCCTCCTTATACCTAGCATTCTTAATATTAATCTTACCATACCTAGTTAAAGCATGACCATGCCTAGCAAGCCTTGTAGGAGAAACACAATCAAAAATATCAATCCCCCTTATAACATTTTCAACCAAATCAATCGGATCCCCAACACCCATCAAATATCTAACCTTATCCTCAGGCAAATACTTCGTAGACATCTCAACCATCTTATACATCGTAGGTTTATCCTCACCAACACTAGTTCCACCAATAGAATAACCATCAAAATCCATCTTAGTAAGTTCCTCAGCACAATACTTTCTTAAATCCTCATACTCACCACCCTGAACAATACCAAATAAACTTTGTCTATCATTATTAAAAACATCTTTTCCCCTCTTAGCCCATCTAAGAGTCCTTTCAACACTTTGCTTACAATACTCATGCGTAGCAGGATACCCAATACATTCATCAAAACTCATCGCAATATCACTATCTAACTTATTTTGAATCTCAATAGACTTTTCAGGAGTTAAAAGAAGAGCATCACCATTATATTGATTCTTAAATTTAACACCCTCTTCAGTAATATCTTTTCTCTTAGCCAAACTAAACACCTGAAAACCACCACTATCAGTTAAAATAGGTCCATTCCAATTCATAAATTTATGTAACCCACCAGCTTTATATACAATATCTTCTCCAGGTCTTAACCATAAATGATAAGTATTAGCAAGTATAATTCCACAATCAATCTCTTTTAATTCCTCAGGAGATAACGTTTTAACAGTAGCCTGAGTCCCAACAGGCATAAACATAGGAGTTTCATATTCCCCATAATTAGTCTTTATCCTACCCAATCTTGCATTACAATTCTTATCTTTCTTAACTAACGTATATTCTATCTTCATAAATACTACCTTTCTATATCTGTTCCGGCAATGTAATTGCTAAAATATTAAGCAAATACTTATTAATATCATATACCAACTTAATTAATGATAAATAACTCTCCTTAACCATTTCATCCTTCTCAGATAAAACCTCATGATTAGAATAAAAAGCATTAAAAGACGAAGTTAATTTATATAAATACTCACATATCTCATTTAAACTTCTAGTATTAAATGATTTCTCAATTACACTTCTTAACCTAATAATATTAATAATAATATCTCTTTCCTCTTTAGTACTTAGTTTATAATAATTACTAAACACCATATCAGATTTATTCAATAAACTATTCATCCTAACCGTACTATAAAGAATATAAGGACCAGTCTTACCATTAATATCACTAAACTTAACAGGATCAAAAACATAATCAGAAGTCCTATTAGGAAGTAAATCAGCATACTTAATCGCAGATATAGCAAGAACTTCCGCTAAACCATCCTTATCCTCTTCCTTTATATTATCCTTAATAACCTTAAAACACTCATCCTTAACAATATTAATTAACTCCCTAAGAGGCATAACACCTCCATCCCTTGTCTTAAAAGGCTTACCATCAGGACCATTAAGAGTACCAAATCCAAACCATTCCAAAGAAACATCCTTAGGAACTAACCCAGTCTTATAAGCAGCCCTAAACGCCTCTACAAAATGAAGTTCCTGTCTTACATCAGTTAAATAAAAATATTTAGAAGCATCAAATCTTTTAACCCTAGAATACAAAGTAGCAAGCTCAGTAGTATCATAAAGAACCCCACCATCACTCTTAATCAAAATAACCGGAGGAATTTCCTTATTATCTGTTTCTTCCTTAACATCAATAACAGTAGCACCATTAGATATAGTAGTATAAGGTTTAACAAACTCTAAAGTATCATTAATATAAAGATCAGCATCCCTTTCCCCCTCAAACAAATCAAAAGTACAATTTAACTTCTTATAAATATCTAAAATATCATCAGTAGATAACTTAACAAAAGACTTATACAAATCATATATACCCTTTTCTTTCCTTTGTAACCTTACAGTTAAATCCCTAGCCTCATTTAAATAATCTTCATCCTCCTTAGCCTTAACAGAAGCAACAGGATAAATCTCATAAAGATCATCAAGAGAAACAGGACACTTATCAGGATAACTATCTAAACTAGAATCAAAAAACTCTAAATCAGGATACCTATGCTTAATCTCACAAATAATTAACCCCATAGGTCTACCCCAATCACCATAATGAACATCACTAATAGTATTATAACCAACAGCTTCACATAACCTCTTTAAAGCCTCCCCAATATTAGGACTCCTTAAATGACCAGCATGTAAAGCCTTAGCAACATTTGCTCCACCATAATCTAAAAAAATAGTCTCATCCGTATCAACCTTATAAGTATTAATATCAAAATCATTAATAACCTCATTAACATAATGAACTAAAGCATTATCACTTAACGTAATATTAATAAAACCATTAACATTAGAAACATCCTTAAACAAAGAATTATCCTTTAACTTACCAACAATTTCATCAGCAATAACCATCGGACTCTTATGTAACACCTTAGCAAGCATAAAAGCCCCATTATACTGATAATCACTTAAATCAGGTCTATTACTAACTAAAACCTCTGGATTATCATCATAACCTATTTCTTTAATAATATCTTTAATTTTTAAAACCAAGTTCATAAAATCAACTCCATAAGTATATTATCATATTTTACCTAAAGAAAAAAGATAAGTTGTTAAAATTTATCTTTTTTATTGAATGATGAATATTTCCTTCCTAATCTTCATACACAGCATCTATATAATATATTGGTCTTCCCTCTTTATAATATTGTTTCTCATAATTTGTCATTATATTCGGAATATTCCTCTCATCATGATGTAAATCTAAACTAACCTTATTAAAAGTATACCAATAACCAGATAAATACTCCAAAGAATAAGCAAAAAATCCTTTATTATCAGTTTTTAATATAATATGCTTATGCTTCTTAAAAACCCTATCATATAACCTCAAATAAACCGGATGAGTAAACCTTCTCTTCTCATCCTGCTTCTTAGGCCAAGGATCACAAAACGTTAAATATATAGTATCAATCTCCTTACCAAATATATTTATTATTTCCTTAGCATCAATATTAATTAACCTTAAATTATCTAATCTCTTATTCTCTAAGTTCTCTACAGCCATAACCATTTGAGAATCAACAATCTCCAATCCAATAAAATTAATATTAGGATAACTCCTAGCCATATCTATAATAAAATTCCCTCTACCCATTCCAAGTTCTAAATGTATCGGATTACTATTACCAAACAATTCCTTCCATCTATTCTTATACTTCATAGGATCATTTACCACATACGGTGAATTTCTAACTATCTTATCCGCATTCTTTATTACTTTATATTGCATACTAACCTTCTTTCATACTAATTATAACAATTTATAAATAATTTGTATATCTATTATTTAACACTAAAGGATCTAAAACACGATTCTTTATTTCCATAGAAGTATAACTACTATCCTCTTCCATATTTTTATATAACTTATAATACTTACTTATATAACTATCATCAATATTACTTTCAATAACATTAAATACCTCATTATCATTTAAAACATACAATTCATTATAACCTAACTTCCCTAAACAAATTAACCTATCAACAATTAAAGATAAAACATTCATCTCCTCATAATCATCATTTCTTTTAGTCATACTATTAATAATATCATTAAGCTCAACTACTCTATCCGCAATATCAATATCATCAAACCCAAACTCCATATTACCATCCTCATTACAAACAACAATTAAATGATCATATATCCTCTTAACATCATCTATACCAATTAACCTAGACCAAGCCAAATTATTCAAAAAAATAAAATCTAACCTATCAGCACATAACCTAGGCCTATCCAAATCAACAATCGAATTTTCCTTAAACCTACATATATCCTCTATCTTAATACCAACCAACTTAAAATAATCATACAATTCTTTATCATTAACTCTAATATACTCCTCCAAATTAAGTTCAGTACTCTCCTGTTTTATATAATCATTATTCAAATAATCAATAACATGAGATAAAGCAGGAGTAGTCGCATCATGAAACAAAGCCTGTAAAGTAGAAACATCATCAAACGTATGACTCCAAACATGAAGAGCACAAGAAATAGAATGATCTAACCTAGAAATATCATACTTAAAATTATATACCTTATTACTAGCATGAGTTGCACCACAAAAATAACTTACATCCTTTAATCTCATTAAAGTTTTACTTTCAATAAAAGGAATTAAAAACTTAGGAAAAACCGGACAAATAATCTTAAAATATTCCTTTATCTCTTCATTTAAATTATTATAATAATCATTAAAATTCATATCAAATCACCTTAGTAGTTATAATAACTTATTTTAGATAAATAAGTCAATTAAAAATAAGCCTATTATAGACTTATTTGATATGGATTAGAAGAAGTACCAGTACCACCTGTAATTTTAGTAGTAGAGGTTAGGTAAAGAGTAGGACGAAGAGTAATATTAAGATTATATGCGCATAAATAGTCGCTAACTCCATAAGAACCTACGCAAATTGGTAAATTAGAATAAAAAGATGGTGTCAAGGTCCATTCATAAAAAGTATTATAAAGTTCTGTTTTGTATAACCAATTTGAGTTTGAACAAAGAAGTGAACCTGAAGAATCATATGAGTTTATATTTTCTCTACATAATTTATTTGCGCTTGCATATCCCCAATCACTTGGATACATTAAAGCTATGTTACCAATCCATTCATTATAATTTCCGAAATTATTTCTTTCTCTTTCATAAAATGTTGCTAAGTCAAATTTATAGTCTCCTCCAGTAGTGTAACCACCAAATATCCATGTTGTCTTTTTTATTTGTGATTGGGATGTTGCGCTTAAACTGTTATAATAATCTTCATTTAAATATGTTTGTAAAATTGATGTAGTCCAATCATTTGTTACTGAACTCCAATAAGTTATAATATTTCCATCTGCATCTGTTATTGCTTCATCTCTTATTAGCTTTACGCCTTCATCAAATATACCTATTATTCTCCATAATTCATTATTAAATGATACATAATTATTAGGATCACTTCCTACATACCTTAAGTTTTTATCACTTGTATCATCATATCTTAAATCATTTAAACCAATTATAGAATTATTATATAAATTTTCTACATAATTAGTTGCTAACATTAATTCTTGTTCTTGTAAACTTCCCTCTTCTACTACAACATACCCACTAAACGATTTACCCCAATCATTACTTTGATTCTTATCTGGATCATTCGGAAAACCAATTAATAAACTATAACTATGAATTACATCATTCTTTATATTATCATCTTGATTAAATCTAGCAGTACCTAGTAAGGTTTCTCCAGTACCTGTTGGTACTTTACCAAATAATGGAGATAATGTATCTGCATCATTTGAACTACTTCCAGTTAGTTCAAATCTTATTGCTCCATCACTAAAAGTATTTTCTTCTACTACTAACTTTATTTGATAATCCATTATATCTTTTTGAGTAATACTTGTATTATTACTTCCTACTACAGTAAACTCTTTAGTTTCACTCCACCCAGGTATAATATTCTCTCCAGTTATAACGTTTGATCCATTATACGTTATCTTTATCATACCACTATTGAAACTAATAGTAGATTCAGTTTCTACACCACTGATAAGTGGTGCTAAATACGAATATGCTACTCCTATTATGGTTAACATAATACATACTACAAGTATAATTATCTTCGTGTTTTTTCCTAATTTTTCTTTCATAAAAATAATTCCACTCCTACTCTAGTGAAATTATAGCATAAGTCGCCCCGTCAAGTTTACGAACATTTGTTCGTGCTATTTCTTATATTTTTCTACTGCATT
>CAZTEJ010000034.1:0-10252 GCA_964612605.1 uncultured Clostridium sp. | reverse complement strand
TACAATCAATTTATCATTATGGCACCGTTTATTACGGCAAACTGGAATTTTGACATACAATTTAACGTTTTCTAAAGAAATGAAAATCACAACAATCTCCACCATAACCTAGTGTTTTTGTACGAGTAAAACCTATTTTTTTCAGTCCTCCGTATGTCACATCATCAACATCACAAAACAACCGGCATAACTCCGCACAATCATTTTCTACGCAGGCCGTATGCCAAAGGCACTTTGTAATAGTAATATCATAGCAGTCTTTCTTGTGATTTTGCACGCTTTCCTGCAAATCTGTTGTTCTCATAATTTTAAGAAAGATATTAC
Source organism: uncultured Clostridium sp. (assembly GCA_964612605.1). Taxonomy (GTDB): domain Bacteria; phylum Bacillota_I; class Bacilli_A; order RF39; family UBA660; genus CAG-533. The sequence continues at coordinate 9,928 of CAZTEJ010000034.1, read as the reverse complement.
TATAAATTGAGTAAAATCCCGGCATCACTTCCATTCTTGCCGTAGATGAATGTTTTTTTTGCTGCAACATTATTTATCATATACTTTCGCATATAACTTTCTGCATCAGCTTCCAAAAAGTCATCTTCCGTCATTGTCTTGTATAATGCTATGCGTGGAAGAATCGTCTGAACAAGCGTTTTCATCTGATTCTTTGACTTGTTTGTTGTGTTTTTGATAAGTGTTTCCAGCATTTTATCCTGTCTGTCAAATAATGCACTCCCTTTTTCGTTCCCGAACTCCTTGAGCAAAAATGCTTTTATTTGTTTTTGTTGTTTTATATTCATCCTTATTTTTCCTCTACAAATTCCGATTTTTCGTTATAACATTATTACGCTGTAACCGCAATCTTGATTACACCATCAAGACGATTTTCAAAAATGTGATATGCCTTTTCAATGTCGGCAAGAGGAAATCTGTGGGTAATCAGCGGTGTGGTGTCAATTTTGCCTTGTTCAATCAGACTCAAAATTTCCGCACAGTCACAGCCATCCACACCGCCGGTCTTGAAGGTCAGATTCTTTCCGTACATATCCGGTAGAGGAAGTGTCTGTGCCTCGTCATAAAGAGCCACCACCGTCACGATGGCATTCGGTCTGGCGCATTTCCACGCAAGAGTGAAAGTATCCTTTGCTCCGGCAACCTCCAGCACTACATCCGCACCGCCGTGATCGGAGTTGGCACAGACAAATTCCTCGCATTCCTCCGGCCGACACAGCAACACATCGGGATAATGCTCCCGAACAAACTGTAGTCTTGCCGGATCTTTTTCGCAAACGATAATGCGTTTCGGTCGCTTTAACATAGCACAAAGCAATGTACAAATACCTGTCGGTCCTGCACCAATAATGAGGACGGTATCGTCATTCTTGATTTCGGAGATACGGGCAGCCCAGAATCCTGTTGCCAGCACATCACCCACAAAGAGTGCCTGTTCATCGGTTACACTATCCGGGATTTTGTTTAGACCCTGATCGGCATACGGCACTCTGACAAATTCAGCCTGTCCGCCGTCAATGCGGCAACCGAGCGCCCAGCCTCCGTCTTCGTCTGTGCAGTTGTTCACATAGCCGTGTTTGCAGAAAAAACACTCACCGCAGAAAGTCTCCACATTTACCGTCACTCGGTCACCAGGTTTCACATTCGTGACTTCCGCACCCACTTCCTCCACGATGCCAACCATCTCGTGACCGACGGTAATGCCGGGAACAGCTCTCGGAACACTGCCGTGTTTGATATGTAAATCGCTGGTACAAATTGAACTCAGCGTCACACGGACGATAGCATCCCGTTCGTTTATAATCTGCGGCTTCGGTTTGTCGGTAAGGGCAAAGTTGCTGTGTTCAATATATGTTAATGCCTTCATTTGCGTTCAAATCCTTCTGCCCATTTCACAAGCTCCGCACGGCTGACGGAGGCTTTGAACACCTTGCCGTCAAACAGTTTTGCATCCTTGCAGCTCGGTAACAACTTTTCGTTTGTCTTGCCCATATCACTGCCACCGGAAGTTGCAAATGGAATAATTGTCTTATCGGTCAAATCATAACTTTCAAGGAAAGTGTTAATAATAGTCGGTGCAACATACCACCAAATCGGGAACCCGACGAACACAGTGTCATATTCACCCATATTATCACGCTTGCCGGCAATAGCCGGACGGGATGCAATGTCATTCATTTCAACGGTACTACGAGAATTCTTATCTGTCCAATCAAGATCCGCCTTTGTATAAGGTGTCTCCGCTTCTATCTCGTATAAATCGGCACCGATAGCCTCAGATAATTTCTCTGCCACCTTTGCGGTCACTCCGCTTGCTGAGAAGTATGCAACTAATTTTCTACTCATAAAAATCGCCTCCGTTTCCCTTTGTTACTCATCTCCGGGAATATGCAACTTTGCATAAGCTCCAACCGGCACTTTTTCTAGCAAACCCACCTCAAGCATTTTCTCAACCGCAGACGATAGCTTAGTTGTAATCCCTTTATAACCCATTGCTTTCGAAAGTTCGCCTAAAGATAATTTCTTACCTTTAAGTGCCGAAAGAATCTTTTCACGGTATACCATATCCTTGGTTGATATATCTGCCTTTGGTATAAAATACGGATGTATCGGTAGCGTAACGGTAAGATAAGTTCTGTTTTCATCCATATCAAATTTTGGATAGGCTGATCCGTTTTCGCTCAATGACTTTAATACAGTCGGGTAACCTGTATTGCGCCCCTCAATAAGGTGCAGTTCCTTTAGAAAATCACCGATTCGTCTGTTTCTGTATATCGGAGACGTAATATCATACTTGGAAATTCTTTCATCCGATATACTTCTGTCAAATCCAGGAAAACTTGTTATTGTTATACCTGTCGGCGTAATTCTCACGGTAATCGGCTCATTAACCTGGTACGAGCGGTGGTAAACGGCGTTGGAAAGCAGTTCTTCAACAGCGGCATAAGGATAATTATAAATCTTTTCGGATTCGGCTTTGTGTGCATCTTTAATGATGGCTTCTTTTAGAATATAATTTTTGATATATGCCAAAGCATCCTTTAGCTGCCTTTGAATCGGACCGGTAAACACCTTTTCAACCATATTGGTGCCGGTAGGATCCGGAATATCCACTACTTCAATTCTTGCATAGCGAAAATACTTTTCCGGCCTTTCGGAAAACATGAGTATACCGACATTCAACGGTTTAATATTTTCGATAGGACCTGATAAAAGTTGCATATCCTTTGCTATTTTCAATGCATCCTCTTTAAGAGAAATTTCATATAAGCTACTGCCGATTTCCTTTAAATGCTGGCGCATAAGCCCAATATCCAAATCCGATACATCTGCGGCAAGATTAGCTCTGTCATCAAATGGAATATCCGATGAAACATAAAACAACTGTTTTTCTTCCTCAGGAGAAGCCACAATAGTACTGCTGAATTTACGAATATAGTATAGCTTGTTGGATTTCTCGGTAAATACATCTTTAGAGGCTTTATACGGCCTTCCATAGCCTCCGGTAATCCATATGACAATTATATATTTTCCTTGAAACAAAACCGGTTCTACTACAGGATTATATAAAGGCTCGATGAAATGACAGTACCCTATAAGTTCTTTAAGGATACCGTCTATTTTTTCCTGTTCAACTCCTTTAATTGGGAAAACGGGACTTCCGTTTTCTTCCTCAACCCCAATAACAATATAGCCGCCACCAACATTATCAATATCATTGGCAAAAGCACATATGCTGTGAATAATCGGATTTGGATTCCAATTGCTCTTGAATTCAATTCTCGTTGACTCAACAATTCTTCTGTTTATTAAATCGTCTATATTAACAGGTATTGCCATCTTGTTTTTCCTCCAAAATCAATTTGATATTGATATTTTACCATATACGCTCTCATTCGTCAACAGTATCGACAAAATTTTATCGACACTTTCGATTAATGCATATCGACAGTATCGAGAGTTCCGCATAATAATTTCATTTCAAATGCTATCTATAAAAACACGCCTTCTACATCATTTTTACATTCACGCTTTTATTATGCACTCTTAAAGCACGAATGTAAATCCTTGCTTCTAAAATTCAATATATCCAAATTTCGTATGTTTATTTTGAAACTCCGTCCTTTTTTATTTTCATAGAAAAAGGGGCATCACCGAAGTGATACCCCAATTTATCTGATACTATGCGACACTCTTTTTTAGTGACCACAAACCGCGTCCGTCATGAACGAAATGAGTGGGATTGAGTTGAAGTGTCTGGCGGATCTTTTCTTTCCACCACTTGTTAGCCTGAGCTTTTTTGTACGGTTCTATCTGCTCATAAAGGTATGTAAGGGATACAGCTCCGTCACAATCCTCAAGAACAGCGGCAACCACATCACGCCAGGTTGCACCCGGCATATCTCGGATATCCATCGTCTTTTGACTGCACATAAGTACCGGAATCGCTGTCGGCGAATCCTTTCGTACAATCAGCACATATTCGTGCAATATCGGAATAAACGATCCGCTGTATTGCGTGTTATCCGAAAAGCAGTTATGCTGAGCCTTAATAATGATGTTTTCCATTGTACCCGGTTTCACGATTTCGGCAATCATACTGTAAAGTTTGCCTTTCTTTTTGATATCACCCATAAGCACCGCCATTCGACCGCCTTTTTCAAGTGCAGAGAACTGCTTCATCATGGCATAATTCATTGCCCGGACAAAGTGTTCCCACTCCGCTATGCGCGACAGATCCAACGGCATCGGATCGTAACCGTATTTTTCCCGGACATCAGCAGCTTTGTACATAACATCGGAATACTTGATAATATCCCAGTACGGCGGATGCCAAAAAATAAATTCCGGCCGTTCCTTGATATCACAGTTCATAATATCAAATCCACTGTGAAGATCGTATAGGTTGCTTCGGATACCGCACCTGTCGGCGGCTGCTTTGGTAGTGCCACTGCCACACATATAATCGCAGATCTCTTTGGGTTTGAAAAAGCCGATAAGATCTTCAATCAGTTTCGGCGAACAGTTTCCACGGTAACGATTGTTTCCGCCTTCACCTCGTTCCGGATAAGAAACAATACTCGTAAGCGGTCTTGATATATTGCTGTTCTTGGCCATTTTTACACCTCCGCATTCACTATTTTCTCGGATTTTTCCTTACTACACTTATTTTTAGATAAATACTCCCGAACAAGTGCATGTGCAACTTCCGAAACCGACTCCCAATAGCATTCCCAGTATCCGTCGTTTTTTCCGAGAGCACTGTCTATGCGCTCCGGAATGGTCGGGTCGGCAATAAGCAGTTTGTATTGTTCATCCGTCAGTTTACCTAATCCCTCCCATGGTTCGATTTGTTCTATAAAATCCTCAACGTGGCACAAATCAATGAAATCGCGTCCAAGAGTTCCATAAACAGAATTTGGAAGGTTCAAAGTCATTTTTATGACAGCCACATGGTAACGACTTGATGAATACTCGCCGTCAATCCAACCTTCATAAGAATCTTCATCGGCATCAAACTGATAGTTATCATCCTGCTTCCAGTCTGCAAGGCAACCGTTTTTCATTTCCTCTGCAAGATTGGCATTCAATTTGGCCTTTGCTTCATAATAGTCGGCAAATACTCCGGTTGAATATCCGTAATCATCATTTGCCGCCCAATCCTCTTCAATAACATAGACATCTATGCTTTTCCGAGGGCTACGGCAAACAAGAATCTCTTCCGGTGCTACAATAACGAGGTCCAAAGTAATGTCTTCTAATTTTTTCTCCGTCTGATACAAAGCGGAAAATCGTTTTTCAACATCTTCGATATCTTTCGGAAGACAGGGGGCTTCAAATGAGCAGTAAATATCCGGAGTTTCATTTTCCGTTTTTTTGTCATCATCGGTTCGTATTTCATAGATATAACCGTTTAGTCCTCTGTAATCACTTCCCGCAGCACCGACTATTTCGGATCCGATACGGTATGTAACCCCTTCATAAAGGAATTCTTGTCCCACAATGTTATAAACCATACAACCGCCCCCTTAAATGTGATAATCGATGCCAACGAAGACAATGTCATCGTCTGAATCATCGATAAACTCATCAACAGTGCGGCGCCAATCAATAGACTCCCATTCACCGTTGTCATTTTGGGTGCAACTGTACTTACTGATATTCATTTCGTCGTGGAAGATATCAGAAACACTGATAGGATATTTCCAACTATCCGGAATACCGTATTTTGCAAGATACTCTTCAAGAGTTTCGCCCTTGTGATATACAAGCTCTCCATAGGAAAATACACCTTCCTCACTAATGTGATGATATTCTTTCTCGGTTATGCCTGTATCAAACATTGCTTTGAGTTGGTAAAAACGCTCTGTGGCTTTGTTGTTTCGCCACTGTCTCATCATATCCCACTGAATGTCTCTTTTTCGAGCACTGCATACCCATTTATAGCCTTCGGGTGCAGTGTATTCGCGTTGCGTAAAAACACCTGTTTCTCCCAATGAATAATCCTTGCAGTCATTCTTGACCAAGAACATATCCGGCCATCTGCCGCCAATAGAATACCAATCAAATACACCGTCGGGATTATACCATTCACCGTACTTGCCGTTTTCTTTATTAAAAACAACATAGCATTCTTGCTCAATGTAATTCTCAAAAGACTTATAAATCTTTCTTCGCGGATAATCAGGTAATACTTTCATCTTCTTTGCACGCTTGGTGCGTTTCGGATGATGAAGCGGTCCCGATTTTCTTTGATAAACAAGACCGTCCTTTACAATGAATTTTCCCCACAGTGTTCGTGAGTCTTCATCTACAATCGTACCGTTAGGGAGCCTTACGGCATTAATATTTTTATTGTAATCGGCAAGAAGTTCTGCTGTCCGATCCTCAAATTCGAGAAATCTCTTATCTTCGGTGCAACAGTTGAACCGTTCCATTGTGTCACGAATGACCGGAACTAAATCGCGGGCAAAAGCATTAGAGATATTGGTTAATGATTCAATATACATACCGTGTGTTACATTATCGCCGATGCTCTCCGGATTGAAGCTTTTAAGTTCTTCAATTTTGTTTGAAATTTTATTTTCCCATTCGGGATCCGGTGTAATCTCCGGAAGATATACAGTTAATAAAGATCTAAAATGCATAATAGACCGTCCTTTCTTGTTAAAGAATGGGCAACTGTATTCTTCCAGCTGCCCATCTTTCAAATTTGATGTTTTTATACCCTTATATGTCGCTTTACCACATTGGTAAGCTTCGTGGGCAGTTGTGTTAAGTCAGAAATATCAAGGAACGAATCTCCGTAGATTCGCTCAATGTTCTGCTTATCGTTACCGATTGCTGCGGCAATGAAAAGAATACCTTTTCTCTGGTATTCCTGCTTAATGCCGCGCAGATCTTCTTCAGCGGCTGTACCATAATAGCCGTCTGCCGCAGGTTGACCGTCCGAAACCAGTATGAGCAGCTTTACCGCTTCCGGTCTTTTTGCCAGTTTTTCCGCTACAAATCGCAAAGCCGCACCGTCTCGGTTGCTACCTCTGGCACTGATATCCATCATTCGGTACTTATCGTCATTATCGAAACTGTCAAACTCCGCATAAGAGTAGAGATCAACAGATTCACCGTTTTTTTGATATCCGGTTGAATGACCGTATACCGTAACCGGAATATCAAGACTCTGACAGAAATCGTACAGAATAATTGCCGAGGCACGTGCATAGGTGCAGCGATCACAGGAACACATAGAACCGGATTCATCCAAAAGAAGTCCCACAGCAAGTTCGGGAATTTCTTGAGGCAGGTTGTTCTTATAGAATACCTTACCGTCATTTCGACAAAGTGCGTGAGCATCAAGCCTGCGTCCCATAATAAGACCGGTTTGTTTGCCGCCGCACCGATTTTCCTTAAGCTGCTTTAAAAGACTTTTCTGGAGTTGTCTGGAAATGGTAATAAGCGGTCCTGAAATATAATTATACTGGTCAACCAGTTCTTCATCCACGGATGAAATCCGATGCACCTTGACATTTACACCCTCATGAATATTTCCGTAAGAAATATTTTGGGCCACATCATTCAATTCACGGATACGTTCGTTTTCCAGTTGCTCGCATGCCGCTTTTTCAGCCATTTTCTCCAGTAATCGTGCAATATCATTAGCTGCACCATCATACATTTCTCGCTGATAATTGTTGTCATGCTCTACGGTTCCGCCAACCGGTATGGAAACCCCGGAAGTCTGGTGCAAAGGAATGCGACCTTTTTCATTACGCGAAACCTTTTGTTTGCCATTTTCGGCTCCACCACCGTGTATCGCTTCGCCTTCACCCATAGAGGCACCGGAAGATTCTCCTTCGCAACCCTCACCAGACTCAGATGAGTTTTCATCAATTTTTGAGTCAGTCTGAGGCGCCGCATTTTCATCTTCGCCATCGGTTCCGGAATCGGAATTTTCACTGTCTTCGGCATCTTCATGGGTTTTACCCCTTGCTTTTGCTGTAGCTGACGAGTCCGATTCACCAGAACCGTCGGGAACTGGAGAACTGTTTCCGGTACCTGCCGTAGAACTGCCGGCAATGGACTGCAACACTTCGGAAAGTGTCTGCGCAATCGTCGATGTTCCACCGGCTGCTTCGGCTTCTTCTTGACGTTTTTTACACTCTTCACAGAAGTCCTCAAGATAGTCCCAGCATCTCACTATGATGGTATTAATCACAGCAAGCCTTTCCTTACCGGACCGGCTCATTAGTGCTGTATCAATATCGTTAATAAGCCCGAAAACTACCTGTATGCGTTCATCTGATAAAGGTTCTACACCGTATTTGATCTCGCCGAATTTGACATAAGACAACATAATCTGCGCAATACTCTCGTAAATATGCCTGTTTTCCGTTTCTTCTTTCTCCATCAATTCCGTTACGGTAGGAACTTCCTTAAAATGAATTTCACGAAGTTCTTCCAAGCCGTAAGCCAGTTTACCCGGAAAGTTGGCAAGCATACGCTCTTCTACATATCCGTCGTCAATAATGTTAGATATGTACCCTGAAATGTACTGTACCATTTCAAGATTCTTTGCAGCTGCTTTCACATATTCCCAAAAAGCTTTTTCTCGCCTTGCATCTGCCGATACGGTCAAAACAGGTGGGTACGGATACCATCTATATGATCCGAGATAATTGCAATGTGTCTGCTGAGCCAAAAAATCGGTATAAAGAATATGACCGAGTTCATGGGCAAACACGCCCAAGATAATTTGATATCTGTTTTCGCGTCCCTTTGTTTTGGTAATAAACGGATGTCCGGCGTTTATTTTTACGGACATATTATCGGTAGCCGCAAAGAAACCGTCCTTTGAGTCCCAATAAATATTAACGCGCACACGCCGGTTATAATGATACCGGCGTGTCTGTGCAGCTGCTAAGTCTTCCAAATGTCCTGCGAATAAACGGGAAGTAAAGAACTGTCTGTCCGTAATCTTACTTCGCTTTTCATTCAGACGCTGTTTAACTAATTTGTGATTCACCCTTGCCATAAAATAGGGTTAACCTCCTCTCTGATAAAATTATGCGGTCGCCTTACGTTTTCTCGGTGGAATAATAGGCTCCAAAACCGCGCTAACCAGTGCTTCTCGATCCAGTTCATCCGAAGTAGCCTTACTGATAATGGTGTACATGGCCGAATTATAGGCATCACCCGTGATTTCCGTACTGATGATCCAGTCAATAAGACTTCGCATACCGTAGGAACCGTCTGTAATACTGTTCTTTCGGCAATACTCAGCCAAATCATTAACAACCTGCACCATTTGAGATACCTGGAATTCATCGGTTGCACCCGTAACGGACATTGCACGCTGTACCATTACTTCGGGGGAGGGCATTTCCACATCCCTTACCAGACTCATACGGTCGATAACCGATTGGTTCATACCACGGCAACCTTCATAACTGACATTGGTTGTTACAACCACAACAGCATCCGGATGTCGTTCAATAATTTCACCTGTCGGCAATGTAATGGAACCGGTTTGCTCAAGCAAAGAGTTAAGACCTACCAAAACACCCGGTTGGACAATGGTCGATGGCTCCTGAATTTCGATAACATAACCGTTCTTCAAAGCCTTGATAAAATCCGTTTCTACATAGGTATAGGTTTGTCCACTGCTCTTGGAATTTTCATCCCGCTTTGAAAGTGTTTTAACCTTTTCGGTGACCTTATCCAACACAATAGCCATGCAGTCTTGCGAACAGGCATCTGCTTTCTCAACTCCGATGAGTGCCTTGTAGGCACCTGCTGGATTGTAATCCATCGGCAATACTTTTAGGCAGACACTCCAAGACCTCCGTAGAAGTCCAGTAATCCAAAGCGGATATCCATTCGATCTGTTTCG
>CAZTEJ010000033.1:0-10318 GCA_964612605.1 uncultured Clostridium sp. | reverse complement strand
TATGGTATTATTTAGTCCGGTTACTGTGAATGTTTTGGTTTCTTTCCATCCTGGTATAATATTTTCAGCTGTTATGTTGTTTTCTTGATTATATGTTATTTTTATTGTACCGCTGTTGAAAGTGATGGTTGATTCGGTTTCTACACCACTTATAAGTGGTGATATAAATGAGTATGTTAGTCCTATGATGGTTAGCATAATACATATTATGAGTATAATTATCTTCGTTTTTCTTCCTAATTTTTCTTTCATTAAAAAATTTCACCTATCTTCTAGTGAAATTTTACCATAATACCCCCCCCAGTCAATTCCGAACATTTGTTCGCTGACTTACAGGTATTTTTTTAATTTTTTGATTGAATTTGTATGAAATTCTTTAAATTCTCTTACTAATTTTTTTATATTTGAATTAATATTGTCTTCTAATATATTAAATTTCTTTGTCATTTCTATTTCGCCTTTAGTTAGTCCATTAATTAACATATCTGCTATAGCTGAATCGCTGTTGTCTTTTGTTACTTTCATTTTTATACCCATATCGGCACTTAATGTTATAAATGGATTAATGGTGTTTCCTTCTTTATTTATTTCTTCTAGGAATTCTTTTGTTTTATTTAGAAAGTTATCATAGCTATTTAATATATCTTCTACTACATTTATTATCTTATTGTCTTTATTTTCTAACATTTTTAATAAAGAAGTACAACTATTACTTCCCATCTTTGCGTTTTTATAAACATAGTTTAATATTTCATATTCTTCCATTAAAAAATCACCATTATTATAATGGTAATTTTTTAATAAATTATACTTATTTTGTATAATCACAACTACTGCATTTTATTTTTTTATTTTTTTCAACTAATAATGAATTACATTCAGGACATTTTTCACCTGTTGGCATATCCCATAATGCGACATTGCAGGTTGGATAGTTATTGCATCCATAAAAGATTTTTCCTCTTCTTGTTCTTTTAACAATTATTTTACCTTCGCATAAAGGACAATTACATATTTCTTCTTCTTTTCTTTCTTCTTGTTTAATGTATTTACATTTAGGATAATTGGAACATGCAGTAAATTTACCGTATCTACTGGTTCGTATTACTAAATCTGATCCACACTCTGGGCATTTTTCTCCTGTTATTTCTGGAGCTTTTTTTTCCATATCATTAAATGCTTGTTTAACAAGGGGTTCGAACATATTATAAAAATCTTTTAGTACTTTAATATTATCTTGTTTGTTTTCGGCTATTAAATCTAAATCTGTTTCCATATTTGCTGTATAATCTACATTAATTATACTTGAGAAGAATTCTTGTAATTTATCTGTTGTTTCGATACCAATTTCTGTTGGAATAAATTTCTTTTCTTCTAATTTTACGTATGATCTTTCTTTAATTGTTTCTAGTATTTTGGCATATGTAGATGGTCTTCCTATACCTAATGATTCTAATTCTTTAATTAATGAACTTTCTGTGTATCTTGCTGGTGGTTTGGTAAAGTGTTGTTCTTTTGTTATTTCTTTTGAGGTTAAAATATTATTTTCATTTATTTCTGGTAATATGGTATCATTGATATCCATATACTTTCTATATACTTTTAGGAAACCATCAAATGTTTCTATTTGCCCTGTTGCTTTAAAGTAATAGTTATTGTTTTCAAGGATTATTGTAGTTGATAATACTTTGGCATCTGACATTAATGAGGCTAGCGCTCTTGCGTAGATAACAGCGTAGACTTTGTATTCATCACTTGTTAAATATTGTTTTACTGATTCTGGTGTTCTTTTTAATGAGGTTGGTCTAATGGCTTCATGGGCATCTTGTACGTTGTTATTGTCTTTACTCTTTTTAACGGAACCTATATATTGTTTTCCAAAATTTTCTTCAATATATTTATGTGCTTCATCAATAAACACGTTTGATAATCTTGTACTATCGGTTCTCATATATGTTATTAAACCAACGGATTCGTTACCTAGGTCAACTGATTCGTATAGTTTTTGAGCAACTCTCATAGTTCGACTTGCTCCGAAATTTAACTTGTTAGCACATGCTTGTTGCAAGGTGCTTGTTGTAAAAGGCATAACTCCTTTTCTGTTTTTTTCTTTTTTTAGAACAGAATTAACGTTGAATTTATCAGATAATGATTCTAGTACTTTATTTGCTTCTTCTTCAGTTTTAACTTCTATTTTTTTTGTTTTATATTTTTCTAATTCGGCATCAAATTCACTTAATTTTGCTGTTATTGTCCAATATTCTTCGGGGATGAATGCTTCTATTTCTCTTTCTTTATCTACGATTAGTTTAAGGGCAACGGATTGTACTCTTCCTGCTGATTTTCCTCCTGTTTTAGATTGCATTAATTTTGATAATCTAAATCCGATGATTCTATCTAGCATTCTTCTTGTTTCTTGTGATTTAACTAAATTATCGTCTATTTTTCTAGGTACGTTGAAGGCGTTTAGTACGGCATCGTGGGTTATTTCGTTAAAAACTACTCTTTCGTAATCTTTATCGCTTATTCCTAAAGCATCTTTTAGGTGCCAACTTATTGCTTCTCCTTCGCGGTCTGGATCGGTTGCTAGATATATTTTATCGCTGTTTTTTACATCTTTTTTTAATTCTTTTATTATGTTTCCTTTTCCTTTTATGGTTGTATAATTAGGTTTAAAATTATTTTCTACATCTATTCCTAGTCCGTATTTTCCCGTAGTTGCTAGGTCTCTTATGTGTCCTTTACTTGATACTACTTTGTAATCTTTTCCTAAGTAATTTCCAATGGTTTTTGTTTTACTTGGTGATTCTACAATTACTAAATTCATGTTATTCCTCGCTTTCATTTGTTTTATATTTTTCTATTTCTTTAAATAAATAATTAAAGTAATCATTTTTTATTGCTAAAGCACTCATGCTTTGTTTGGTATTAATTTCTTTATTTATTTGATTTATTTCTTCTGCTGTATATGTTATTTCTGGATTTATTGGAGTAAATGTTCCTTTTGATGCGTTGTAGTAACCTATTTCATCTTGCCATGATCCGTCGGCAAAATAAGCTCTATGGTCTTCGCTTGAAAAGATATCATTTCCTAGATATAGTCTTGGATCATAGTCTATTCCAAACATATTAAGAAGAGTTGGTAATAAGTCTATTAGACTTGTATATTCTTCTACTATTTCTGGTTCTTGTCCGGCATTATATATTATCATTGGTGTTCTATCCATTTCATTGTTTACATTAACGTTGTAACCTAATACTTCGGATATATCATCTTTATTTAATCCATATGGGTAATGGTCTCCAAAGAGTGCAATTACGGTGTCTTCTAGTTTACCGGCATTTTCTAGTTCTTCTAATAATAGTTCTAAAGCTTTATCAAGTTCATACATTTTTGACATATATCTTTTTACTGTTATATCATAATCTAGATCTTCTAATAAATCTAAATTTTTATTACCATATTCACTATCTACTCCGTATGGTTGATGGGTTGTTACTGTTGATAGGAATACCATAAAATGGTCTTCATTAATAAATTTTGATGTACTTGTTTCTATTAGTTCAATATCACTAGGCCATTCTTTGTATTCACTGCTATAGTTTATTCCTAGGTCTGATGCGTTATAGTACTGACTACTTCCCATATTTTTATGAATTGTTTTTCTTGAGTAGTAATGATCGGCATAGTCATGATAGCTTGTTGTAACGTAGCCTAAATCGTTAAACATATTAAATAGTGATTCTGGATAGATATTATTTTTATATTTATTTACGGTACAGGTTTGATTGATACTATATAATCCGTTCATAACTGTCATTTCGTTGTTTCCTGTTGCGCAGTTATTTCTAGGACTGTAGTTATTTCTAAATGATGTTCCTTCACTCCATAGTTTATATATGGTAGGATATCTTTCTTCGTTTATTGCTATATAGTTTGTTGATTCTAGTAATATAACTATTAAATTTTTTCCTTCATATATTCCGGTTTTATCGTTTGTACTGGTAATAGTTCTATTGATGAAATAATTGTTTAATTTATTTAATGTTTTATCTGTTTCTTGTTCTATTAGATTATTCCATGCGGTATCGTCTATTTCTCTATCTGTTATTATATTTTCTATATTGTCTTCATTATTTTCATTGGTATTTTCTATATTTATGTTAAATATATTTGTTATTATATCATTTATTCCATAAGTATATAATCCGAATCTACTTACGTATATATTTGGATTATCGCCATTAATAATCAAGGTTATATTATCGGTATATTGTAATTCGTTTTGCATGTGTTTTGATTTTAATGTGTAGTAATATGTTGTTATTAATAGCATTAATATTATTATGGTATATATTATTATTTTTATATTTCTTTTAGGATTTATTATTGTAAATTTAAAGTATGTTGTTTTATTTAGTTTTTTTCTTTTTATTATTTTTTCTATTATCCATATGTATATTAAATATATTATTAGTATTACAAATAATAAATAACTTTGCCATTTTGCTGCGGCAATATATTCTTTTATATAGTCTATTACTTTTGTTCCTTGTTCTGCATTACCTATTCCCATGAAAAATCCTAGATATTCGTATAGATTGATTTCGATCCATGAATATATTGCTAGGAATGACGCTACTATTGTTTTATATATTTTATTATCTTTTTTGAATATTAATGATATTAAGGTTATTATTATTCCATATATTATAGAACTTATTAGTATTCTTAATGTATTCCAATCTATTATTATATTATTAGTACATATTCTAATTATTATTTCATTCAAGAAAATTAAGAATCCGAAACTCACACAATTTTTAAATATTCGTCTTTCTAATTTTTCCTTCACTTCTCTCACCATTTAATATTAAATCACGTACTGGCCCAAAAGTAAACCTGTAATTGTCAAGTACGCCGTATTTTTTTATTGCTTCTAGGTGAGCTTTGGTTGGGTATCCTTTATGTTTACTAAATCCGTATTCGGGATATTTTTTGTCTAAATCATACATCATGTTGTCTCTAGTTACTTTTGCTATTATGGATGCGGCTGCGATTGTTTGGCTTTTGGCATCTCCTTTAATTATTGGTTCGTAAGGTACTTTTAGGTTTTCAAGTTTCATTGCGTCTATAAGTATGTAATCTGGTTTTACTGATAAGTTGTTTATTGCTTCGTACATAGCAAGTTTTGTTGCTTCGTATATGTTAACTTTATCTATTACTTTATTATCTTTTATACCTATAGATACTGAGATAGCATCTTTCATTATAATATCAAATAATTCGTTTCTTTTCTTTTCTGTTAATTTTTTTGAATCTTTTATGTTTTCGTTAAAGTATCCTTGTGGAAGTATAACGGCTGCGGTTACGACTGGTCCTACTAAGGGACCTCTTCCTACTTCGTCTACTCCGGCTATGTTTTTATATCCTTCGTTGTATAATTTATTTTCATATTCTAACATGTTATTCATAATCAAATGTAATTCCTTTTATATTTTCTTGTTTTATTTCGTTAATAATGTATTTAGCAACTCTTTTGTAGTCTGTTTCGTTATTTTTTCTTGCTCCTATGTTTTTGCCAATTATATCAAATGAATTATCATCATACTTTTCTATTTTGAATCTATTTAATAATATATTAGGATATTTGTTATTTAATGTTTTTAAGATATAGATTGCAACATCAATTAGTGGTGTATTATCTTCTTTAATGGCGTTAAATGCGCATAGGTTAAGTGCGACTGTTTGTTCTTCAAATTTTGGCCATAGTATTCCTGGGGTATCTAATATTAGTACTTTGTGTTTTGTTTTTAACCATACTGTATTTTTAGTTACTCCTGGCATATTTCCTGTTTTTGCTACTTTTTTTCCGGCTAGATTATTAATTAGTGTACTTTTTCCTACGTTTGGTATTCCAATGACTAAGACATTTAGTTCTTTTTCTTTTAAGCCTTTAATTTTTCTTTTTTCATTTATTTTTTCTGCTACTTTGTTAATAAGATTAATAACTTTTTTGTAATCGTTATTGTCATTTAGATTAACTAGTATTGTATTGTATCCTTGGTTTTCGTAGTATTTAATCCATTTATTTGTTTGTTCTGTATCGCATAAATCTTTCTTACTCATTATAAGTATTCTTTCTTTATTTTTTATGATATTATCAATATCCTTAATCTTTGAAGAATAAGGTATTCTTGCATCTATTATTTCTAGTACTAAGTCTATAACTGGCATTAGTTTAATTACTTGTTCTTTGGTTTTTTTCATATGACCGGGATATGAATTAATATTAATTGTTTTTAAATCTTCCATAATCTCTCACTTCCTATTTATTATTTCCTAATAATTTTATCTTTTCAGCATTGTTTAATATATTTAATTGATATTTAGCAATTTGATTCAATATTTCAAATCTTTCTTCTTTGCTTTTTCCTTCTTTAATCATTTCTGCATTATGTGTTTCTAAATTAGATAACACGGTTAATTCATTTATTGAAGCATAATCTCTTATATTAGAAGTTTTAGCTAAAACTGGATTGAGCTTTCTCCATTCCTTAGCGGTTGTATTAAATAATTATTTTTTGTTAGTATTCTTTTTATATCCCATTCTCTATTTTGATTTTCTAATTCTTTTAATCTTTCAAATTCTTTTATTAAATATAATTTAAAAACAGGACTAATTGCTGAAGCAAATTCAAAAGCAATATCTTTATGTGCATATGTTCCTCCATGTTTACCACGTTTAGATTACATACCAATTGCATTAGTCTTTTCACACCACTCTGTAACACTCAAGGTGAAAGTATGAAGACCAGCATTTTTTCTAAACCCGTCGAATTCGACGGAATTAAAATTAGGATTGTATATTGATTCCCATGTTCCCAAAAATTCTAATGTAATTCTATTTCTTAACCAGTTTCTAATTATATCATCTGATGCTGATTTTCCTTCCTTAAATTTTGCAAAATCAGAAATACAAATATAATCATTATCATTAACATTTGTTATATTTACTTTAATATTTTGTACATCAATTATATTATTTTTCATCTATATATTCACCTCTTTCTTTATGTTCTTAAACGTGTAATCACCACTCTAATTCCTATCTATTTTTTATTATTTTTTATACATAATATACAATATCAAAATCCTTGTAATCCCTTATAAAATAAGGCGTAGAGGTTCTTAAATAAATCGTATTCAATAAATTAATATTTAAGTTGGTTATATTTTTCATTATTTAATATTTTCTTTCTGTATTTTCTTTTATTTTGGTTCTTAAATTTAAAATTTCATTCTTTAAAGTGTTATTGGAACTTAATCTAAAAACTGCGATATAGTCTTCATTATAACAAAATTCTTCTATTTTTTCTATAAATTTTTTACTACTTATATTTGGATTTTGATATGAATTAAATTCAGTAATAATAATATTAAATAACTTTAATGTTATAGATGGTATTCCTATTTTTGCTGAATATATCAGTTCTTTAAAATTATTTATAATATCATTATCTTTTTTATTTATAATTTCTTTTATTACTGTTTCACTAGCAGCAATAAATTTAACATTTGTGAATAATTCTTCTAATTGATCTAAGTTATTAATGTATTCTAATATGTTATTAAATTTTTCATTTTCTAAAAAATCAATTGGGTTATTTTCTAATGGATATTCTAATATTTCTTCACCATATATTGAAATTAATAGATCTGCGAAATAATATTCAAATTGTTTTCCTTTATTAGATTTACACTTTCTATTTAAGTATTCAGCAAATCCTTCGGTTAAAGCATGGCCAAAAATAATATTTCCTTGTTTTAATGATATTCCATTATCTGTATATTCTTTATCTCCTACTTCTTTTCCATAATTATTTGGGTTATGAAACGCCATATGAAATAATTCATGGTGTAATGATGTATCATCATATAGTGTGATGGTATTTGTTAAAGGATTGTAATTTCCTAAAACATTAGTGTTAGAATGTTCTTCATTTATTTTTAGAGTTTTTAGATTTAGATAAAAATTATTTCTACATCTTTCTGGAAACTTTGATAATATTTCTTCTACTTTATTTATTTGTTTTTTATATTTGGTATTTAACATGGTTAATTCACTTCCTTTTTTTACTAATTATTTTGTTATTATCTTGATTTGTTTGTTCTATCCATAATTTTTCGTATTCTGTTGCGTATTCTTCGTTTATAGTTTTATAATAATCTAATAAAACATAATAGGTTTCTTTAATGATGTTTGGGTCTATAAATAATAAATTTAATAATCTATCGAATAGTTTTTCTATTATATTAATATCTTTTATATTATTTATAATAATTGTATTAATTTCTTTTTGTATGCTTTTATATTCTATTTGATTTAATTTAATTATTTCATTAATAAGATTTTTTATATCTTCCATCTTCTCACCCTCTACTTATATATATACAAGATTGATTTAAAATTTACTTTATTTTTTTAATATTATAATTATATTTTATCACATTTTTAACTAAAAAAGAATCTGATTCTTGTTTCAGATTCTACTTATATTATTTCCAATAACTATATTTTTTAAATTTCTTTTAAATAAATCAAATATATTTGCTTTATAGACGTTTTCCCCTATAAGAACTATCTTGTTGATAAGAATATAATCTATCTAACTGTTCATCATCTATTAGGATTACTTTTCCACCCTTAGGGTTAATTTTTCTTCCACTAAACACGATCCATATTGCATCAAGTGGTGTAATTGGCATACGAGCATCTCCATCTGTAAAAATTATTTTATTTTCTACTCTTCTTGAGAAGGCACTGACTGCTACATCAAAGTTAGTTCCTCCGCCACCAACAAATTTCATGTTTTCTATATCATCTTCAGTTCTTATATCATGAAAACCATAAAATTTTGTATCAAAACATCCTACTTTTAATTTAGTATGTTGTAAAATATTTTTACATTCTCTTAAAAAATTCTTTAATAATGTTTCATTTATTGAACCACTTGTATCTAAAACTATCTCAGTTTCTGGCATTGGTTGCTCCTCTAAATTAGCACTTACAACACCATCTTCAATAGTAGCGTTTTTATACGACCAATCTAAATCATATTTAATTGCTTCTCTTAAAATATATCTCCAATCAACTATTGGTTTAGCTCTACCAATATCATTAATTATTCTAACATCTCCATTTGTTAAATTTCCTGCTTGTGATACTTGTTTAGAAATTGCTTCCTTTAATTCTTCAAGTTGCTTTTTCTTATCTTCAAGATTCTTTTTAAAAGCATCTTTTTCACCCATATCCTCTAACTCTTCTTGTTTCTTTTCAAATTCACTCTTTTTTTTATCTGATAAACCGTCTTTATTATCAGACCTTACTTGCTCTTCTTTATGTTTTTTAACCGCTTGTTCCCACATACTATGAGTATCGTCTTGTTTATTTTCTTTATCCTGTGATTCTTCACCTGCTCCACCATCACCTTGTTCTTGTGAACTTCCACCACAAGAACTATTTTGTTGTTGTGATTGCGACTGCTGTTGATTATTCTGTTTTTCTTGTAATAATTTTTCATACAACAATTCAGCATCATAATTAATAGCTTCCTCAATATCAACTAACCCCAGTGGCATTTTTAATCCATCTCTTTTTAAAAATTGATTAATAACACCATCAGTAGCAATATTCCAAACATAATGATCTTTACCCTCACTTCTTAAAATATGATTAAACGCAATATGGCATACTTCATGAGCGAATATAAAAGTTTGTTCTTCAACACTTAAACTCTCTAAATATTTAGGATTATAATAAATTATTTTCCCATCAGTAGCTGCTTTTGGTATATCCTTGCTTTCTTTATAATCAACACCTGCTACTACACTACCAAAAAAAGGATATTTAACAAGCATTTTTCTCTTTAAAGCCTCAATATCATATTTCATAACATATACCTCAAATACACGCAACTAATGAAAATATTTCTTCATTTATCATATCTTTATTAATCTCATTTGCAGTTACAATTACCACACAATTTTTTGGTAATTCAAAAGTAGATATTTTTCTATACTCTAACAATTCACAAAATTTTAGTTGCTCTTCTTTTGCTATTGAATCAATTTTATCTATTACTAAAATCTTATTAGTGTTTGTACTTAATATTTCATCAAGCCATTTTGGTGGCATAAAATTAGTTCCATCATAATGACCATTTAATTCTTTAATATCAACATTAGCCGGTAACACGACTGCACCATCTATATCACTACTAGATATAAAATCAACTAAAATTGGTGCAACATTTG